>JAHBAM020000087.1 GCA_018500125.2 Roseobacter sp. | reverse complement strand
AGATGTGTATAAGAGACAGCCATGCAACCGCTTGAGGCCTTGAGCCAACTGCCGGTTGCGGCCCTGCGTCTGGAGCGCAAAACCGATGTTGCCTTGCAGCGTCTTGGACTGCGCACCATCGGCGATCTGGCCAGCGCGGCCCGCCCCCCTCTTGCGCGGCGCTTTGGGAAAGACCTGCTGATGCGTCTGGATCAGGCCCTTGGCGCGCAGCCCGAAGAGATCACCCCGCTGGCAGAGCCGCCACAGTATGCGGTGCGCATGACGCTGCCTGAGCCTATCGGGTTTTGCGCAGATGTCATGGCGGGGGCCGAGCGTTTGCTGGCACAGCTCTGTGCGAAACTGGCGGCGCATGAGGTGGGCGCCCGCGTCTTGTGTCTGTCGCTTCGGCGGGTGGATGGCGCGCCACAGGACATCGAGTTGCGCCTTGCGCGGCCTCTGCATGATGCTGGGCGCATTTTGCCGCTGTTTCAGCGGGGTATTGGCGCTGTTGATGCCGGTTTCGGGATTGACCAGTTGCGGCTGTCGGCTGTTGTTATTGAAAAAATACCTGCGCAACAGCTGAGCCACACGGCCTCCTCAAGCCACAAAGACCAGTTTGATGATCTGTTGACGCGGCTGGGCGCGCGGATCGGATTGGAAAACATCCAGCGCTTTTTGCCGGCTGACAGCCATATCCCGGAGCGGGGGTTTATCCTTGCGGCGGCGGCTTTTTGCGAGCCGAGCCGGGCATGGCCCGGAGCGCAGCCTCGCCCTCTGTGTCTGTTTTCGCCCGAAGCGATTGTCGGGCATGGTCCCAATCCGCCAAAACGGTTTCGCTGGCGGCGGATGTCTCTCACAACAGGGCGTGCGGTGGGGCCGGAGCGCATTATGCCGGAATGGTGGCTGGAGGATGAAAACTGGCGGTCTGGCCTGCGCGATTATTGGCGCGTGGACACCTGCGAAGGGCGCCGGCTGTGGCTGTTTTATACGCCGCGAAACCCTGCGTGGTTTGTGCAGGGAGAGTTTGCATGAATTATGCCGAGCTGTGTGTCACCACCAATTTTACCTTTCTCACCGGGGCCTCACACCCCGAAGAAATGATGGCGCGCGCTGTTGATCTGGGGCTTGAGGCGATCGCCATCACAGATCGCAACTCGCTGGCCGGTGTGGTGAGGGCCTATTCGGCCTTGAAGGTGTTGCGCAAAGAGCGCCCCGAAAACGCAGCGCTTCCCAAGCTGATCATCGGGTGCCGTCTGGTGCTGCGGGACAGCGCGGTGCAGTGGCTGGCGCTGCCCACAGACCGCGCGGCCTATCAACGGCTCACGCGGCTTTTGAGCCTTGGCAAACAGCGCGCGAAAAAGGGCGACTGCCATCTGGATCAAAGCGACCTTGTTGCCCATGGCGCAGGCATGATCCTGATCGCCTTGCCGCCTGCCCTGAGCGGCGCGCAGCAGGATATCGCGCCGATCCAGCGCCGCTTTCCCGGCTTTGTCTTTCTGGGGGCGGCCCCACGGTATGACGGCAGCGATCAGGCGTATTTCAAGGCCTGTGCAGACCTTGCATTGCGCAGCTCGACCCCTTTGGTCGCGGTGGGGAATGTGTTGATGCACCACGGCAAGCGCAAGCAATTGGCCGATGTGCTGACCTGTATGCGCGAGCACATCACGATTGACCAAATCGGCACCCGCGCGCTGCCCAATGCCGAGCGCCGCCTCAAAGGCCATGCGGATATGGCGCGGCTGTTTCGCAATCATCCGGCGGCCTTGCGGCGCACATTGGACATCACGGCGCGGTGCAGCTTTGATTTGAGCGAGTTGAGCTATGAATACCCTGACGAGATCGCAGAGGGCGAAAGCCCCATGGCGCGGCTGGAGCGCTTGGCGCGGGACGGCCTGACGCGCCGCTATCCGCAAGGGGCCACAGACAAGGCGCGCGCCCAGCTTGAGAAAGAACTGAAGCTGATCGCCAAGCTCGATTTTCCGGCCTATTTCCTGACGGTGCATGAAATTGTGGAATATGCGCGCAGTCAGGGCATTCTCTGCCAAGGCCGCGGTTCGGCGGCCAATTCCATCATCTGCTATCTGTTGGGCATAACAGATGTCAGCCCGGAGACCATCACTATGGTGGTTGAGCGGTTTGTCTCCGAGCACCGTGGCGAGCCGCCTGATATTGACGTTGATTTTGAGCATGAGCGCCGTGAGGAAGTGATCCAATGGATTTACCAGCGCTATGGCCGCCATCGTGCGGGGCTGTGCGCCACTGTGATTCATTTTCGCGCGCGTGCGGCGATACGCGAAGTGGGAAAGGTGATGGGGCTGTCTCAGGATGTGACGGCGCGTCTTTCGGGGCAGATCTGGGGCCAGTCCAACAGCGGCGCCGACCCTGACCGCATTCGTGAGATGGGGCTTGATCTTAACGACCTGCGCCTTGCGCAAACCATCCGTCTGATTGGCGAAGTGATCGGCTTTCCACGCCATCTTTCGCAACACGTGGGGGGCTTTGTGATCACCAAGGGGCGGTTGGACGAGCTGTGCCCGATTGAAAATGCGGCGATGGATGAGCGCACAATTATCGAATGGGACAAGGATGATATCGATGCGCTCGGCATTCTCAAAGTTGATGTGCTCAGCCTTGGTATGCTGACGTGTATTCGCAAAAGCTTTGATCTGCTCGAAAAATACGAACAGAAAAGTCTGAGCATTGCCACGATACCGCAGGCCGACACCAAAACATATGATATGCTGTGTGTGGCCGATGCGGTCGGGGTGTTTCAGGTGGAAAGCCGCGCGCAGATGAACTTTCTGCCCCGCATGAAGCCCCGCGAATTTTATGATCTGGTGATCGAGGTGGCCATCGTGCGCCCCGGCCCCATTCAGGGAGGTATGGTTCACCCCTATATCAACCGCCGGCAAGGCAGGGAGCCGGTGAGCTTTCCCTCGCGGGCGCTTGAAGATGTGTTGGGCAAGACGCTTGGCGTCCCCCTGTTTCAGGAGCAGGCCATGCAGATCGCTGTTGTTGCTGCCGGGTTCCCGCCTGAAGAGGCCGACCAGCTGCGCCGCTCTCTGGCCACCTTTCGCAAAATGGGCACCATTGGCAGCTTTCGCGACAAGTTTATCGCGGGAATGCTGGAGCGCGGCTATGAGGCGGATTTTGCCGAGCGGTGCTTTTCGCAAATAGAAGGGTTTGGTGAATATGGCTTCCCCGAAAGCCATGCGGCGGCCTTTGCCATGCTGGTTTATGTTTCGGCTTGGTTGAAGTGTCATCACCCCGCTGTCTTTGCCTGTGCGCTGCTCAACAGCCAGCCTATGGGCTTTTATGCGCCGGCCCAGATCGTGCGTGATCTGCGCGAGCATCAAGTCGAGGTGCGGCCCATCTGCGTGAATGCCAGCGCTTGGGACAACACAGTTGAGCGCCGTGCGGATGGGGCCTTGGCCCTGCGTTTGGGCTTTCGCCAGATCAAGGGGCTTCGCGAGAGCGAGGCTGCGTGGATTGTGGCTGCGCGCGGCAATGGGTATCAGGACCCGGAGGCCGTCTGGCTGCGCGCCGGTGTGGCCCCGGCTGTGCTCGAGCGGCTGGCCGAAGCTGATACATTCTCAAGCATGGGGCTGACACGGCGGGCGGCGCTCTGGCAGGTCAAATCGATACGCAGCCAGAGGCCGTTGCCCCTGTTCAATGACCCGATCGACGGAGAAAGCATTCAGGAGCCAGAGGTTCGCTTGCCCGCCATGCATTTGGGGGAGGAGGTTGTTGAAGATTATGTCTCAACCCGCCTCTCCTTGCGGGCGCATCCGATGGAACTTCTGCGCCCCTCAATAGACGGCCTCACCCCGCACAGCCAGCTGCCCCATGTCCCGCTGGGACGGGTAAGCGTATGTGGTCTGGTGATCACGCGTCAAAGGCCGGGCACAGCCGGAGGCGTTATTTTTCTGACACTGGAGGACGAAACCGGCGTTTCAAATATTATTGTCTGGAAAACGGTTTACAAACAGTTCCGCCGCAGCGTCATGAGCGGCCGTTTGCTGCGCGTCACAGGCTATCTGCAACGCGAGGGCATTGTTGTGCATCTGATTGCCCAACATATCGAGGATATGTCGCACAAGCTTTCCGAGCTTGGCCACCCGATGAAAGACGCCATTGGCCTCACCCAGCCCCAAGCCGACGATGCGCCAAGACCAAAACGCACAGCCCCGCGTGCCCGCCACCTGCGCGAACAAGCCAAACGCCTGTTTCCAAGCCGTGACTTCCACTAGCGCCGTCAGGCGTGAGCGGCACGGTATCGGCCTCCTCTGTGGCTTTCCGGAGCTGGACGGGGAACGGGTGTTTAACGCGGCGGTTCTGATCGATGCCTCTGGCAAAGTCCTGTCAGTCTGCCGCAAGGCGCATCTCTTCGGGGCGGGTGATCGCGCCGCATTCAGCGCGGCTGATGCGCTGTGCCCCTTGGTGAAATTCGGGGAGTGGTCGGTGGGGCTTGCCATCTGCTATGATGTCGAGTTTCCGGAACTTGTGCGCGCCTATGCGCTTGGGGGGGCTGATGCTGTTTTGGTCCCGACTGCGAATATGCAGCCTTATACGGGCGTGGCCACACGGGTCGTCCCGGCCCGCGCCGAAGAAAACGAAATCTACATTGCCTATGCCAATCGCGTGGGCGTTGAAGGTGAGTTTGACTACTGCGGATTGTCCTGCGTGACAGGGCCTGACGGCATCGACATTGCGCGCGCCGGTCTGGCTGAGGAGATGATCTTTGCGGAGCTGTCAAAAGAGGCGCTGACGCGGGTTCGCAGCACGCTGTCGCATCTCAATGATCGCCGGAGTGATCTGTATGCCTGATAGACTCTCCGCCACATGGGCCGCAGCCGCTCGCGCCGACCGGTAGGACGGGCGGGCGCCGCTTTCTGCCGCACAGTCGAGTGTCCATGACGGCTTTGAAGCGGCGCAATGCCAAACAAAAGTGCCTGATCACGGGGGCACTCTGGCCGCGCGGCGAGGCTTTATATCTCTGCGCAGGCCGTCATCGCCTTTGCAATCGCCTCTTCTGTCTGGGCGATATCCTCTGAGGTATGCGCGAGGGAGCTGTAGAATTTCATCGGGGCCTTCAAAATACCGTCCCGTCGAAGGGAGGCGTTGAACGCCGTCTGAAAACCTGCGTTTGCCCGCAGGGTGTCGCGGTAGTCGTGGATCGGGCCGGCCGCGAAGACGATGTCAAAAAGCACAGGATCGCCGACAACCGTGGCGGGAAGACCGGCTTTCCTCGCGCCGGTTTCCAGCGCTGTCATCAGTTGGCGGCCGGTCTGTCGCAGTGTCTCATATGCGTCCTCCCGTTTGAGGATCTCGAGGGTCTTCAGCCCGGCTGTTGCAGCCACCGGATTTCCGCTGAGTGTCCCCACTTGAAAGGTGAACTTATCCCGCCCGACTTTTTCGATGTCAAAATGCGCCATCACATCTGACGAGCCGGCAATCGCGGCAAGCGCAAACCCCCCACCGATCACTTTGCCCAATGTGCAAAGATCAGGTGTAACGCCGTAAAGCTCTTGACCGCCGCCCAGTGCCAGCCTGAACCCTGTGACCACCTCGTCAAAAATCAGGACGATGCCATGTCGGGTTGTTTCGTCGCGCAGAGCTTGCAGGAAGCCTGGAACCGGCGGAATAAGCCGCTGCAAAGGCTCGACAATGACGCCAGCCAGCCGGTCTGCGTATTCCGCAATGATCTGGCGGGCGAAGGCGATGTCATTGAAGGGTGCCACGAGCACCCCGTCGCCTGTGGCCTGCGTAATACCCGCAGAATCCGGCACAGCTTGCGGAAAATTGGCGAGGGTTTGGGGCGCCATGCTCATCAGGGCCTCACCTGACATACCATGGTAACCGCCCTCAAATTTGAGGATCAACTCGCGCCCTGTATGTGCGCGCGCCAGACGCATGGCATACATATCCGCCTCTGATCCGCTCGAAACATAGCGCAGCTGATCGGCGCAGGGCACGGCCTCACAGATCACTTCAGCCAGCTCTATGCCCGCCGCATTGGAGGTAAAAAAGGTGAGACCATCTGCCAATTGGGCCTCGACCGCTTCCATCACTTCAGGATGGTTATGACCCACCAGCATCGGGCCGGACCCGATCAGAAAATCGACATACTCTTTGCCATCTTCATCCCAAACCCGCGCGCCACGGCCCTTTTTGATAATGACCCCGGGGTCATAGTTTCCAAAGCCACCGGCGGGCAGCACCTTTTGCGCTCTTGAGTGCCATTGCGCTTGATTTGAGAGTGTCATCGCTGCCCCCGCTCTGCGTTATAGGGTTTAGTTTCGGCTTGACTGGAGATGAAAATCAATAAAGAAAATCAGTTAGTTTGATGAATTCTGCTCAGGTGATATAATGTCCGAAGGCCCGTTTCTTGATTTGCGCCACCTCAAGATGATCCGTGCCATTGCCGAGCACGGGCGCGTCAGCGATGCCGCCGAGGCTTTGGGCGTCACGTCATCGGCCTTGTCACATCGCATCAAAGAGGCGGAACGGCGTCTTGATTTGGTGTTGTTCACGCGGATTCACAAACGCTTGCGCATGACGCCGGCTGCCGACTATCTCGCCGATATGGCCGAACGTGTCCTTGCCGAAATGGACCGTGCCGAGCGTGATGTGCGCCGGATGGACCGCGGTGTCGAGCACGTTGTGCGCATCGCGGTTGAAGCCTATAGCTCCTATCACTGGCTGCCCGGCTTCACCAAATATCTTCAGGCCCAGCTGCCCGGGGTTGAGCTTCAGGTGATGGCAAGTGTCACGCGCGAACCGGTTCATGCGCTGACCAACCGACACACCGACATTGTGGTCACATCCGGAGAGGCAACCCCGCTGGGCACACATCGGATTGCGCTGTTTCGCGACGAGCTGATGTTTATCTTTCCGCCAGATCACCCGCTCGCCGGAGCGGCTTTTGTCGAAGGCGGCGACATTGAGGGCGAGGATTTTATCACCTACACGCTGACGCCCGAGCCAGACCGCGAGTTTGCGCTCCTGTTTCGCCCCTCGGGGATGTATCCGCGCTGGACTGCGATGGTGGAGCTGCCCGAAGCCATCGTAGAGCTGGTGGCGGCGGGGCAGGGCAGCAGCGTTCTTGCCGGCTGGGCTGTGCGCCCGGCGATCAAGGCCGGCCGCATCGTCGGGGCGCGGGTTGGCAAAGACGGGATCGAGGTGCCTTGGGGCGCGCTCATGCGGTCAGAAGACAAAGACACAGGGCCAATTCTGGAGGTCGCAGAGGCGCTGGCCGCGTGGTCCTTGGCCAATGGCGGTTTTGGCTAGGCGCGCACCCTGTCGTTGTTTGGATCATAGACATGATGGGAATGGCGCGTCGCGGTGCGCAGATCGCCAAAGGCCTGAACCTGACATCGCCCCCCCATGTCCAGCGTGCCGCTTTGAACATATCCAAGGGCCAGCAGCTTTCCGGTGCGATAGCCCATCGAGCAAGAGGTGACATATCCAATGACGCGCCCCTCAAGAAGGATCGGGTCGGAGGGCACAGGCTCCGGTCCCGGATCATTGATTTCCAACCCGATGAAAGTCCAGGCCGCTTCCCCTTGCGACTGGCGTGTGAAGGCAGCTTTGCCTGTGAACTCTCCCTTGGACATATTGGCAAATTTGGACAGCCCCGCATCGAACAAGGTGTATTCTGTGCCAAAATCCGCGCCCCAGCCGTGATAGCCCTTCTCGATCCGCATTGCATTCAGCGCATAAGAGCCGAAATTGCAAATGCCATGGGCCACGCCCGCCTCCCAAATCGCGTGGTAGAGCGGCGCCAGATGATCGGAGGCGACGTGTAATTCCCAGCCCAGTTCACCGACATAGCTGACCCGCATCGCTGTGACAGGGATGCCCGCTATGTTGATTTGGGCAAAGCTCATCCAAGGCGCGTTGGCCGCGCTGATGTCTGCGTCGGTCAGCGTTTGCAAGAGATCGCGGGACTTTGGTCCCATCAAGAGCAGCGCGCCATCTTGGGGGTGGCCTTTGGTCAGGCGGGCTTTCGCTGTCCCGAGGGCTGCGGAGAGCCAGTCAAAATCACGATCAATGGCCAGCGTCGGGCCGCAGAGCAGGAATTTATCCTCCTTGAGACGGGCAATTGTTGCTTCTGACCAGATATGGCCTTTGGGGGTCAACATATAAGACAGGCGGACCCGCCCGACCGGCGGCAGCCCACCACAGACCAGCCCGTTGAGCACTTTTTCGGCCTGCGGGCCTTCCAGCGTAAATTTTGTAAAGCCGCCATGATCCATCACGCCGACACGGTCGCGAACCGTCTCGCATTCGATCCGCACCGCATCCTGCCAAGGTTCGTGCCCAAAGCTGAGGGCGTCGCTGTCGCGTGCCGCGTCCTGACAGAACCAGAAAGCGCGTTCCCATCCGCCGATCTGGCCCATCACAGCGCCTTGCGCGCTCAGATGCGCGTAAAGCGGTGTTTGGTTGACAGGACGGGCGGAGCGCATGATCCGGTGTGGATAGGGGATCGCATATTGCAAATCATAGTGCTCTGAGGCGCGCTGCGCGGCGTAGTCGGGCGTGGCCCAGGCCCCAAACCGGCGCGGATCCCAAGCGGATAGATCCCATTCGGTTTCGCCTGCGGTGAGCCACTCTGCCATGGCCTTGCCAATGGCTGCGGAGTGGGTGATGCCGATCTGAACGCCCGTGGCATGATAGAAATTGCGCACCCCCCCTGCCGGCCCAACCAAGGGCAAAGCATCAGGGGCATAGGGGATCGGACCATTGACAAAGCGCTGTGCGCCCGCCTCTGCGAGCAGCGGAACATGAGACGCCGCCGCCTCGAAGACCGACATCATCCCGTCGATATCATCGGCAAACAGCTGGTGGTCAAAGTCCTGAGGCACACCGTCTTGCCAGACCGGGCGGCCCTCATGTGCATAGGAGCCAAGCAGGAGGGCATTGCGCTCGCGGCGCAGATAAAACCGGATATCAGGGTCGCGGATGAGAGGGAAAATGGCGGTGTCTTCCTCAAGCGCGGCCAGCGGCGAAGTCACCATATATTGGTGTTCCAGCGTGACAACAGGCACATGAAGCCCGGCCATGGCGGCGATTCTTGCACCGTTTGATCCGGCTGCATTGATCACGGTGCCCGCGACAACTGTGCCTGTGGATGTCTTGACCTCCCAGTCGCCAGAGGGGCGCTGGTGCAATCCGGTGACAGGCGTGAACCGTCTGATCTCGGCCCCCAAGGCGCGGGCGTGTCTGGCCAGCGCCTGGGTGAGCTGGCTCGGGTCTATGTCGCCTTCATAGGGGTCAAGAATGCCGCCGCGCACTGTGGCGTCGGCTTTCCAGTAGGGGTGCATCTGTTCAATCTCTGACGGCGCAAGCATCGCCAAGTCAAAGCCCGCCGAGCGCGACACCCCGCAGAGATGTTGAAAGAGCTGCATCCGCTCTGGCGTATGTGCGGGCCAGATCGCCGAGGTGTGACGATAGGTGATGGGCGCGTCAGGGTCCTTGGCCAGCTCCTTGTAAAGCTGCCACGCATAGTTGCCCGCCCGCATACCGAGCCATGAGTTGGCATAGGTCGGTATATTGCCGGCCGCGTGCCAGGTGGAGCCGGCTGTCAGCTCGTTTTTTTCGAGCAAAAGGGTATCGGTGATACCCGCTTTGGCGAGATGATAGAGAATGGCGGCCCCCACGGCGCCTCCGCCAATCACGACAACCTGTGCATGGCTTTTCATTTAATGCGCCTCCAGAAGCCGGCCAAAGCCGGGGATCGGATCGGTGATGCCGGCGGCCCGCAGCGTTTGCCAATAGACGGCTGCGTTGCAGGCGACGATAGGTTTGCCATGGGTGTTTTCTAGCTCTGCGATCAGAGCCACCACAGGCAAAGCCGTCCCGACTTGCAAAATCACATCACAATCGGACGCGGCAACCTGTTGAAAGACGGCGCGAATATCGTCCAGAGGAGTTTCGCAAATGGCGGGTAGCGAGGGCGCTTGGGTGCCTTTGATCGCGACGACATGAAACCCCGCGCGCTTCGTGTTGGCCTTGACCACCGCATCCACCTCGGCGTTGAAGGGCGTGACAATGCCAATGCGGGCCGCCCCCAAAGCGCGCAGCCCTGCGTAGCCGGCCTGCGAAGCCCCAAGCACAGGGACACCAATGTGCTTTGACACCTCGCCGCATCGCGCGGCCAGCTTGTCAGGGCCGCCGGGGCCAGCATCTGTAGTCAGCCCGACCGCGATTGCGCGCGGGTTACAATCCATCAGTTTCGCCGCTTCTTGGGGCAAATCATCGGACACCTGATCACCGCCCAATCGAAAGCGCTGCATTTGGTTTGTCACACCGCTTGGGCGCAACAGGTCCATTTCCGGCTGCACAACCGTGTTCATGGCGGGCGTCATAACGCCAATCACGGCGCGCGGGGCAAGTGTGTCAGCCATGTCTGCTCTCCTGCAAAAAATCGTTCAAACCGCTCATGCCGCCGATATAGATCGCATCTCCGACGGTTTTTTCCATCGCATCCGCGACCTGTGGGGCGCAGTCAAAGCGGCTCTCCCAGATGCCCAAGGTCTGACCGGTCCGGGTGATGGGCAGGAAGCGATGGGTTGAGATATATCCGCTGACAGGCAGCGGGCTGTCGAGGATGTCATAGGTGTAAAAACGCTCAAGATCGGAATGCGCCAACAGGGTTTCGCGAAACACGGACCCGTCCGGGATATCGAGCCGGCGGATTGTGCCGCTCGCCGTGGCGCTGCCGGTTTCCAGCGTGGCTTTCAAAACGCCGGGGTTCCAACGCGCCACACCATCAAAGGCGCGCACCGCTTCCCAGACCCGGTCGATCTCTGCGTCTATGATCATACTTCGATAAACCTGCATGACGGCTCCTGTCACTGTGTCAGACGAATGGGGTAGTGCGCCCGGATATCAGCTTCCGCACCGGCGCCCAGATGCGTGGGCGGCGGGGCGTTGAGAATATCGGCCACACGGGCTTTGGCCTGATCCCAGATCGACAGGCGGCCAGCATCGACCCAATCACTGACACTTTGGCGGTTGGCGAGGGTGGGGTAGTGATAATCTGACTTCATACGTCTCAACGTCTCTCCCTCGCCCAGATAGTGGCCCTCATGGGTGACCACGCGCTCTATGGCGGCCAGATCAAGGGTCTGCGGGCTGACCTCGATGCCGCGGATCGAGCGCAGGATGGCCCCACACATATCATCATCAATGACCATCGCCTCGGGGCTGGCCACCATGATAGAGCCGAGCATCCCGACGGAGAGATTGATCATATCTGCCCCGCCATGCCCGGCCAAGGCAACGGTATAGCCTTTTTCATATCCCGCCTGCGCATCCACCAGCTTTGAGTCCGTCATACCCGCCGAAACGGTCGAGGGCAGACCGATATGGGACAAAAGCTGTGCGGCGGCTGCATTGGCAATCGCGGCCTCGCCACTGCCACCGCTCATCGCACCGGTGCGCAAATCGGAGATAAAGGGCATCAAGGCGTAAATGCAGGGCGCGGATGTCTGGAAACCATCCACCACCACAAGGCCGGCGAGGCACTCGGCCAAGCCCTGCGCCAAAGCGCCGGCCAGGGTCACAGGGCTGGTTGCGCCGGCTTGCCCGGCGGAACATATCTGGGGGATCATTCCGGCGCGCAAGGCCGTCTCCAGCATCAGGATCCCTTCTGGCGCATAGGTCAAGGGCGGGACGACATGAACAATAACAGCCATGCAAAACGGCCTGTCGCGAAAGGCGCCCGGCTGACCCAAGGCCATATCGAACATCTCCACAATCGGCTCGATATGGTCAGGCTCGCAAAAGCTGATGCCGATCGGCTTGCGTGTCGCCTTGAGACAGGCAAAGGCGGTGTTGATATCCAGCTCAAACGGGTCTGTCATATCTCTGGCCACGACAGGGCGCACGCCATAGTGAATGTTGGATGATGCCTCCAAGATGCGCATCAAGTTGTAAAGATCGCTCAGCTCACTGTCGCGGTAGGCTCCGCTTGTCGCATCAAGAATTTGAACCGCAGCGCCCCCTGTTCCGATATGCACGCCCCGACCCCCGATCTGCAAATCTCTGTCGGCCGTAAACCCGGGCAGGGTGACGTGCCGTGGCGCCCGCGCCAAGGCGGTCTGGACCATCTCTTTGGAGAAACACAGCCGCCCATCCGCACGGTGCCATGCCCCCGCAGCGAGCGCGCGTTTGGTTGCCGCCGGTGGCAACCCCGCCATGCCGACGATGGAGAGGATGTCAAAACTATGGGACACAATGGCCGAGAGATCAGCCGCAGACAGCGGGCAGAGCCGCTCGCCCATATGATAAACAGGCGGTGGATTTTGGAGGGTTTGCCCCGCCGGCTCCCGGATTTTTCCTGCTCGTCGTACCATTTGCGCACCTCGTCACGAGCATTAGAGCGCAATTAAACCGTGTTGAATATTCAATAAAACGCCAGATTTTGTGAGCGGATTTCACGAAACACCGCGTCTGATCGGGCGCCTCCGGATATTGTGCCCCGTTAATCCCCAGACAAAAAGACAGCCGGGCAGGCCGCCTGACGCCACCGACCCAAACTGCAAAGGCTCAGCCGTGTCCTTGGCCTACACAGAACCCGGAGCTTACCTGAAAAGACCCAAAAGCCGACCGCGCCCACAGAGGCCCAAGGCCGGCCCAAGCCGGACCGCGCTTGGGATGTGAAGGCTCGGTTTCTCTTCCCGGTGCGTTCGCCCAGAGACGCAAGACGGCTCTGGGCTTGGCGTGATGTGGCGGTGCAGCGACGTATCGCAGCGAAGGCGCATCGCTTTGATGAGGGGGCCAATCCATGGACCCTAAGCGGGCTTCACTGTCTCGAGCGGGGTCGTGCCGTAGGAGCGGGGAGTGATCAATGCGCCAGCGGAATAGGTCCGTCGGCGCAGGTTGTTTTTCTCCTGGTTCTATCGCTGTTTGCCGACTTTCTTCAGGGTGTTTTGCGCAGGTGAGGCTGGTTTTGGCGCCTCGCCACGGTTTAGCGCTTTTCGGAGGCTGCTCCGCCCAAGGACGGGCAGGGCGCGCGGTCCGTATCCTGTGAGACTGACGCCATTTATCCGAGCAACCGAGGCCTCAAGGGAGGCGCGGACAAGAGGTGCCAGTGTCTTGAGGATTTGCTGTCCGGGATAGAAGCTTTCGGACAAAGCACCTTCGACGCGCACAACGCTATGCGCCGACAGCAGCATATGATGATAGGTGACTTCGGTGCGCCCGCGGGCGAAATGCGCCGCTTTGGTTTCTTCGGCCAGGTGCCGCGCCCGCACGAAAACACTTTCGCCTTCATGCTCCATCACCATGCAATGTTGCTGCGACACAACAAGCGCCTTGCGGTTGCCACAGGCGCCCGCCTTGATCCGGACAGGAACAAGCTCTGGCCGCTGGCGCATCATATCCTGGCTGACATATGTCCGGCCGATCCAGACAACAGGGGTCAGATCGCCTGTGTCCGTGACGATCAGGTCTCCTGCGGTGATTTCCTCGATCGGGACAGGCCCGCGCGCAGTGTCGATCCGGGTGCCGGTCGTATAGCAGGGGATACCCATCGCGTGACGTTCGGAGGCATCATCCACCTGATCGAGCGTGATGCCCTGCAAGGTAACGCTTTCTCCGTTGGCGAACGACAGGATCGCATCACCGGTTCCGTCGCCATTGGTGTCAGAGAGGGTGATATCCCAGGCATTCACCGGATCGCCATTGGCATCTGTCAGGCCCGACAGGTCAAACTGGTCATTGGTCAGCCCGTCGCCATCTGTATCGCCGAAGTCGAAATCGGTGATCAGGTCGGCACCGCTGCCATCGGCCAGCACGAAGATGTCCTCGCCCGCGCCGCCACTCAGCGTATCATCGCCCAGACCGCCGGTGAGGGTGTCATTGCCCCCTGCGCCGTCGATGGTGTCGTTGCCTGCGCCGCCCAGCATCAGGTCGTCGCCACCTTCATAGGAGATGACGCCCGCGCTGCCGGTCAGCCCATCCGTGCCAGACACATAGCTGTCTGCGCCGGTGGTGGCGATGACAACGTTTCCGTCATCCCCGACCGTCAGCCCCGTGGCCGGAGAGCCGTTGGGGGTGCCGAGGCTGAACAGGGTGCTCCCTGTCTCGCTCAGGCCGACCAGTGTGCCATCAGCCTCCAGCCGAATTGAGGACAGCCCCGAGCCGCTCGTGGTGCCGAACGGAAGGTGCGAGAAGTCTGGCTCGCCGTCGCCATCGCGGTCTTGATAAATCACCACGTTCTGATCGGTCTGCACCACCAAAACGGTGCGGCCGTCATCTGACATGAGCATTTCACCCATCTGCAGGCTCGCTCCGACAGCCAGCGAAGAGCCTTCGTTGACAAAGGTCGCATCTCTCAGAAGGTCATTGCCGTCGCCGCCATCCAGAGTGTCATCGCCCGTGCCGCCCTGCAAACTGTCGTCTCCGGCGTCCCCGAACAACTGGTCTGCCCCGGTCGACCCATCGGCCAGATCATGGCCCGCGCCACCATAGATGATGTCGTCGCCGTCGCTGCCGTTCAGAGTGTCGTCCCCCGCGCCGGCATAGACCGTATCATCGCCCGCACCGCCGCCGAGTAAATCGTCACCGTCGCCGCCGTCGATCAAATCATTGCCGGCATTGCCTTGAATGGTGTTTGCATTGGCATCGCCAGTCAACGTGTCATTGCCCATGCCGCCGCTGAGGTTTTCAAACCCTGCAAAAGTATCGCCTTGCGCATCGCCGCCCGATGCGGCTCCGGTCGACAGATCAACCGCCACACCGAGGGTGTCGTCGTTATAGCCCAGCCAGTCGATGCCTGCGCCGCCGTCCATGCTGTCAGCTCCAGCGCCGCCAAAGACGGAGTCATCGCCATCGCCGCTCAAGAGCGTATCATCGCCCTCGTTCCCGCGAAGCAGATCATTGCCAACATCGCCGCTCAGCTCGTCGCTGCCGTCGCCGCCATAGAGGCTGTCATCGCCGTCACCCCCTGACAATGTGTCAT
>JAHBAM020000232.1 GCA_018500125.2 Roseobacter sp. | reverse complement strand
CTGTGACGATTGAGGAGGATGCCAAGGAAGACGGCTGTTTTGTCTTTGCGGGCCGTCTTATTCGCGGTGTGACAAACGGGCCAAGCCCGGAGTGGCTCCAGCAGCGTTTGAAGGCGATCGGCTTGCGCCCGATCTCGAAGCTTGTCGATATTACGAATTTCTTCACATATGATCGCAACCGCCCTTTGCACGTTTTTGATGCGGGCAAGGTGAGCGGCAATCTGCGGGTGCATCGCGCCAAGGCGGGCGACAGCGTGGTTGGGCTGGACGAGAAGGAATACACCTTCAGCGGCGGTCAGGTTGTGATTTCTGATGACAACGGCATTGAGAGCATTGCGGGCGTTATGGGCGGCCTTAGCACCGGCTGCACCGAGGAGACGACCGATGTCTTTGTTGAGGCGGCCTACTGGGACCATATCCAGATTGCCATGACGGGACGCGCGCTCAAGATCAACTCGGATGCGCGCTATCGCAACGAGCGCGGGATTGACCCTGCTTACAATATGCAGGCGATGGAAGACGCCAGCGCCATGATCCTTGAGCTGTGCGGCGGCGAGCCGAGCAATGTGACTGTGGCTGGCAAGGTGCCGGATGTGAGCCGCGCCTATAAGCTCGATGCGAAGCGGGTGCAGAGCCTTGTGGGCATGGATATTCCCGAGACAGAGCAGCGCCAGACGCTGACGGCGCTCGGCTTCAAGCTTGAGGGCAATATGGCGCAGGTGCCGAGCTGGCGGCCTGATGTTCTGGGCGAGGCCGATCTCGTGGAAGAGGTGGCGCGGATAGCCAGCCTGACCAAACTTGTCGGCAAGCCTTTGACACGGGCGAGCGCGGGTGTGCCCAAGCAGATTTTGCTGCCGCTGCAAAAGCGCGAGCAGGCGGCGCGGCGCATGGCGGCGGGGCTGGGCTACAACGAATGTGTGACCTATTCTTTTGTGGACCAGAAAAGCGCGGCGTTGTTTGGCGGCGGCACCGAGGCCACCATGTTGGCAAACCCGATTTCAAGCGAGATGAGCCATATGCGGCCCGATCTGCTTGTGGGCCTGTTGCAGGCGGCGGCGCGCAATCAGGCGCGCGGCTTTGCCGACCTTGCTTTGTTTGAGGTTGGTCCCGTGTTTCACGGCGGTGAGCCGGGCGAGCAGGCTTTGCAAGTCTCGGGGCTTCTTGTCGGCAAGACGGGGCCAAAGGATATTCTGGGCGAGAGCCGCGCTGTCGATGTGTTTGACGCCAAGGCCGATGCCGAGGCTGTTTTGGGCGCGATTGGGGCGCCTGCCAAGGTGCAGATATTGCGCGACGGGCCGCAGTGGTGGCACCCCGGACGGCACGGCAAGATCTGTCTCGGGCCAAAGAAGGTCTTGGGCATTTTTGGCGAGCTGCACCCCAAGGTGCTGAAGGAGATGGGCGTGAAAGGGCCGGCTGTGGCCTTTACCATCTGGCCCGAAGACGTGCCTGAAGCGCGCAAGAAGAGCGCCACGCGGCCCGCTTTGGTGGCGCGTGATTTGCAGGCTGTGGAGCGCGATTTTGCTTTTGTTGTGGATGCCACTGTCGAGGCGCTGACGCTGGTCAACGCGGCGGCGGGCGCTGATAAGGCGCTGATCGAGGAGGTGCGGGTCTTTGACGAGTTTATCGGCGGCAGCCTTGGCGAGGGCAAGAAAAGCCTCGCGATCACTGTGCGGATGCAGCCTGTCGACAAGACTTTGAAGGACGAGGACATCGAGGCTGTTGCGGCCAAGATTGTCGAGAAAGTCAGCAAGGCCACGGGCGGGAGCCTGCGCGGCTAGGCCAAGCCTGAAGGGGCAAGTGATGGTGGACAGCAAGACGTTCTGGGACAGGATGGCGCCGAAATACGCCGAAAGCCCGATGCGCAGCGCCGATGATTACGAGCACACGCTCGCCATCACCCAGAGCCATCTGGCGCCGGAAATGCGGGTGTTGGAGCTGGGCTGTGGCACCGGCACCACCGCGCTGCGCCTTGCGCCGCTTGTGGGGCAGTATCTTGGCACCGACCAATCCGGCGAGATGGTGCGGATTGCCCGCGAGAAGGCGGCAGAGGCGGGGCTGTCCAACCTGAGCTTTCTGGTGCTGAGTGCGCAGGAGAGCACGCAGGAAAGCAGCCAGGAAAGCAGCCGGCGCGACGCGCGCTTTGATGTGGTGATGGGGTTCAACCTGTTTCACCTCACGCCGGACCCTGAGGGGCTTATGCGCGATATTTTTGCCATGCTCGCGCCCGGGGGGCTGATGATCAGCAAGACGCCGTGTCTGGCAGACCCCGCCTTTGGCTGGAAGCGCTTTCTGGTGCGGGCTGTTTTGCCTGTGCTCAAGCGGATCGGCAAGGCGCCCGAAGTGGGGCTTTGGCGGATGAGTGATGTGGACCGGCTGATAGCAGGTGCGGGCTTTGAGACGGTTGAGGCCGGCAACTGGCCCGCCATTTCGCGCTATGTTGTGGCGCGCAAACCAGACTGAGGAGAGCGACATGAAAGTCTATTTGAGCGGCGAAATTCACACCGATTGGCGTGAGCAGATCATTGCGGCCTGCGCGGGGCTGGATGTGAGCTTTAGCGCGCCTGTGACCGACCATGCGGCCTCTGACGACTGTGGCGTGGCCATTCTGGGGGCCGAGGCGGATAAGTTCTGGCACGACCGCAAGGGCGCGAGTTTGAACGCCATCCGCACCCGCAAGGCGATTGGCGAGGCGGATGTTGTCGTGGTGCGCTTTGGGGCGCAATACAAGCAGTGGAACGCGGCCTTTGATGCAGGCTATGCGAGCGCCTTGGGCAAGAGCCTGATCATCTTGCAGCAGCCTGAGCATGACCACGCCTTGAAAGAAGTCGACGCCGCCGCGCTGGCTGTGGCGCGCAAGCCCGAAGAAGTGGCGCAGATCCTGCGCTATGTGCTGAGCGGGGCGCTGCCAGAGTAGGGGGCGGTCAGGGCGTTAATTCCCCGTGAAACAGGGCTGCTTTTTTGCGCTGCTGTGTTAGGATGCGCCCAGCCGGTGAGCCGGCACAGAGTATTTTCAGGGACGAGTGAACCAATGCTAAACGAATTCAAGGACTTTATTGCCAAGGGCAATGTTATGGATATGGCCGTCGGGATTATCATCGGCGCGGCCTTTACGGCGATTGTCGGCTCTTTGGTGGCCGATCTGATCAACCCGATCATCGGCCTCGCTTTGGGCGGTGTCGACTTTAGCAATATGTATGCGGTGCTGTCTGGCGCTGTGGCCGAGGGCGCTTCGCTTGAGGCTGCGCGCGAGAGCGGTGCGGCGGTCTTTGCCTATGGTAGCTTCATTATGGCGGTGATCAATTTCCTGATCATTGCCTTTGTGGTCTTCATGCTTGTGCGCTCGGTCAACAAGGTGAAAGACGCCGCCAAGGCCGAGGAAGAGGCCGCCCCCGAAGAAGCTGCTCCGGCGGGGCCGACAGAGCTTGAGCTGCTCGCGGAAATCCGCGATGCGCTTGCCAAGAAATAGGCGCATCGCTGAAGGTTCAAACGGCAAGGGCCGGCTTTTTGCAGCGGGCCTCCTGCAATTTGGACGCTTGGGGAAGTTTTGTGTTTGACTCCGCTGCAAGGCTTGGCTAATTCGCCCACATCGGTTGTGAATGGCGTGATAGCTCAGTTGGTTAGAGCACAGCACTCATAATGCTGGGGTCGGTGGTTCAAGTCCACCTCACGCTACCACAAACCGACCGAAAAAGCCCCGCGCGATTGCGCGGGGTTTTTTGGTTTGGTGACGGGGTGGTGCGCAGTGAATGCGCACCCTACGGGGTGTTGGACCCGTGGTGCGCGCTTTGGCTGTTTCAGGCCGTGCGCGCGGGGCGCGGACGGATATACCAATACCAGATCCGGTAGCCTTCGAGCAGGATGAGCGGTGTGAAGTTCACCAGCGCGGGCGGCAGCCCCTCCCAGCCGTCTTTTGCGGCCCAGTGCAGAAGTGTGAGCACGGCGGCGGCGTAGACCCAGCGTTGCACGCTTTTCCAGCGGGGGCCAAGCGCGCGCACGGCGGCGTCAAAAGATGTGGCCGCGAGCGGCAGGAAAATCAGGAAGGCGAGCCAGCCTGTGAGGATGTCAAAATGGGTGGCTTGGGTGAGGATTTTCTCAAAGCTGCCCCGCGAGACGAGATAGAACCCGAGGTGCAGGGCCGCATAGGCGAAAGCCGCCACGCCGAAAGAGCGGCGGTTTTTCTTGAGCCAGATGGGGAAGCTCTTGCCTTTAAAAAGCATGGCGAGCGGTGTGGCCATCATCGAGACAATCATAAAGCGCGCGGCAAACTCGCCTGACGGGTGCAGCGCGTGTTTGAGGGCTTTGGGGTCTGTCGAGGTGAGCACATCGTTGAGCACGGCCAAAGCCGGGAGGCTCAGAAGGAGCCAGAGCCAGTAGGGGGAAAGGCGGGAGAGCATGGGGAACCTCACAGTCTGTTTTACGAGACTGATACGGGGGGCGCTCATTTTCCGTCGCGATACAGCTGGTTTGTCTTGAGTGTGGTGCGCAGAGACTGCGCACCCTACGGGGGCGGCCTAAGGTGCGCAGAGACTGCGCCCCCTACGGGGGCGGCCTAAGGTGCGCAGAGACTGCGCCCCCTACGGGGCGTTAACCCTGTAGGGGGCAGTGACGGCGCACCAGAGGGTCATTTGATCGCAAGTTGCGGTGACATGACATCAAGGCCGAGCGCTTCGCCGACGGCGAAATAGGTCAGCTTGCCGGCGTGCACATTGAGGCCGGCGAGCAGATGCGCATCATCGGCGCAGGCTTGCTTCCAGCCTTTGTCGGCGAGCGCCAGCATGAAGGGCATGGTCGCGTTGCCAAGGGCGATTGTCGAGGTGCGCGCGACCGCACCGGGCATATTGGCAACGCAGTAGTGCATGATGCCGTCCACGTCATAGATCGGGTCGGCGTGGGTTGTGGCGCGGGAGGTTTCAAAGCAACCGCCCTGATCGATCGCCACATCGACAAGCACGGCACCCGGCTTCATCTCGCCAAGCTGGGCGCGGCTGATCAGTTTGGGCGCGGCGGCGCCGGGGATGAGCACCGCGCCGATGACCATATCGGCATCGCGGATCAGCTCGGCGGCGGCACCTGCTGTGGAATACTGGTTTTTGAAGCTGCCGCCGAAGACGTCATCGAGATATTTGAGGCGCGGCAGCGAGCGGTCAAGCACGGTGACATCGGCGCCCATGCCTGCGGCGATCTTGGCGGCGTGGGTTCCGACAACGCCCCCGCCCATGACCACAACGCGCGCAGGGCCAACACCGGGCACGCCGCCCATCAGCACACCGCGCCCGCCATTGGCCTTTTGCAAGGTCCAAGCGCCGACTTGGGGCGCGAGACGGCCCGCCACTTCGGACATGGGGGCCAGCAGGGGCAGGCCGCCGCGCTCGTCTGTGACGGTTTCGTAAGCGATGGCGGTGCAGCCGGAGGCGAGCAGATCATGGGTTTGCTCGGGGTCTGGCGCGAGGTGAAGATAGGTAAAGAGGAGCTGGCCCTCGCG
>JAHBAM020000210.1 GCA_018500125.2 Roseobacter sp. | reverse complement strand
GGATATCCCGCAGGAAGCGTTTATTTCTGCGCTGAAGATGGATGGGTGATTTGGGCTTGCTTTGAACGGTGGCCAGAGGTGGCGGATAGTATGGCGTGCTCGCCCTCACTCTGAGCGTGCGGGGTGTTGCAGGCTTGGTGTTGAAGATGGATGGGGCTAAGCTTAAAGTTGAGTGGCGTATTTCCTTCAAAATTAAGTGGTTGAGTATTGCCCAAGGT
Organism: Roseobacter sp.; assembly: GCA_018500125.2. GTDB lineage: Bacteria > Pseudomonadota > Alphaproteobacteria > Rhodobacterales > Rhodobacteraceae > Lentibacter. The sequence goes on along the minus strand of JAHBAM020000210.1, from coordinate 11,471 downwards.
CCATTACACGCTTTTTGTAGATGAAAGCGGCGATCAAGACTTAGATAAATTTCGAACTGATGAGCGACAATTCGGTTCTGATCCATATCTGGTTTTCGGTGGAGTATTGATTCCGATAAAGCATCTGGCCGATTACAGAGCATTTCTGAATGAACTGCGAGCCGAGCTTGATGTTAAGGCTCTGCATTGCACTGATGCTCTCGCATTTAAAGCGATGCTATTTTGCACGGCGAGTAATGAGCCTTAGAGTGCTTCTCTTTGGTGTGGTTTCTAAAAAAGCTACTATAGAAGATTACCGAAAACAGATCGAAGGCGATAAAGAGAAGCAAGATTACTACAACAAATGTGCAGGCTACTTGCTGGAACGAGTTGCTCATTTCATGCACTATGAAAACATTGGTAGCGACCAGCTTTCTGTGATTTTCGAAAAGAAAACTCACGACTATCAGCGGTTACGAAACTACGTGCGCCAAATTAGAATCACCCCATTTGACAGAAGAGCAAATTATCTTTCGAGGATCGATCCTCTTTGTATTCGTGCTGAAGGCAAAAAAGAGGAACCTCTTCTAGGTTTAGCTGATCTTGCGTCTTTCTCTATTTATCAAGCTTTTGCTGAGACAAAGAGTAACTTTGCTATTCCCGAACAAAGATACCTAAGAGAGATTAAGGACAAATTCTGGAAAAATCCTGAAACTGGCCAAATTGCCAACCACGGCATTAAGTTCATCAAAGGGCCAGTCAATATGAAGTTGAGTGGGAAAACATCCGATTTTGTGATGAAATTTTATCGAAAGAAAGAAGCCTAATCTCATGCAAATGATCTGTTTCTTGAGCGCGGAATCAAGGCCGTAGGCCGCCGCGCATCGCCAGACCGTCCCTTGGGCTGGCGATTTGGTGAGGGTGGCGCGCCCCTCTGAGGGTGTGCGGACCTGGCTGGGATAAAGTGCGTTAAACAAGCGTAAGGTCGCCTGCCCACGGTCTGGCGATGCGCTTCTCCCCCCTTGACCCAAATCAATGCACGCTTTCCTGATCCGCCCCATCCTCCTTCGGACACCCAATGGGAGGCGGACATGGATATTGAACTGGCAAAGCAGACACTTCTTGCGCGTAGGGCGGAGTTGACGGCGCATCTTGAGGCGGTTGAGGATCAGCTTGACGAACCCGTCTCGCAAGACTGGGAAGACCGCTCTGCCGAGCGGCAGGGAGATGAGGTTCTGGAAGCGCTGGGCGCGCAGGAGCTGGCCGAGCTGCGCCAGATCGATGCGGCTTTGGCGCGGGTTGCGGCGGGCACATATGGCGCGTGTGTCAAATGTGGTGGCGAGATCGCGGCGGCGCGGCTTGAGCTTTTGCCTGCAGCGCCGCTTTGTGCCGCCTGTGCCACGTAGCGGCCGAAGGCGTGCGCTGCTGCGCCACGCGGGATTTAGGAGGAAAAGCAATGGGATATGCGAGATCACAGATCATCCTGCATTGGCTGGTTTTTGTGCTGATCGCGGCGCAGTTTATCGGCCATGAGCCGATCCGCGCGGCGTTTGGTGTGTGGATGAAGGGCGGCGAGAGTGCCTTTTCGCCGCTGGTGGCGGGCCATGTGGCGGGGGGGATGCTTGTGCTTGTTCTCGCGCTCTGGCGGCTCGGCCTGCGGCGCAAGCACGGGGTGCCGCCTTTGCCTGAGAGGGAGGGGCCGCTTGGCCGCGCGCTGGCGCATCTTACCCATGGGATGCTCTATGTCTTGCTGATCCTGATGCCTGTATCGGGCGCTGTGGCGTGGTTTGGCGCAAGCCAGACTGCGGCCGATGGGCACGGGCTGTTGCGCTTTGGGATGCTCGGCTTTGTGGCGCTGCATATCATCGGCGCGCTCTATCACCAGTTTGTGCTTAAGGACGATCTTATGGCGCGGATGAAGCGCGCGCCCTAGGCCAATCTGACCCAGATCAAAGAAGCGCGGCTTTCGGGGGCGTAGACTCATCTCATATGCTAGGCCACGGAAAGGGACAGCTATGCTTCGTATTGCGCTTATTTTTCATTTGTTCATCGGCACAACGCTCGCGGGTGTGGCTATGGTTGCGGCTCTGACAATGGGCTATGACACGCTTCAGCCGGTGCTTTTGTCGGCGCTGATCGGGTTTCTCGTCTCGATCCCTGTGACATGGTATGTCGCCAAAGCGGTGTATGAAAACACCTGAAGACAGTGCCGCACCGAGCCTGTAGAGCAGGGCAAGCCAAAAGAAGGAGTGCCTGATGAGCTGTCCGTTTTGCTCTGCTGATGCCGAGCTGATTTTTCTTGATGTGGAGGGCGGGCCGGCGGGTGCGCAAGCGCAGGTCTGCGCGGTTTGCGCCGAGCAGATCGCGGGGGTGCCTGACCCCAGCCATTGGCGCGGGCTGGCGTCGGCGATGTGGCATGAGGCGCCTGCTGTTCAGGTGATTGCGGCGCGGATGCTCAAGCGGCTCTCTGGCGAGAGCTGGGCGCAGGATCTGGCAGAGCAGCTTTACCTAGACGACGTGACGCAGGCTTGGGCCGAGAATGTCGCCGCGCAATCTGCTCATAAGGACGCCAATGGCGCGGCTTTGGCGCAGGGGGACACTGTTGTTTTGATCAAGGATCTGCCGGTGAAGGGCGCGGGGTTTACCGCCAAGCGCGGAACTGCGGTGCGCGGGATCAGCCTTGTGGCCGACACCCCCGAGCACATTGAAGGGCGTGTCGAAGGCCAGCGGATTGTTATTCTGACGCAATATGTGAAGAAGAAATAGCGCTTGCTGTTTTTCGGCGCGCGCTCTCGCTCTTTTGCTCCTCGGGAAACTGTGAGAGGCTCTGCGCAACAGAGGGGGACGCCACGTGAGCGATTATCTATTCGAACCAGCGGATGTTTTTGCACTTGAGGTCACGGGAGAGGACAAAGCCTATCCGCTGCGGCGCATTTTCTGCGTCGGGCGCAATTATGCGGCCCATGCGCTTGAGATGGGCAATGAAGTTGATCGGGAAGCGCCGTGGTATTTTACCAAGCAGGTGGCGCACGCGGTCAAGAGCGGGGCGGTTCTGCCCTATCCGCCGGGCACCGAGAATTATCATCACGAGATGGAGCTTGCCTTTGTGCTTGGCGCATCTGTCTTTCGGGCCAGCGCTGCTGAGGCGCAGGCGGCGATCTATGCTTACGGATCGGCGCTGGATATGACGCGGCGGGACCGCCAGCAGGACGGCAAGGACAACCGCAGGCCCTGGTCGCTTGGCAAGGATGTGGAAGGCTCGGCTGTGTTCGGGCCTTTGACCAAAGCGGCGGAGTTTGGCGCGGTGTCAGGGCAGCGGATCTATCTTGAGGTCAACGGCGAAACGCGGCAGGACGCCAGCCTTGCCGAGATGGTCTGGAGCTGTGGTGAGATTGTGGCGCATCTGTCGCGCTATTATCACCTTGGGGCCGGTGACATTATCCTGACTGGGACACCTGCCGGCGTTGGGCCTGTCACCGCAGGCGACAAAATCGTCGGCGGAATAGACGGGTTGCAAGCTGTGACGCTTGAGCTGACTTAGCGGCCCGCATTCCAAAAACCTGCGAAGACCTGTGATGTGAGCCTTGCGGTCGTTCAGAAAAAAAGGCGCAGCTTGCGGGCTGCGCCTTTGTTGTTTGTATGGGGTGAGGGTTACGCCAGATCGAAGCGGTCGGCGTTCATCACTTTGGTCCAGGCGGCGACAAAATCGGCGACGAACTTCTCTGTGCTGTCGTCCTGAGCATAAAGCTCGGAGAGGGCGCGCAGCTGGGAGTTTGAGCCAAAGACGAGATCGGCTCGTGTGCCGGTCCATTTCACCTTGCCCGACGCATCGCGACCTTCATAGACACCATCCCCTGCGGGGGACCATGTGATGCCCATATCGGTGATGGTGCGGAAGAAGTCGTTTGTCAGCTTGCCGGGGGTCTCTGTGAAGACACCGTGGCAGGACGCGCCGTGCACAGCCCCAAGGGCGCGCAAGCCGCCGAGCAGCACTGTCATTTCTGGCGCGGTGAGCGTCAGAAGCTGGGCGCGGTCAACGAGCATGGCTTCGGCGGCAATCGCGTATTCCTGCTTTTGGTAGTTACGGAAGCCGTCGGCTTCAGGCTCCATCGGCTCAAAGCTGGCGGCATCGGTCTGCGCTTCGCTGGCGTCTGTGCGCCCCGGTGTGAAGGGCACAGAGACGCCTGAGGCGGCCTCGATGGCGGCGGTGCCGCCGAGCACGATCAGATCGGCGAGAGACACCTGTGCGCCGCCCTTTGCGTTGAATTCGGCTTGCACCGCTTCAATCGCTTCGAGAGCTTTGGCGAGCGCTTCTGGTTCGTTGGCCTCCCAGCTGTTTTGCGGGGCAAGGCGGATGCGCGCGCCGTTGGCGCCGCCGCGCATATCGGAGGCGCGGAAGGTGCTGGCCGAGGCCCAAGCTGTTTTGACAAGCTCTGCCGTGGAGAGGCCGCATCCGAGCAGTGCCGCCTTGAGGGCAGAAATATCGGCCTCGTTGATCATTGGGCCGGTGTGGGCCGGGATCGGGTCTTGCCAGATCAGATCTTCGGCGGGGACTTCTGCGCCGAGGTAGCGCGCTTTCGGGCCCATGTCACGGTGGGTGAGTTTGAACCAGGCGCGCGCCCAAGCATCGGCGAACTCCTCTGGGTTCTCATGGAAGCGGCGCGAGATTTTCTCATAGGCCGGGTCCATGCGCATGGCCATGTCGGCGGTTGTCATCATGGGGATGACTTTCTTGCCGGAGCCGTCCACTTCAAAGGCGTGATCTTCGTCTTTGAGGTTGACCGGATGCCAGATGTGCGCGCCGGCGGGTGATTTTGTCAGCTCCCATTCGTAGCCGAAGAGCAGATCAAAATAGCCGTTGTCCCACTGGATCGGGTTGGCTGTCCACGGGCCTTCGATGCCTGATGTGGTGGTGTCGACGCCTTTGCCGGACTTGTGGCTGTTCTTCCAGCCAAAGCCCATTTGCTCGATCGGCGCGGCCTCCGGGTCTGCGCCGACGAGAGCGGGGTCACCCGCGCCGTGGGCTTTGCCGAAGGTGTGGCCGCCGGCCACCAGCGCGACGGTTTCTTCATCGTTCATGGCCATGCGTGCGAAGGTTTCGCGGATGTCACGGCCAGAGGCAAGCGGGTCAGGATTGCCGTTGGGGCCTTCCGGGTTCACGTAGATCAGGCCCATCTGCACCGCTGCGAGCGGGTTGGCCAGCTCGCGATCGCCCGAGTAGCGGGCATCGCCGAGCCATTCGGCTTCATCGCCCCAGTAGATATCTTCTTCGGGTGCCCAGATGTCGGGGCGGCCACCGGCGAAGCCAAAGGTTGGCCCGCCCATGCTTTCGATGGCGACATTGCCTGTCAGCACAAAGAGATCGGCCCATGAAATCTTGTTTCCGTATTTTTGCTTGATCGGCCAGAGCAGGCGGCGGGCCTTGTCGAGGTTGCCATTGTCAGGCCAGCTGTTGAGCGGGGCGAAGCGCTGGTTGCCTGTGCCTGCGCCGCCGCGGCCATCGGCTGTGCGGTAGGTGCCTGCGGCGTGCCATGCCATGCGGATAAAGAATGGGCCGTAGTGGCCGTAGTCGGCGGGCCACCATTCCTGACTGTCTGTCATCAGGGCGGTGAGATCGGCCTTGAGCGCGGCGAGATCGAGTTTTTTGAACTCTGCGGCATAGTCAAAGCCTTCGCCCATCGGGTCTGACTTTTTGTCATGCTGGTGCAGGATTTTGAGATTGAGTTGATTGGGCCACCAATCGCGGTTTGAGCGGGTGTTCATGCTGGCTGCGCCGTGCATGACTGGGCATTTGCCTACGTTGTTTCCGTCCATGTCATATCTCCCTGATATTGCCGGGCGCGGCTGCGCCGACTCTTACGACTCCTAGACTGGGTCTAACCCAAATCGACGATAGGAATAAGTTGCATTTTCTAATCGCTTTGATAATTTTTAATTATGGCAAATATCACATTGAAACAGTTGCGCTATTTTGAGGCTCTTGCTGGGCAGGGGCATTTTGGCCGTGCGGCGGAGCTGTGTTCTGTGTCGCAGCCGGCGCTCTCGATGCAGATCAAGGAGCTTGAGGGCCAGCTTGGTATGGCGCTGTTTGAGCGGGGCGCGCGGCAGGTCAGGCTGACCGCGTTTGGCGAGGATTTCGGGCGCCATGCGCGGGGTGTCCTGCGGGGGGCGCAAGAGCTTGAGGAGATGGCGCGCAAGGCGCGGGAGGAGTTTAGCGGGCGGCTGCGGCTCGGGGTTATTCCCACGATTGCGCCGTATCTTTTGCCGCGGGTTTTCAAGGCGCTGGCGGCGCGCTATCCGCGGCTTGATATTCAGGTGCGCGAGACGCTGACATCCAAGCTGCTGACCGAACTGGACGAGGGGCGGCTTGATGCGGCGATTCTGGCTTTGCCGGTTTCGGAGCCGAGCTTTGAGGAGGTGCCGCTCTTTGAGGAGAGCTTTGTTCTGGTACGGCCCGAGGGAGAGGCCGCGCTGCCTGTGCCGAGCGCAGAGAGTCTGAGCCAGATGCGGCTTTTGCTTCTGGAGGAGGGGCATTGTTTTCGCGATCAGGCGCTTTCGGTGTGTTCGATTCCGCAGGTGCGGCCACGAGACGGATTTGACGCCAGCTCGCTGTCGACATTGGTGCAGATGGTCGGTGCGGGGATGGGAGTCACTCTGATACCGGAGATGGCTGTGCCTGTGGAGACACGTTCGGCCTCTGTGGCTGTGGCGCGGTTTGCGGCACCCGAGCCTGCGCGCAGTGTCGGGATGATCTGGCGCAAGACAAGCCCTTTGATCGAACAACTGAGGGATGTCGCCGACTTGGTGCGGGACGCCGCAGGGCGCGCTTAGAGCAGGTCTTTGAGCAGGGCAAAAAGCTCGCCTTGGGAGGAGATGCTCAGTTTGCGGTAGATGTTGCGGCGGTGCACTTTGACGGTTTCATAAGCGATGCCGAGTTTGAGGGCTGCCGAGGCATTGGAGTGGCCTTGGATCACCAGCTCTGAAATCTCGGCTTCGCGCCGGGTGAGGTGCACGCCGAGCGCCTGGGCCAGTTCGGCCTGAATCACGTCTGCGAAGGGTTGCGCCGGGGAGGGCTGGCTCTGGCTGACTTGGCCTTGACGCTCTGCGCAATGGGCCTTGAGCAAGTGAAGCAGCAGCGGGCTATAGTGCTGTAGACATTGCAGCTCTTTGCGTTTGAAGGGGCCGGCCTCCTCGCGGCGGCTCATGGAGAGATGGGCCATTGTCCCCGAGCCGAGCGGCAGCAGCAGGCCGACTTCGTCACAGAGGTGGGTTTCGCTGTAATATTGCAGGTAGTATTCGCCGGTGAAGAAACGGTCGGGAGCGATATCGGCGAGGCGATAGAGGGCGCCGTCTGGCGGGGTCTGCGTAAATTGATAGAACGGATCGAGCCTGTAGGCACCTTCAATATAGGCTGTCAGCGCCTCTCTGGGAATGATGGGGCGGCGGAGCCAGCCCGAGATCAGCTCGGGCGGGCTGCCACGGGTGAACTGCAAGATCAGCAGCGTGTCAAAGTGAAGTTTGGCGCGCAGAAGGTTTTTCAACGCTTTGAAAAAAGATTCGTTTTGCACCGCAGCCATGGCCTTGGTGAGGCGCGAAATATCGCGAGACGTAAGATCGGACATGATTTATACCCCCCAAATTCAGCAATATTCCTGAATAACTACCCCAATAGGGGTATTACCTAAAGTCAAGATCGGCGCAATCATATCGGCAACGAGAGATGCGGTTGGGATCAGAAAAGACGGTCTGACAAAAGCGGCACAACGGGAGATTGGAATTTGAGCACTGCGATCAGCGTGAGACATTTGCGCAAAGTCTATCCGGGCCAGCCGCCTGTTGTGGCTTTGGCGGATGCCAGCCTTGAGATAAAAGACAACGAGTTTTTCACGCTGCTTGGCCCGTCGGGCTGTGGCAAGACCACGCTGTTGCGCATGATTGCCGGGTTTGAGCATCCGACCTCCGGCGCGCTTGAAATGTTTGGCGAAGACCTGCTGGAGCTGCCGCCTTACAAGCGGCCTGTGAACACGGTTTTCCAGAGTTATGCGCTCTTTCCCCATTTGACTGTGGCCGAGAATATCGGCTTCGGGCTTGAAATGCTGGGCAAGCCGAAGGCCGAAATCAGGGCGACCGTCGGGGAGATGATGGAGCTGGTGCAGATGACGGCGATGGCGGACCGCCAGACCGGTCAGATTTCGGGCGGGCAACAGCAACGGGTGGCGCTGGCGCGTGCGCTGGCGCCCAAGCCCAAGGTTTTGCTGCTTGACGAGCCTTTGAGCGCGCTTGACTTCAAGCTGCGCAAGGAGATGCAACTCGAGCTGAAACGGCTTCAGACAGAAACCGGCATTACATTTATTTTTGTGACCCACGATCAGGAAGAAGCCCTGACGATGTCGGACCGTATCGCTGTGATGAGCGCAGGTTCGATCCGCCAGATCGGTGGTCCGCGTGATATTTATGATCAGCCTGCCGAGCGGTTTGTGGCCGATTTTATCGGCGATACGAATTTCCTGCCGGCCGAGCTGGTTTCGAGCGCAGGGCCGACCGCCACTGTGCGGCTGGCCTCAGGGAAGACCACAACGGCGCGCAGCCATGAGGGGGCGGATATGAGCGGGCAGGTCACGCTGGCGCTTCGCCCGGAGCATACATCTTTGGTGTCTGAAGCGGAGGGGATGTTGACCGGCAGGCTTGGCAATGTGGTCTATTTCGGGACCGATACGCATTATCATGTGCAGCTCGATGACGGGACGGGTTTTGTGATCCGCAAGCAAAACAGCCCGGATGCGCCGGCAGACTTTGAAAGCGGCGCACGGGTTGGTGTTACGTTTGGCGCGGGTGTCGCGCAGGTCTTGAGGGATTGAGCCATGGCTGATCTGTCTCAGAGGGAAGCCAGAAGAGTCTCGCGGGTGCGCTGGATGTTGCTTGCGCCGGCCCTTGTCCTGCTTGTTTTTGCGGCAAGCGGGCCATTGCTGATCACGCTGGTTTATTCCTTCCTGACGGCGGGCGATTATGGCGGCGTCGAGTGGAGCCTGTCCTCGGATGCCTGGTTTAATGTCTTTATGCAGCGCGATATCTTTGACGATACGCTCGGGTTTTCCGATGCTCATCTGAGCATTTTCTGGCGCTCTGTGAAGCTCTCGCTGATGACCACGCTGGCCTGTATTTTCTTCGGGTTTCCGACGGCTTACTTTATTGCGACCCGTCCCAAAAAGCAGCGTGATTTCTGGATGTTGCTGATTATCATTCCGTTCTGGACCAATCTGCTCATTCGCACCTTTGCGATTGTGGAGCTGATCCGCAACGAGGGGACGGTGAACACTGTCTTGATGGCGCTCGGGGTGATCGACGAGCCGATCCAGATGCTTTACACCGAGTTTTCCATCGCTGTGGGCATGGTTTATGTCTATCTGCCGCTGATGGTTCTGCCGCTTTATGCCTCGATGGAGCGGCTCGATTTCAGCCTCGTTGAGGCGGGGTATGATCTCTATGCCACACGCCTGAAAGTGCTGCGCCGTGTGATCTTGCCGCTTGTGAAGCCCGGCGTGATTGCGGGGTCAATCCTTGTTTTTGTGCCCTCGCTTGGGGCCTATGTGACGCCGCGGGTATTGGGCGGGGGCAATCAGCTTATGCTTGGAAATCTCATCGAGCTTCAGTTCGGGCAGGGGCGCAACTGGCCGCTCGGGGCGGCGCTTTCGATCACGCTGCTGGCGATTGTTATGGTTGCGCTGCTCACGTATGTGCGCGCGGTCGGCAATGAGGAGGTGAAGCATGGCTGAGCAGAAAGGCTTCAACATCCGCCGTCAAACGGGCTTTGCGACGCTGGCGGTTGCGTGTTTTGTGCTGCTGTATCTGCCCATTCTTTTGCTTGTGGCCTATTCTTTCAACTCGGGAAGCTCGATTGCGATCTGGGAGGGGTTTTCATGGCGCTGGTATCAGTCGGCTTGGGAAAACGAGCTGGTGCAGGAGGCCACTGTGCGCAGCCTCGTGATTGCGGTTTGGGCCTCGCTGATTTCGACAACGGTTGCTGTTCTGGCGGCTTTGGCGACCACGCGGACCCGCAAGTTTCGCGGTCAGGGGGCTGTGTTTGCCATGATCAACCAGCCGCTGATGGTTCCTGAAATCGTGACGGCGGTGGCGCTTCTGATTTTCTTTGCGATGATCAAGGTTGCAACCGGATATTCGGGGCTTTTGTATCTTGTCATCGCGCATTCGGCCTTTTGCATTCCTTTCGCTTATCTGCCGATCCGCGCGCGGCTTCAGGGGATGGACCTCAGCCTTGAGCAGGCGGCGGCCGACCTCTATGCGACGCCGTTTCAGGCCTTTCGCCGGATCACCCTGCCACAGCTCTGGCCCGGAATTCTGGCCGGTGCGATGTTGGCTTTTGTGATTTCTCTGGATGACGTTGTGATCACCGAATTTGTCAAATCAGCGGGGCAGGACACTTTGCCGACCTATATGCTGGGGCAGTTGCGTCGTGTCATTACGCCCGAGATCAATGCGATCTCGACAGTGCTGATCGGAATTTCGGTCACGATGGTGATCGGATTCACGCTGTTGAGTAAAATAAGAAACTAGACCAACCCGAAATCAACCACCCGAAACCAACCACAGGGAGACTACACAATGAAAAAAACAATGGTAGCTATGGCACTGGTGCTGGCGGCCCCCGCCTATGCGGACGGCGAGCTCAACATCTACAACTGGGGCAATTATACCTCGCCCGAAATGATCACGAAGTTTGAGGCCGAGACAGGTATCAAAGTGACGATCACCGATTATGACAGCAATGATACGGCGCTGGCCAAGATCAAAGCGGGCGGGCACGGCTTTGATATTGTGGTCCCGTCGGGGACTTATATCCCTATTTTTGTGGGTGAGGGGCTGTTGATGGAATCAAAGCCCAACGAGATGGAAAACTTCAAGCACATGGACCCGCAGTGGGTTGATGTCGAGTTTGACAAAGGCCGCAACTATACTGTGCCTTGGCAGTGGGGCACCGTTGGTGTGACCGTGAACACAGCGATCTATGGCGGGGATATCAACACCGCCGCTGTGATCTTTGATCCGCCCGAGGAGCTGAAGGGCAAGATCAATGTTGTGCCCGAGATGAACGACGTGATGGGGATGGCCATTCACTATGTGGGCGGGGAGCAGTGCACGGCGGATAAAGACGTCCTGATGAAAGTGCGCGACACCTTGCAGGCCGCAAAGCCAAACTGGATCTCGATGGATTATGGCATGATCGAGAAGTTTGCGGCGGGCGATGTGGCGGCCGGTGTGAACTGGAACGGGGCCTCTTTCCGCGCGCGTGAGAAGAACGCCGATATCGGCTTTGGCTATCCGCAGACCGGCTTCCCGGTCTGGATGGACAACGCGGCGATCCTGTCAGATGCCAAGAATGTGGATGAGGCCAAGACCTTCCTTAACTTTATCATGGACCCAGAAAACGCCGCGATGCTGTCTTCTTTTGCGCGCTATGCAAACGGGATTGCCGG
>JAHBAM020000222.1 GCA_018500125.2 Roseobacter sp. | reverse complement strand
GGCCGACGTCGCCCGGCTTGAAGCGGCGGCTGAGGCTGAGCATGGTGCCTATTTCAAGGCCCGAGAGCGGCACGGCGGTCGGATCGACCAGCAGGCCGCCGATGGTATAGCTGTTGTCCTTCGGGCCGCCGTTGACATTGGAGCTGGGCGCCAGAGAAAGATTGAAGCTGAGGCTCCAAGGGTTTTCGGCTTGCACGCGGCGATAGGCCGTGCGGGCGGCGGCTTCATAGTGGGGCGCGTCTGTGGCGGCGCTGGCGCGGCGCAGCCAGAGCTGGGCTTGGCCGAATTTCTCTTCGGATTTCAGAATACCCGACATCACAAAGGCGGCGGCGAAGCGCTCTTGTTCAACTGTGGTGGAGCGCCAGGCGCGCCGGGCGGCGAATTTGGCTGCTGCGGGGCGGCCAAGGCGGCTCTCGGCCTCGGCAAGAACCATAAGGGCGGTATAGTCGCGGCTGTCTTTTTGCAAGAGACCAAGGGCAAGGGCGCGGGCGGCCCTTGGCTCGCCCTGATGCAGAAGGCTGAGGGCAAAGCTGCGCGCCTCGGGCGGGGTGAGCCGCCGCGGGCTGTCCTGTGCCAGAACCGGCGCGGCGAGAAGGCAAAGCGCGACCAGCGCAGGGAGAAGCCCACCTCGGCCTGTGAGGCGCGCCAAGCCTGTGAGGCCGGGCCGGGACGGGGCGGGGCGCGCGCGCATCGGCTTAGGGAAGCGGCGTGAGATCTGTCGGCGCGCGGTCTGTTGAAAAGACGCCGACCTCGCGGGCGTTTGCGAGGGATTCAAAGCGGACTTCCTCGATCCGCGCCGGACCATCGGCCACCGCCCCCGCCGGCAGGACAGCCGTTTGGCGCGGCACGGGCACGCCGGCGTTGACCATGGCCAAAATCCGGTCGTAATCGGCATCTGTGGTGTAGCCCTCGGCGGTGCCGGTTTCGCCTGTGCCCGGATTGGTCCAGTCGATGACTTCATAGCTGACATTTTGTATTTCGGCGGTGCCTGTCATGACAAGATAGCCGGCCAAACTCTCGCCTTGCGGCCCCGCGATCAGCCCCTCCCAAGTGCCTGTGTCACGCTCATCTGTGTCAAAATAGGTCCTGACCTCGCCCTCATCAAAGCTGCCTGTGGCAGGGTCGTATTGAACCAGAACAAGAGAGATGTCTGGCAGTTGGGCGTCGATGGCTGTGCCATCGGGCCGGGTTCTCAGGCGGTTTCGGATCGCGCCGGTAATGGCGCCTTCGATGGTGGCGTCGGTCTCCGAGCTGCTTGATGTATTGTCAAGATCAAGGATGTCCAGAGTCAGCCTGACCTCGCCTGTGACGATCTCAAGGTTTGGTCCGTCGTCGCGGTTGCGCAGGGCGCCATAGGTGCCGAGATAGACATATTCGCCCGCGCCACCCGGCAGGGCAAAGGCCGAGCGCTTGAGGTTGGCCCCCGCATAGCCGAAGCCGGCCCAGGTTTGGCCGGCGGCGGCTGTGACTTGGGCATTGGTGTTTTTCATAAACACCGCATAGCTGCGCACCTGACCTGTTGTGGGCGTTTGAATGCTGCGATAGACATCAACGCCGTTTTGCAGGCGGCTGTGCTCGTAGCGCTGGGAGGGGCCGTCAAACGGCAGGTTGTTGATCAGAAGTTCGTTGGCGGCCTGATCATAGGTGACGCTGTTGACGGTCAGGTTTTCATCGCGATCAAACAGGTATTTGCTGTTCACTGTGCTGGCGTCTGTGACGGCTTGGGCGGGGGGATCAAAGGGGTTGGTTCCGTCGCCGCTACAGGCGCTTAGAAAGCTCAGAGTGGCCAAGACCGCGGCAAAACGTTTCATTAAAACAGACCCTTGTTACACAACATCCGGCGAAAATCGCCCTTTGCGGCGAGGTTGTCAATCGGCCTGAGGAGGGGCGGGAGGATGAATTCTGACCCGTTGCATTTTAACGCAGTTTATAGTGTTTCAATGGGGGCGCTTCACAAGATATAGTCACAAACGACTCAGACGGAATAAAAGGATACGCTTCATGTCTCTGACCCCAGACCAGCAGGCCGAAATCGAGACATTGCGCGCGACATCGACGCCGACGCTGCGGGCGGTGAGCGCGGGGATGGAGGCGCATCTTTACAAGGCTTACCCTGTGCTGGATCACGGGTTTGTCCGTGTGATCGACTATATGGGCGATGATGCGGCGATCTGTCAGGCGGCACGTGTGAGCTATGGCAAGGGCACGAAATCTGTCCAGAATGACGAGGGGCTGATCCGCTATTTGATGCGGCATTGGCATTCGACGCCCTTTGAGATGTGTGAACTCAAGCTGCACGTGAAGCTGCCTGTGTTTGTGGCGCGTCAGTGGATCCGCCACCGGACCGCGAATGTGAACGAATATTCGGCGCGCTACTCGATCCTTGACCGGGAGTTTTATATCCCGCAGCCCGAGCAGCTCGCGGCGCAATCTGTGATCAACAATCAGGGCCGTGGCGAGCCGCTTTCGGCGCAGGCCTCAGAGCGGGTGCTGGAGATACTCAAGGGCGATGCGGCGCGCTGCTATGACCATTATGAGGAAATGATCGGCAAGGAGGGCGAGCCTGACGCTCTGGCGCGCGAGCTGGCGCGGATGAACCTGCCGGCCAATATCTATACGCAGTGGTACTGGAAGGTCGATCTGCACAATTTGCTGCATTTTCTGCGGTTGCGGGCGGATTCCCATGCACAATACGAGATCCGCGTCTATGCCGAGGAGATCTGTAAGGTTGTCGCCGATTGGGTGCCGGCGGCCTATAGCGCCTTTGAAGATTACCGGATGGGCGGGGCGACGCTGTCGGGCAAGGCGCTTGATGTGCTCAAGCGGATGCTGAAGGGCGAAGCGGTTTCGCAAGAAGAGTCGGGCATGAGCAAGGGCGAGTGGCGCGAGTTTCGCAGTCTGATCGACTGAGCCTGACGGGGCGCGCTTGACGGATTGGAAAGCATCGGATTGCTTTTTATTTGACCTTTTGGCTGGGCTTGATAGCGTTAAGACAAGTGTTGATAATTTTTTAACGAGGGATCTGTTATGAAAACCAAAGTCATTCTCGGTGCGGCCTTTGTGGCGCTGATGGGGGCGCCCGCGCTGGCGGCGGACTCTATGCCGACATATCCATACAAAGGGGCGAACAACTGCCCGGCGGGGCTTTCGCCGATTGTGATGGGTGGGGTGATTTGCTGTGGCACGCCGAACCAGAAGGTGAGCTATTCTTCCATGATGGCAGAGCCATCGGCCAACCGGCACAAGACATCTTATAAGAAGCGTGTGCGCTATGTGCCGCGCGACACTTGCATCGAAGGCGAGAAGGGCTGCTCCTGAGCCGCTTTGCGCGTGAAACACTGCGCTTGAGCCGTTTGCGCCGGACAAACGGCGTCTGACAAGCTGCGCCTGACACGGGGGGACAGCTAGCACAGCCAAGAGATGCGGCGCGGAGGGGAGACCTTCCGCGCCGTTTTGGTTGGTTTATTGGGGTTTGATATTGGTGGCCATCTGGCGGCCATCGCGGCCTTCTTCCAGATCGAAGCTGACTTTCTGATCATCGGCCAGACCGGTGAGGCCAGAGCGCTCGACCGCAGAAATATGAACGAAAACGTCTTTGCCGCCATCTTCGGGGGCAATAAAGCCGTAGCCTTTTGTTGTGTTAAACCACTTCACGGTGCCATTTGGCATTCCGCTTCTCCTTCTTCCCTTTTACAGAGGCCTGTTTGGGGCGGGCCTCATACACCTGTCGTCACTCACGATCTCGTGGTTCCGTCAGGGTGACTGGGCGGAAGTCAGAAATAGAAAGTCACTGTGGGAAGGGTTGCATATATTTTGTAAAAATCAAATGAAATGTGAGATTCGGGGGGCAAGATGAAGATTTACGGGCTGAAAAACTGCGACACCTGCCGCAAGGCGCAGAAGGCGCTGGCGGGGGCGGAACTGATTGATGTGCGCGCCGAGGGGCTGCCTGACGGGCTTCTGGCGCGGGCCGAGGCCGCGTTTGGCGCGGCGATCCTGAACACCCGCTCAACGACCTGGCGGGGCTTGAGCGCGGCTGCGCAGGCAGGCGCGCCGCTTGATCTGATTGCGGCGCATCCGGCGCTGATGAAACGGCCCCTGATTGAGGCCGAGGGTGTGCTTTATCTCGGTTGGAGCAAGGAGACACAAGCCGCGCTTGGCCTGTGAGGTCCTGTAAGGCCTGTGAGCTGGGGCAACTCGTGCGACAGATGACAAAGCGCTTCCCAGCGGGCGCGCCTTTGGGGGCGGCCCCGCGAAAAGCAGGCGTGTCGTGCTACGCCTGCTTTTGATGTATTGGCGAAATGTTACAACAGATCGGGCGGTGTGGCCGATTTGGCCAGTGTGCTCACGATCTCATCGAGGTTTGAAACACGTGTCTGTTTTTCGCCAAGGCGGCGCACGGTGAGGGTGCGCTCCTCGACTTCTCGATGACCGACGGCGAGGATCACGGGGACTTTGCCGAGGCTGTGCTCGCGGACTTTGTAGTTGATCTTTTCGTTGCGCACATCGGCTTCGGCGCGCACGCCTGCCGCTTTGAGCGCGGCGACAACCTCATGGGCGTAGTCATCGGCATCCGAGACAATGGTCGCAACCACAACCTGACGCGGCGCGAGCCAGAAGGGGAGCTTGCCGGCGTGTTCCTCGATGAGAATGCCGATGAAACGCTCGAAAGAGCCGAGCGTGGCGCGGTGCAACATGACAGGGCGGTGCTTGTCGCCGTCCTTGCCGATGTAATTGGCATCGAGGCGCTCGGGCAGGACGAAATCGACCTGATGGGTGCCGCATTGCCAGTCGCGCCCGATCGCATCGGTGAGGACAAACTCGAGCTTGGGACCATAGAAGGCGCCTTCGCCCGGATTGAGCGTTGGCTCGATTCCGGCGGCGCGGGTGGCCGACAGGAGCGCGGCCTCGGCCTTGTCCCAGACCGCGTCAGAGCCGGCGCGGGCCTCGGGGCGGTCGGAAAACTTCACCGAGAAGCTCTCAAAGCCGAGGTCTTTATAGATCATCGACAGGAAATTGATGAAATCGGCGGTCTCGGATTCGATCTGCTCTTCGGTGCAGAAAATATGGCCGTCGTCCTGTGTAAAGCCGCGCACCCGCATGATCCCGTGGAGCGCGCCTGACGGCTCATACCGGTTGCAGGAGCCGAATTCGGCCATGCGCAGCGGCAAATCCCGGTAGGATTTGAGGCCCTGATTGAAAATCTGGACGTGGCAGGGGCAGTTCATCGGCTTGAGAGCGTTGACGGCTTTTTCGCGGGCGTGCTCTTCGTCGACTTCGACGATGAACATATTTTCCTGATATTTCTCCCAGTGGCCCGACGCCTCCCAGAGCTTGCGATCAACCACTTGTGGCGTGTTGACCTCGACATAGCCGCCGCGGCGCTGCTGGCGGCGCATATAGTCTTGCAGGGTGGTGTAGACGGTCCAGCCGTTGGGGTGCCAGAAAATCTGCCCCGGCGCCTCTTCCTGCATATGGAAAAGGTCCATCTCGCGGCCCAGTTTGCGGTGATCGCGCAGGGCGGCTTCCTCGAGCATGGTGAGGTAGGCTTTGAGCTTTTCCTTGCCTGTGAAGGCCACGCCATAGATCCGCTGGAGCATCTGGCGGTTGCTGTCGCCGCGCCAGTAGGCGCCGGCCACGCTCATCAGCTTGAAGGCGTCACCGGGGAGCTGGCCGGTGTGCTGCAAATGCGGGCCGCGGCAGAGGTCTTGCCAGTCGCCATGCCAATACATCCGCAAAGGCTCATCGCCGGGAATGGCGTCGATCAGCTCGACTTTGAACGGCTCGCCCTTGTCTTTGTAATGCTGCACAGCCTTGTCGCGCGGCCAGATCTCTGTGCGAACCGTGTCGCGCAGATTGATGATTTCTTTCATCTTTTTCTCGATTGCGCCGAGGTCTTCCGGCGTAAAGCTCTCTTCGCGGTCAAAGTCGTAATACCAGCCGTTTTCGATCACCGGGCCGATTGTCACTTTGACATCGGGCCAAAGCTCCTGAACGGCGCGGGCCATGACATGGGCAAAGTCGTGGCGGATCAGCTCGTTGGCCTGATCTTCGTCTTTGAGGGTGTGAATGGCGATCGTGGCATCGGCCTCGATTGGCCAGGCCAGGTCATAATGCTGGCCATCCACTGTTGCCGAAATCGCCTTTTTGGCGAGGCTTGTGGAAATATCGGCCGCCACAGCGGCGGCGGTGACGCCGGCGGCGTAGCTGCGCGCATTGCCATCGGGCAGGGTCAGCGTGATTGTATCGGGGGACATCTGGCTCATGGTCGAGCTCCTCGTCAGTTTGGCGCCTACGAAAGCGCCCGGTTGCGGGTCTGGTTCGTGTGGGTAAGTGCGACAGGACGGGGGGATTGTCAAGCCGCAGCGCGGGGCTTGGCAGGGGCGCGGCTCTGGGGCAGAGTGAGGCCAAAGAAGGAGTGAATGTATGAGCCAGGCCCATTTTTTTGACACAGCACAGGGGCGCAGGATTGCCTATCACAAGACCGGCGGCGCGGGGCCTTGTCTTGTGTTTTGTGGCGGGCTGAAGTCGGATATGGAGGGCACCAAGGCGCTGCATCTTGAGGCCTGGGCCAAGGCGCGCGGGCTTGCCTTTCTGAGGTATGATTATTCGGGGCATGGCGAAAGCTCGGGCACGTTTGAAGAGGGCGCGATTGGCGACTGGCATGAGGACAGTCTGGCGATCCTTGAGGCGGTGACGGAGGGGCCTTTGTGTGTTGTTGGCTCCTCCATGGGCGGCTGGCAGGCGTTGCTTCTGGCGCGGGCGATTCCGCGGCGAATTATGGGGATGGTGACGATTGCGGCGGCGCCTGATTTTACCGAAGACGGCTATTGGGCCAGTTTTACCGAGGCGCAGAAGGCCGAGCTTGAGGCTGTGGGCCATGTGGCGCTGCCGTCGGATTATATGGAGCCATACATCATCACAAAACGGATGATCGAGGACGGGCGCAAGCATCTGGTGCTGCGCACACCGCTTGATCTGCCGTTTCCTGTGCGCTTTTTGCAGGGCACGGCCGATACGGCGGTGAGCGTGGCGACGGCTGTGCGGCTTCTGGAGCACGCGCAGGGGCCGGATATGCGACTGGCTTTGATCAAGGATGCGGACCACCGCTTTTCAGACGGGCTGTGCCTGCGGCTGATTGAGGAGGCGGTCAGCGATGTGATCGCGGCGGCGCTGTGAGGCGGTTTGGCAGATGGCTCGGGCGGGGGCTTTTGGGCGCTGTGGCGCTTGGCGCGCTGCTCTATGTGTTTGGGCCTTATGAGCCGGTTGACACCGATGTGAGCTTTGATGCGCGCCAGCTTGACGGCGGGGTCGGGGCCTATTTTGCGCGCGTCGAGAGCGCTTATGGTGATATCACCGAGGGCGTTGAAAAGCGGGTGATCTGGGCCGGTGAGGCCGAGGCGCGCAGCCCGCTGGCGCTGCTGTATATTCACGGGTTTTCGGCGACCTCCGAAGAGATCCGCCCTGTGCCAGACCGGGTGGCGCAGGCCTTGGGGGCAAACCTTGTTTACACGCGGCTGACAGGCCACGGGCGCGGCGGCGCGGCGATGGCCGAGGCGCGCGCGGGTGACTGGATGCGCGACACCGCCGAGGCGCTGGCGGTGGCGCGGGCTGTGGGGGAGGAGGTGATTGTGATCTCGACCTCGACGGGGGGCACGCTTGTGGCGCTCGCGATGCTTGACCCTGCGATGCGCGAGGGCGTGCGCGGGGCGGTCTTTCTGTCGCCCAACTTTGGCATCAATGACCCGATGGCCTGGGCTTTGACGCTGCCGGCGGCGCGAGGCTTTGTGCCGCTTGTGATCGGCGCGGAGCGGTCTTGGGGGGCTGTGAATGCCTTGCAGGAAAAATACTGGAGCACGCGCTATCCGAGCGTTGCGGTCTTGCCTATGGCGGCGCTGGTGAAGGAGGCTGTGGCGCGCGACTATTCGGGGGTCGGTGTGCCGGCGCTGTTTCATTATGCACAGGAGGATCAGGTGGTTGACGCGAAGGCGACGGCGCAGCTTGCGGCGCGCTGGGGCGGGGCGGTGCACAGCGTTGTGCTGGCGCCCGAGGCAGAGGTGGAAGACAGCCGCCATGTGCTGGCGGGGGATATTGTCTCGCCCAAGCAAACAGAGGCGGCTGTGGAGATGATATTGAGCTGGATCAAGGGTTTGTAGATCAAAGCTTATGTGGATAAGCTGTGGAGAACGCGCCTGTGGGGCACCTGTGGTGCTCCCGGGCAGATGAGCGGTTGACCTTGGCTGCAGGTCTGCCAATCTGGCGCGCGAGAAGGAGCTTTTTGAATGCGTGAGCCGTTGGTGTTTGTTCCGGGTATGATGTGTGATGCGCGGCTCTTTCAGCCCCAGATCGAGCAGTTCAGCCGCAGCCATAATGTGATGGTTGCCTGCACCGCAAGGGGCGAGCGGATTGAAGAAATCGCCTCTGCTATCTTATTGGATTCGCCGCAAAAATTTGCGTTGGTCGGGCTGTCTATGGGCGGGATTGTGGCGATGGAGATCTTGCGGCGGGCACCGGATCGGGTGACGCGGGTGTGTTTGATGGACACCAACCCGCTGGCCGAAACCCCGCAGTCTGCCGCCGCCTATGAGCCTATGATTGTGGGGATCCGCGCCGGGCGGATGCGGGATGTGATCCGGGGCTTTTTGAAGCCCGAGTTTCTCGCGCCGACGCCCCAGCGGCCTGCTGTTCTGCGGCTGGTGCAGGATATGGCGGAGAGCCTTGGCGAGGAGGTTTTTATAAGACAAATCAGAGCGTTACAGCGCCGTCGCGACCAGCAGGCTGGGCTGCGAAAGGCCAAGATGCCGGCGCTTGTGATCTGTGGGGCGCATGACGGGCTGACGCCGCTCAAACGGCATGAGTTTATGGCCGAGCTGATCCCCTATGCCAAGCTCGCGGTGGTGGCAGAGGCGGGGCATTTGCCGACGCTGGAAGCGCCGGATCAGGTCAATGCGCTGCTCACGGAGTGGCTGCGCCAGCCCTATGTTTTGCGCGCCTGAGGGCGTGGGGCAGACTATGGGGCAGGTGGTATAGACCGCAGTATGGACAGCTCAAAGCGCGACTGAGGATGGCGAGAACAGGCGCGCCCATGTGCCGCCCAAGGGGCGCGCCCGCGCGCCTGTGCCGAGCTTGAAGCGGGCCAGATCGGCGCTTTGCTCGGTGTCCACGAGGCCAAGATCGAGGGTTGTGATGCGGCGGACGGGCAGGTCTTGTAGGGCGCGCCAGAGCAAGAGCCAATGCGCGCCAAACCTGCGACCCTCGGGACCGGACCAGCCGATGTGATAGGTCGCGCTCGGGCCATAGAGCGCAAAGAGCATGGCGGCCAGAGGGCGGCCCGCCTCGGAGAGGGTAAAGAGGCGCAGGGCCTCGGGCGCAACCTGCGCCATCGCCTCGGTGAGCGGGCGCGGATAGGCCCGATAGCGGCGGCGGCGGGCCTGCGCGGCCTCGGCCGCGAGCAGCCAGATGTCGCGCTCCGGCGAAAAGGCGCGGTGCGTCAGGCGGATGTTCTCGGGCAAGCCGGCCTCAAAGCGCGCCAGACTGCGCCGCCACTTGGGCTGCATCGCGGCGCGCAGGCTGTCAGGGTCGGGCGAGAGGCGCAGGCTGGCGATATGGGCGGGCTTGACCAATTGGCGGTAGCCGTTCTGGCGCAGGGCGGGATGGGCGCTTTCGGCATTGATGATATGGATGCGCCGCTCGGCGAGGGCCGCATAGGTTTCGGCGGTATCGCGCGGGCGGCTGGCGAGCAAGAGACCAAACCGGCTGAGGGCAAAAGCCTCGCCCGTGGGCAGGGCCAGCCGACGGGGCGCATGGCCCAGACGGGCCAGCGCGCCATTGAACAGCTCGGATTGTTGAAAAGAATGTGCCTCGGTCATGGCGCTGTTAAGCCAAAAGAAACCTAATGCAGGGTTAAGATCGGCTTATGAGACAGAAAAACACGGTTTTTGGCCAGACGCTGCCCGCCCCGAGGCTGACCCCGCTGGGCGCGGCGCTGCTGGCTTTGGCCATTGCGCTGCCCTGTGGCGGGGTATTGGGCCTGCTGGACTGGCTGTTTTTTTAGGCTGCGTTTGTATTGGCGGCTTTTTTGCCGGCTTTGGCCGCAGCTTTCTTTGCAGGCTTTTCTGCGGGCGCGTGCGGCTTGGCTGGCGCTTCGGAGTTGGCGTCGATGAAATCAAGCACCAGCGGGCGGATATTGTTGCGCCAGCTTTTGCCGGCAAAGATGCCGTAATGCCCTGCGCCCGGCTCCAGATGAGAGGCTTTTTTGCTGTCGGGCAAGCCTGTGCACAGATCAAGCGCGGCAATGCACTGGCCGGGGGCGGAGATATCATCTTCCTCGCCTTCGACTGTTTTGACGGCGACGGTGGTGATTTTGCCGATGTCCACTTTGTGCCCAGCGACGACGAATTCGTTTTTGGCGATTTCGCGCTCTTTGAAGATGCGGTGGACTGTGGAGAGGTAGAATTCGGCGGTCATATCCATGACGGCGAGATATTCGTCATAAAATTTGTTGTGCTTGTCTTTTTCGCCGGCTTCGCCGCTCGCAACCCGCGAAATCTGGTCCATGAAGGCCTTGGCGTGTTTTTCGGAGTTCATCGAGATGAAGGAGGAGAGCTGCAACAGGCCGGGATAGACCTTGCGGCCCACGCCTTTGTATTTGAAACCGACCCGCTGGATCATGCTTTCTTCGAGCTGGCCCATTGTGACGCGGCGGCCGAAGTCTGTGACTTCTGTCGGGGTTGCGTCGGGGTCGATCGGGCCGCCGATCAGGGTGAGCGAGCGGGGCTGTGCCGCCGGGTCTTTCTCGGCGAGATAGGCTGTGGCGGCGAGCGTGAGCGGCGCTGGCTGACAAACCGCGATGACATGGGTGTCGGGGCCGAGTTTGCGCATGAAGTCAACGAGATAGAGGGTATAATCCTCGATGTCGAACTTGCCGGCGGAGACCGGAATGTCGCGGGCGTTGTGCCAGTCTGTGATATAGACTTCGCAATCGCGGATCAGGCTTTTGACCGTCGAGCGCAAGAGCGTGGCATAGTGGCCCGACATGGGCGCCACAATCAGGATCTTGCGCGGGGCTTTCTTGCGGCCTGTGACGTTGAAGTGAATGAGATCGCCAAAGGCACCTTCGACGACTTTTTCGACTTTGACGATATGGTCTTTGCCGTCATCACAGGTGAAGGTGTCGATGCCCCAATCGGGCTTGGCGACCATGCGCTCAAAGCTGCGCTCTGTCACTTCGCCCCAAGCGGCGAGCCACTGAAAAGCAGGGTTTGGCGTCAGCGCAAAAGCGGGGTAAGATGCAAAGGACTGGGCGGTTGCGCCGAACCATTGGTTGGCATTGCGAAACGATTCCATGAAGTCGTAGCTGGCCATATAGCGCATTTTGACGTCCTTTGTTTCTATAGGTGACTTAGGGTAAGTCACTTCGTCGCGTTGATGTGATAACCGTAATGATTATGCTGCGTTGCAGAAAAAGATAGGGGAATTTTGTTAAGATGACAACAATAGATGATGTCGCAGGTCAGAATCTTGACAAAATGCAAGCCAATTTGAAGCGCGTCGAGGCGCTGACCGAGCGGCTGATGCGGGCGATTGGCGGGCGCAAAGCCGTCAATCCGACATTGAGCGGCCCCGGACCCGAGCTATATGCGCAGGCGGCTGTGAACTACTGGGCCGAGATGGTGGAGAACCCGCAGCGCATTTATGAGCAGCAGTTGGAATATTGGGGCAAGTCGGTCCAGCATTTTGTCGAGGCGCAGGAGGCTTTTGTGAAAGAAGGCTTTCAGGCGCCCGCCGATCACAGCGAGCCTGACAAGCGGTTTCAGAACCCGCTGTGGCAGAGCCACCCCTATTTCAACTTTGTGAAGCAGCAATATCTGATCAACTCGGACGCGATCCGCGCGGCTGTTGCGGATGTGGAGGATCTGAGCGCCACCGACAAGCGGCGGCTCGGCTATTTCTCCGAGCAGATCATTGCGATGATGGCGCCGAGCAACTTTCTGGGCACCAACCCCGACGCGCTGGAGCGGGCCGTGGAGACCGAGGGCGAAAGCCTTGTGCGCGGGCTTGAAAACCTTGTTGCCGATATCGAGGCCAATGACGGCGAGCTTCTGGTCAAGCTCTGCGACGAGAGCGCGTTTGAGCTGGGGCGCAATGTGGCGACGAGCGAGGGCGCGGTGGTGTTTCGCAACGAGATGCTGGAGCTGATCCAGTATACGGCGCGCACAGAGGAGGTCCATAAGACGCCGCTGATCATCTTTCCGCCATGGATCAACAAGTTTTATATTCTGGATCTCAAGGCCGAGAACAGCCTGATCAAATGGATCACCGAGCAGGGCTATAGCCTGTTTGTGGTGAGCTGGCGCAATCCGGGCCGCGCCGAGGGCGTCTGGGGCATGGCCGATTATATCGAGACCGGCTTCAAGGAGGCGATCCGCGCCACCAAGGAGATCACCGGGGAGGCCGAGGTCAATGCGGTCGGATATTGCATTGCCGGCACCACGCTGCATCTGACGCTGGCGGATATGAAGGCCAAGGGCGATCACTCGGTGAAATCGGCCACGTTCTTCACGGCGCTGTCCGATTTTGGCGAGCAGGGCGAGTTTACGCCCTTTTTGCAGAACGATTTTGTCGACGGGATCGAGGAAGAAGTCGCCAACTACGGCGTTTTGCGCTCGGTGATCATGTCGCGCACCATGAGCTTTTTGCGCTCCAACGATCTGGTCTATGGCCCTGCGATCAAGTCTTACATGATGGGCGAGACGCCTCCGGCGTTTGATTTGCTGTTCTGGAACGGCGACAGCACCAACCTGCCCGGCAAGATGGTGATGGAATATCTGCGCGGGCTTTGCCAGAAGAATGCCTTTGTCACCGAGGGCTATGAGATACGCGG
>JAHBAM020000111.1 GCA_018500125.2 Roseobacter sp. | reverse complement strand
AGATGTGTATAAGAGCCAGCTGCCACGCCCCTCGCCCGCCGCGCCCTGCTGGCCGGCGGTCTTGCCTTTGCGGCCGCCCCCGCACGCGCCCGGACAGGCTTTGCGGCATGGCTCGCCGCCTTCCGCCAGAGTGCGGCGCGTCAGGGCCTCTCCGAACGCACCCTCTCTGCTGCCCTGACAGGGGTCGCCTTCCTGCCCGATGTGGTGGCCCATGATTCCCGTCAGGCCGAGGTCGCACGGCCCTTGCAAGACTACCTCGCCTCCGCTGTCTCCGACGCGCGGCGCAAGAGCGGGCAAAAGGCGCTCACCCGTTTCAAACCCGTGCTGGCGCAGATAGAGCGCCGCTACGGCGTGGAAAAAGAGCTGCTCACGGCGATCTGGGGCATGGAAAGCGCCTATGGCAGCTTTCGCGGCAGCCTTCCGGTCTTCTCGACCCTCGCCACCCTTGCCTTTGAAGGCCGCCGCCGGGCGTTTTTTGAGGCCGAGCTTCTGGCCGCGCTCAGAATTGTGCAGGCCGCTCACGCCACCCCCGCCCAAATGCGCGGCAGCTTCGCCGGCGCCATGGGCCACACCCAGTTCATGCCCTCCACCTACCAGCGTCACGCGCAGGATTTTGACCGCTCGGGCCATGCCGATATCTGGGGCGAGGATCCGACAGACGCGCTCGCCTCGACGGCGCAGCTGCTCAAAGCCGCAGGCTGGCGCAAAGGGCAGCCCTGGGCCATCGAGGTTTTGCTCCCCGAGGGGTTTGATCTGGCGCTCACAGGCCGGATCTTTGCGCGCCCGGCCCGCGCCTGGGCGAGGCTTGGCGTGGTGCCGGCCTCAGGCGGCGCGCTGCCCGATCATGGTCCGGGCGCGCTGATCCTGCCCGCGGGGCCAAACGGGCCGGTCTTCCTGATCTATGACAATTTCCACGTGATCAAAAAATACAACTATGCCGACAGCTACGCCATTGCTGTGGGTCATCTGTCAGACCGCCTTGCGGGCGGCGGCCCGCTCCGGGCCGGCTTTCCGCGAAACCCTTGGGGCATGAGCACCGGCGAGCGTCAGGCCTTACAAGCCCGGCTCACCGCGCGCGGCTTTGACGCCGGCCCGCCCGATGGCGTCATCGGCGAAAAGGGCCGCGCCGCGATCCGTGCCTATGAACGGGCGCGCGGCCTGCCCGTCACAGGCGTGCCAAGCCGCGCGCTCTTGGCGCGGCTGGACTGACACAGGCGCCGCCACAGGCTCAAAGCGGGCAGTCTCTGTCCATACTGCGGTCTAGACAGGCGGCCCTATCGCTTGCCCTACACCGCCTCACAGCCCCCAGAACCGCCCCATCACAGCCGCGCAGTCCTTGGGGTGGCTGATCGGCAGCATATGGCCCGCGCCCGCAATGACCGCGCCTTCTGCACCCGGAATGCGCCGGATCAGCCCCGAATGGATCGTCTCAACCACCGCAGGAGACGCTGCGCCACGTATCAAAAAAACTGGCATATCAAGGGCTTGCAAGCGCCCTTCGGCCAGAAGCCCGGCCTCGTCCTGATAGAGCGCCGGCGCGGCATCCGGGATCACTTCGATCCGCCCCGCCATATCCGCCCGTGTCGCCTCGGGCATCTTCTCCCAAGGCAGCCCGCCGCCCCACTCTTGCAAAAAGGCTTTGGTCGCGGCCCGCCGCCCCTCGCGCGCCAGAATGTCGCGCAAGCCATTCATATTGCTCACAAAATTCGGGTCATCCGCAACAGCCACAGCGAATAGGACCGGCTCGATCAGCACAAGGCTGCGGACCCGGTCAGGCCGCTCGACCGCCAGCCGCAGCGCCACGGTCGCACCAAAAGAATGGCCAACAATATCAATCGGTTGATCGTCAGGCAGCGCCGTAAGATGAGCGGCTGCCGCAGCCGTGCACGCGTCATGGTAGCTGCCCTGCCTGTCCCAGACAGCGCTGCGCCCGTGGCTCGGCAAATCAGGCGCCGCAAAGGTAAACTCCGCCTCAAACGCCCCCGCCAGCCCGCGCCACGCCCCACCATGGGCCAGCGAACAATGCAACATCAGCCCGCGCCGTGGCCCGTGGCCAAGCGCGCGCACGCGCGCAAGACCATCCTGCCCCGCGCGCGGCGTCAAACTCACAGATCGCCTGCGAGATAGGCGTCCATGTCGGCAAGGCGGTCCTGCCCCCAGAATTTTTCGCCATCTTCCAGCACATAGAAGGGCGCGCCAAAGACGCCTTTTTCAACGGCCTCTTCCAGATTGCGCGCATAGGTTTCCGCGCCAAGGAGCATCCCGCTTGTTGTCAAGCTGCGCTCAAACCCTGCCGCTTCCAGACAGTCCTGCACCACGCTCTCGTCCCCGATGTCTTTCTCTTCGGCCCAGCAGGCCCGCAAGATCGAATGGGTCAGCTTGCCCAGATCGCCGCCGCCCGCCTCTTGCGCCGCAATGATGGCATAGCTTGAGGGGGCCGGGTTGGTCGGCCAGAAGGCGGGCTTGGGGAAGGTCATGGGCAGAGCTGCCTTTTTGACCTGACGGCGCAGCTCCTGATTGCGGTAGTCCATCCGCGCGGGGTGCCTGTCGGCGGGCGCTGTGCCGCCGGTGCGCGAAAAAAGTGCCATAATATCAAGGGGTTTATACACAACAGTCAAGCCATGCCGCGCGGCGATCTCTTCGGCGCGCTCGCCGGCAAGATAGGCCCAAGGGCTGAGCGTGGTAAAATAATAAGTCATCGTCGCCATCGTGTCGCCTTCCATTTTTATCTGCGCTTGCAGCCTTGCGGCCAAGTGCAACCTTTGCCAGACATGAGTTAGATGTTAAGCGGTGTCAACGTCACGATTCTGTCATGAATTACCAAAGCCCAGAGGCCGCGCCATATGTCACTCACCAAAGAACCAAAACTCATCGCTGGCAATTCCAATATGCCGCTGTCCAAAGCCATCACACGGCGGATGTCGCTTCATCGCGGGGTGAGTCAGGGCCTCGTCGAGGCCCGCGTCGAACGGTTCAATGACGGTGAAATCTTTGTCGAAGTGTTTGATAACGTGCGCGGCGAAGATATGTTCATCATCCAGAGCACATCAAACCCCGCCAATGACAATCTGATGGAACTGCTGATTATGGCAGATGCCCTGCGCCGCTCCTCGGCCCAGCGGATCACCGCGGTGATCCCCTATTTCGGATATGCCCGCCAAGATCGCCGCTCCAAGGCGCGCACGCCGATTTCGGCCAAGCTCGTCGCGAATATGCTCGTCGGATCCGGGATCGAACGCGTGCTGACAATGGATCTGCACGCCGCCCAGATTCAGGGGTTCTTTGATATCCCCGTCGACAACCTTTACGCCTCTCCGATCTTTGCGCTCGATATCAAGCACCAGTTCAAGGACAATCTTGATGATATCATGGTTGTCTCGCCCGATGTTGGCGGCGTGGCGCGCGCCCGCGAACTCGCCAAGCGGATCAATGCGCCCCTGTCGATTGTTGACAAACGCCGCGAAAAGGCGGGCGAAGTCGCAGAAATGACGGTGATTGGCGATGTGACCGGCAAGAAATGCTTTATCGTTGACGATATGGTCGATACCGCCGGAACGCTGTGCAAGGCCGCCGAAGTCCTGATCGAAAACGGCGCCTCCGAAGTTCACGCCTATATCACCCACGGGGTCCTCTCTGGCCCGGCCTGTGAGCGGATCACCAATTCGGTGATGAAATCTCTGGTGATCACCGACACCATCGCCGCGACAGAAGAGGTCAAGAAAACGCCCAACATCCGCGTTGTGCCGACCGCGCCGATGTTTGCTCAAGCGATTCTGAATATCTGGAACGGCACATCTGTCAGCTCGCTCTTTGACACAGATATGCTCGAGCCGATCTACGAAGGGATGTTCTGATCAGGGCAGCAGGCGCGGCGGGAAACCACCCGCCAGCCCAAGGCACTGACCCTTTGGCTCAGTAAAGCTCCCAGTCGTCCTCGCTTGTCAGCGGTCCGATCGCCAGCCAGCTCACTCTGATCCGGGCAATCCGGGTGTCGCCCCATGTGCGAAACACAAGGTCAAACCCTCTTTCCGTGACGTTTTCGGCCTCGATGTCGGCGCGCAGATTTGTCGCGCTGTCCACATCCCAAAGCGTCAGGGAACACTGGACAGTGGGCGGGGCGCTAAAGGCGTCGCGAAAGCGGACAGGCGTCACGGCCTCGCGGCTGCCTTTGCCGGTCCACATTTCTCCACCGTCTCGAAAATGCTCGAAAATAACGTCATTGCCCTGCGCAATACCGATCGCGCCGCTCAATTTCTTCATGGTGCCCCCGTCTGCTCCAAACCCACTACCCTTCACATCTGACACGTTACGACAGCAGACATTAAAAATGCCCCAACCCTTGCGGGTTGAGGCATATCACTTTTTGCACAAGCTGCACAGCGTCAGCCCATGTTTTGCATAAGCTCTTCAAGGTCTGCCAGCAGAAGCTCGGCCATATCGCGGTTTTCAGGGGCCGCGGAGGCCGCCGCCGCTTTTGCAGCCGCAACGATAGGTTCCAGATCAGCCGCCGAAGCATCAGCCAGAGGAATGGCTTTCTCTGCAAGCACAGAAAGCCCCTCCGGATTGATCTCGGCAAAGCCGCCTGTGACCGCGAAGGACACATCGCCTTCGGGGCCACTCACGGCCAGAACACCTGGACGCAGCGTGGTGATCACAGGCGCGTGGTTCGGCATTGCCGTCATTTGCCCGTCTGCACCGGGGATCTGGACCGAAGCAACCTGCATAGACGCAAGATTGCGCTCGGGGCTTACCAGATCAAATTGCATTGTCTCGGCCATTGATGCCTCCTTTAATGCGTTTCAACGTATTGTTGCCGCGCGACAAAAAGTTGAAACGCGCACAACTCATTGATGTCGTGAGCGCATCGAAGCCAAGACGCAAACCACCTTGGCTTCGAAACGCCTTAAGCAGCGTCAGCCGCCATTTTTTCGGCTTTTGCGATCACGTCAGAGATGCCGCCAACCATGTAGAAGGCGCCTTCTGGAAGGTGATCATATTCGCCAGCCACAACAGCTTTGAACGACGCGATTGTCTCTTCAAGCTGAACCTGAACACCGTCAGAGCCTGTGAAGACTTTGGCAACGTCAAACGGCTGGCTGAGGAAACGCTCGATCTTACGGGCGCGGGCCACTGTCATTTTGTCTTCTTCGCTCAATTCGTCCATGCCGAGAATCGCGATGATGTCTTGCAGGGATTTGTAACGCTGAAGGATCTGCTGAACCGCCATGGCGACATTGTAGTGCTCTTCACCAATGATCTGTGGATCAAGCAGGCGTGATGTTGAACCGAGTGGGTCAACCGCCGGATAGATGCCTTTTTCCGAGATCGCACGGTCAAGAACCGTTGTCGCGTCAAGGTGGGCAAAGGAGGTCGCAGGCGCCGGGTCGGTCAAGTCATCCGCAGGAACGTATACGGCCTGAACCGATGTGATCGAACCGTTTTTGGTGGATGAAATGCGCTCTTGCATCTGGCCCATGTCTGTCGCCAGCGTTGGCTGGTAGCCCACCGCTGAAGGAATACGACCCAAGAGAGCCGAAACTTCCGAGCCGGCTTGCGTAAAGCGGAAGATGTTGTCGACAAAGAACAGAACGTCTGAGCCGGAGTCATCGCGGAACTGCTCGGCGAGCGAAAGACCCGTCAAAGCAACACGCATACGCGCACCGGGAGGCTCGTTCATCTGGCCGTAAACCAGAGCAATTTTTGACTCTGTGAGGTTGTCAGGAACGATAACGCC
>JAHBAM020000073.1 GCA_018500125.2 Roseobacter sp. | reverse complement strand
AGATGTGTATAAGAGACAGCTGTGAGATCGTTCTCACCCAGAATTTTCGCCAGGGCCTCGATAAAGGCCACATCGGTGTCATGAGTTCCGTCTTTTTTTGTCATCATGTCCTCAGGTATTGGCTCCGCAGGTTACGGAGCGTCAGGATTTGGGGCCTTATAGGCGAAGTGGGCGGGCGTGAAAAGCCGCATATCAGCCCGTATGTTTGAAGGTTTTTCGCGTGAATGCGAGGGGAATTTATGGCTCATAAGGGCATTCCCGAGAGTTTTGCGACCAGCTCTGCCAGTTTGCGGGCGCGAAATTTGTCTTGCAGGCGGGCGCGGTAGACCTCGATTGTGCGATAGCTGAGGCCCAGCTCGCGGCCTATTTCCTTTGAGGTCAGGCCGCGGCAGGTCAGAATGGCGACTTCGCGTTCGCGCGCGGTCAGGGCGATGAGCGGGCGCTCTTGGGAGAGGTCGGCAAAGCTCCAGACGCCGCGTTTGAAGGGGGCGTCGGGGGTCAGGCTCTGGCCGCGCACACGGCACCAGAACAGGGTGCCATCGCGGCGGCGCATCACCCGTTCGTCGGCGTAACGGCCTGTGCTCTGCATGGCCTCAAGGCCGCGCGCGCCGATCCGCTCGTAGTCTTCGCGGCTCGGATAGAGCGCTTCAAGGGGAGAATCGACATAGCTTTCGGGGGTGCCGCCAAAGACCTCGGCAAAGAGCGCATTGGCCGATTTGATGATGCGGTTTTCCAAGATCACAAGCCCGATGGGGGCGTGTGTGAAAGCCAGATCTGAGGGCGTGTCTTGCGTCATGGGGGGAGAGTGCCTGCTTTTTAGGCGCACAGCAAGAGCACGTAGAACTACAGCATTGCAGGCGCGCAAGGCTTGGTGCTGAATGGTGGCACGTTTGGGAGGACGAGATGAATATTGCTGAGTATCTCTACCGCACGGCTGTTTTGACGCCAGAGCGGGAGGCGCTGTTCTGGGGCGAAGACTGCGTTGCGGACTATGGCGCGTTTTTGAGGCGCGCGGGGCAGGTTGCGGGCTGGCTTGCGGCGCAGGGCGTGGGCAAGGGCGCGCCTGTTGCGATCTTTATGAAGAACCTGCCTGAGTATCTGGTTGTGCAATATGGCGTCTGGATGGCCGGGGCTGTGGCT
The DNA here is from genome assembly GCA_018500125.2 of Roseobacter sp. GTDB lineage: Bacteria > Pseudomonadota > Alphaproteobacteria > Rhodobacterales > Rhodobacteraceae > Lentibacter. Next base: position 2,571 of record JAHBAM020000073.1, on the reverse strand, counting down.
GTTCCGATCAATGCAAAGCTGCACGGGCGCGAGGCGGCGTGGATTATCGAGAATGCCGAGGCGGATATTGTTTTTTGTGACCGGGGGCTGGCGCAGGCCTTGACGGAGGCCGGCACGGCGGCGCGGCTGATGGATGTGCAAAGCGCGCATTATGAGGCGGTCAGTGCCACGGCGCCGCGTCTGCGGCCTGTGGCCTGCGCGGGGGAGGATCTGGCATGGCTGTTTTACACCTCGGGCACAACCGGGCGGCCCAAGGGGGTGATGATCACCCATCGGATGTTGCGTTCTATGGCGCTGTGCTATTTTGTCGATGCGGATCAGGTCATGCCCGAGGATGCGGCGCTGTATGCGGCGCCGCTCAGTCACGGGGCCGGAATTTACAATATCATGCACGTGATGGTCGGGGCGCGCCATATCTGCCCGCGCTCTGGCGGGTTTGAGGAGGCGGAAATCTTTGATCTGGCGGCGCATTTTGGCCGCGTGCATATGTTTGCGGCGCCCACAATGGTCAAGCGAATGACGCTGGCGGCGAAGGCGGCGGGCGTGACAGGCGAGGGCTTGCGCAGTGTGGTTTATGCAGGTGGGCCGATGTATAACGCCGATATCATCGAGGCGGTGGAGCATTTTGGCCCGGTGTTTGTGCAGATTTACGGGCAGGGCGAATGTCCGATGGGGATTTCGGCGCTGTCCCGGCGGGATGTGACGGACCGCAGCCACCCGAACTGGCGGGCGCGGCTTGGCTCGGTGGGGCGGGCGCAATCGGCGGTTGAGGTGATCATCGGCGGTGCGGATGGCGCAGAGCTTGCGCGGGGCGACGTCGGAGAGATCATGGTGCGGGGGGACACAGTTATGCCCGGCTATTGGAAGAACCCCGAGGCCAGCGCCAAGACGCTTGTGAACGGTTGGCTTTTGACCGGAGACATGGGGAGCATGGACGCCGAGGGCTATATCACGATGCATGACCGCTCCAAGGATATGATCATCACCGGGGGGAGCAATGTCTATCCGCGCGAGGTCGAAGAGGTTTTGTTGGAGCTTGCGGATGTGGAGGAGGTGAGTGTTGTGGGGCGCGCCCATCCCGAGTGGGGCGAGGATGTTGTTGCCTTTGTTGTGATGGCAGGCGGCGCGGCGATGGACCCAGCGGCTCTGGATGCGCATTGTCTTGAAAATATAGCCCGATTCAAGCGGCCCAAGGCCTATTTTGCGCTCGATGCGCTGCCCAAGAACAACTACGGCAAGGTGCTGAAGACCGAGCTGCGCAAGCGTCTGGAGGAGATGGAATGAACGATCTGGGCGGAAAAACGGCTTTTGTCACAGGCTCGGTGCAGGGGATCGGCCTTGCGATTGCCAAGGCGCTTGGCGGGGCGGGGGCGCGGGTTGCGCTGCATGGGCTGGCCACCGCCGAGGCGGCGGCTGCGGCCTGTGACGCGCTGCGCGCCGCCGGGGCTGCGGATGTGGCGTTTTTTGACGGGGATTTGCGCGATCTGGAGGCGGTGGACCGGCTGTTGGAGCAGGTGCAGGCCTGGGGTCCGGTTGATATTCTGGTCAACAATGCAGGGATCCAGCATACCGCCCCTTTGGCGGAGATGCCGCGCGAGACTTGGGAGGCGATTTTGGCGATCAACCTCTCGGCGGCGTTTCATACCATGCAGGCCTTGATGCCAAAGATGGCGCAGCGCGGCTTTGGGCGGGTGATCAATATTGCTTCGGTGCACGGGCTTGTCGCGAGCAAGGACAAGGCGCCCTATGTGGCGGCGAAATTCGGGCTTGTCGGGCTGAGCCGGGTTGCGGCGCTGGAGTATGCGCACGTCGGCAGCCGCGAAAGCGGGGGGGTGACTGTGAATTGCATTGCGCCGGGCTGGACCGAGACGGCGATCATCGAGCCGCAGATTGTCGCGCGCGCAGCGGCGCATGGCGGCGACCGCGCGGCCGGGATTGCCGAGCTTTTGAGCGAAAAACAGCCCAGTCAGCGCACATCGGACCCCAGCGAAATCGGCGCTTTGGCGCTTTGGCTTTGTGCCGGCGTGGCCCATAATATCACCGGAACAACCATCCCTGTGGATGGCGGCTGGACGACGCAATAGGCCCGTTGGCGGGCCTATTCTTTCAGTTCTTCCTGGAGGTCGGCCAGCTCTTGGGCGAGATGCATCTCGATCAGATAGGCGGCGGTTGAGGTGCCTGTTGGAATGCTTTTGCGCGGCGGTGCGGCCTCTTTGGGCGGATTTTCGAGCATGACACGGGTGGATGTGGCCGCCGTGGCTTGGCGAACCGCGGTTTGCAGCTCGTTTTTGGCAACGGGGGCTATGGCGTGCGACTGCGGTTGGGCGAGCCGCTCGCTCAAGGCTGTTGAAGTGGCGCTGCGCGCTTGAGACGCAGCCCCGAGGCTTTCTACAAAGGACATTTTATGGCTCCGAACATGGAGCCCCCACCGAGACCGATTGTCTGCCTGAAAAGCTAACAGAGGGTTAAGGACGGCGGTTTGAGTCAAATACTGTTTAAGTCGCGTGCCAATGGCGCTGTGACGAAAGAGGGGGGGCGGGCAAGAGCTGTCTCTTATACACATCTGACGCC
>JAHBAM020000258.1 GCA_018500125.2 Roseobacter sp. | reverse complement strand
GAACCTTGTTGGCAATGCTGTGCGCTATGGCAATAAGGCGGTTGTCTCTGTGGCGCTGACCGAGCGGGCCTTGCGGATCAGGATTGAAGATGACGGGCCGGGCATTGCTGCGCATGAGCGCGAGGAGGCGCTCAAGCCCTTTGCCCGTCTGGATGCGGCGCGCAACCAGAACCAAGGCTCCGGTGTCGGGCTTGGGCTGTCGATTGCGATGGATGTTGCGCGCGCCCATGGCGGGATTTTGCGGCTTGGCGAAAGCGCGGATCTTGGCGGTTTGCGGGCCGATATCGTGATTGCCCGATGACAGCTGGAGCGGGTAGCGGGAATCGAACCCGCGCGTTCAGCTTGGGAAGCTGACAGGCTACCATTACATCATACCCGCTTGAGGCGTTGATTAGCTTTCCTCATGGGGCGGGTCAAGCGCTATGCGTGCGCCTTTGCGGCGCCCTAGAGGCGCGCTGCGCCGAGTAGGGCGCCAAGCAGCCCGCCAAGCAGCCCACAGAGCAGGGCGACACACCTAGGCTGTGACATCAAGTGCCGCCGGCGAGTCACTCACTGCAAAGCTTAAGCACGCGCCGAGGCGACGGCCCGGCCGGGCGCGACCCCGCGTTTAGCCCCGCCGTCTGCGTCGGCGGCCACCGTCAGCACTTGTGTCTGCGCCGGTGTTGAAGCTGACATCCGGCAAAGTGACCACTTTTGCCAAGATCGGGAACGGCTCTGCCGAGTTTGGAATCGCGGAGGCATTGACGAAATGCTCCTGAAAGCGTGGCTCAACGGCGGTTTCGATCTTGATAATCCTGCGCACGGTCGATTCGATCTCGTCGCGGGCCTTGCTGTTGAGAAGGGCAATGCGCGCGCCTGTGCCTGCGGCATTGCCGGCGGATGTGACCTTTTTGATTTCGCAATCCGGGATCATGCCGAGCACCATGGCGTGTTTGGGCGAGATATGCGCGCCAAAGGCCCCCGCGAGCACGACCCTGTCGACTGTCTGGACATCAAACTTATCCATCAGCAGCCGCGCGCCGGAGTAGAGCGCCGCCTTGGCCATCTGGATGGCGCGGATGTCGGGGTTGGTCACTGTGATGGTGGGGCCGCCCTTGGCCGAGCCGTCCCACATGACATAGCTGTGGGTGCGCCCGTCTGTGATACAGCGCGGCGTGCCGACTTGTGCCGCAGATCCGATCAGCCCCGAGGCGTCGACAATCCCTGCGATCCGCATCTCGGCGATCGCTTCGATAATGCCCGAGCCACAGATGCCTGTGATGCCTGTGCTGGCGACAGCCGCCTCAAAGCCGTCTTCGTCTGACCATAGCTCGGAGCCGATCACCCGGAAGCGCGGCTCTTTGGTCACCGGGTCAATCTCGACCCGCTCGATCGCCCCCGGCGCGGCACGCTGGCCCGATGTGATCTGTGCCCCTTCAAAGGCGGGGCCTGTTGGCGAGGAGCAGGCCAAGACTTTGGTTTTGTTGCCCAAAAGGATTTCGGCGTTGGTGCCGACATCGACCACGAGGACGAGGTCTTCGGATTTGTCGGGCGCCTCTGACAGCGCGACAGCGGCCGCATCGGCCCCGACATGGCCCGCGATACAGGGCAGCAAATACACCCGCGCGGAGGGGTGCAAATTTAGCTCAAGGTCGCGCGCCTCAAGGCGCAGGGCGTCCGAAGTGGCGAGGGCGAAGGGCGCCTGGCCCAGTTCGAAAGGGTCGATCCCGAGGAAGAGGTGGTGCATGACCGGGTTGCAGACAAACACCGCGTCCATAATCAGGGCCTTGTCGATCTCGGCTTCGGAGGCGATCTGGGTGAAGAGGGCGTTCATGCCGTCGCGCACGGCGGCTGTCATTTCGGCCGCGCCGCCCGCGTTCATCATGGAGTAGCTGACGCGGCTCATCAGGTCTTCGCCAAAGCGGATTTGCGGATTCATCAGGCCCGAGGAGGCGACGACCTCGCCGGACTGCAGATCGCACAGGTGGGCGGCAATGGTTGTGGAGCCGAGGTCGACGGCGAGGCCGTAAATCGAGCCATCGTAATAGCCGGGCCAGACCTGCATGATCGAGGCGGCGGAGCCATCGTGGCCCTGATGAACGGCGACGGTGACCTTCCACGCGCCTTTGCGCAGGGCGCCCTGAAGGTGGGTGAGCACATGGGGGTCGGCCTTGGGAACCTCAATCTCCCATTGGGCTTTCAGCGCGGTGCGCAGGCGCTCCAGATCACCCGAAGGCTCGTGCATATCAGGCTCGATAACCTCGACATAATAAAGCCTTACGGAGGGATTCATGATAATATCGCGGGCCTCGGCGCGCTTGCGCACGACCTGTTTGTGGACCTGACTTTCGGGGGGGACATCGATCACGATGTCGCCCTGCACCGTGGCCTGACAGCCGAGGCGGCGGCCCTTGGGGAGGCCGCGTTTGCTGTCGTAACGCTCCTCTACGGCGTTCCACGGGCTGAGGGCATCTTCGGCGACGGTGACACCGTGTTTGGAGAACTCGCCATAGGCGGGCGTGATCTGGCATTTGGAGCAGATACCGCGGCCACCACAGACCGAGTCAAGATCGACCCCGAGCTGGCGGGCGGCTGTAAGTATCGGAGTTCCCACAGGAAAATTCCCGCGCTTGCCGGATGGTGTGAAAACGACGAGGGGGTCTTTGGTCATGAGTCTGCTGCCTGATATGATCGCCATTGAGGGCAAGATAATGCGCCCGACGCCAATGTATAGGGCAGAGAGCGGCAAAAAGCTGACTGGGAACGTCATATTTTATTTTCAAATCGGTTAAGGCTGCGAAACCGCCCGTTAACCTTTGGCCAAAGCGCCAAAACGGGGGGGTGAAAAGCGTGCACACCCCGTGCACAACCCGTGCACCCCCTGATGCGGGGGTGCGTTAACGCAAAATTAGGTAATGGAGCGTTCGGTGGGGGGGATCGGTCCACAATGAACCTTAATTAGGATCAACAATACGTCGGCGCGGCTTCGCCGAAATGAACCTTAGTCAATTGCAATGAGCTTGAGGAATTCGGACTCTCCCAAAATCTTGATTTCATGACCCTCAAGCTGTAGCTCTTCCGCACGTCGATGTTTGCTGCTTTTGTCGTGACCGGCCAGTGTCGATATGTCTTGGTCGCCTACAACCAATAGCGTTACTTTCTTTGAAACATTTGTCTTCACGGTAATTCCTGCTCCAGCTGCAAACGTCGCTGCCTCGACGCGAGACATGGTCAACTTCCCTGTAAAACACACAATATGTCCAAACAGTGGGCCATTTTGATTTCCAGAAATTGCAAACGATTTCTGATACTTCTGCTTTTTGGAACTCGCCAGATTCGAAAAGTTCTCTCCGGTAATAGACTCTGCTAGAAGCACAACTTCAGCAGCTGCACGGGCATCTTCTTCTGCGTTGTGGTGCTCAAAACGCAACCCCAAATGGGTTTTCAAATTGGCCAAGCCATGGCCACCATTGCCTTTTAATTCAGGCCAAGCGTTCCGCGCGATCTGCACGCTATCGATCCACTGGGCCCTAATTTCGGGAATGCCGTAGTATTTGCTCGCTGCGTTGAAGGCCTGTTTGTCAAAATTACTATGTTGCACGAGGACATGGCGTTCAAGAAACCGGCGCAACAGTTGGGCGACAGCTACAAAGTTGGGAGCGTCTTTTATGGTTGTTTCGTCAATGCCGTGGAGGTCGACGTTGAAAGGCTCAAAGCCCTGTTCGGGGTCAACCAAGATGCCGACGGTTTTGATGTCTCCGTTTGCTGCCACCATTGCCAATCCAACTTGGCATATACTGCTGTGTTGTCGATTAGCAGTTTCTACATCAACGGCCACAAATCGATATGTCTGCGTTATGAGTTTGTCGAGATCGGATTGCCATCTTGCGACCATCTGCTTGTTGTGTGCTGCGATGTGCGTCGTGGTTTCTTGTCTGTTGCTGGGAACCTTGCCAAAATTTGGATGAGTTGGGGGCAGTATCCTTAGTTGTTCTTCTGATCCGCTATGATCAACAGTGAGCGCTTTCTTGGCTCTTCTGCGTTCCTGCCACCAAACGATTAGGGCAGGCAGGCAGAACGCAAAAACCATCTGTGCCCCAACCGACCAATTCTGCAAAGCTGTGACAACGGCAAGCATACACAGAATGAAATACAACGCATAGAAAAGAGCCACTCGAAAAATCGTTACAAATAAAGTCATTGATGAAGCCCACTAATCAGAAATAAACTCTCCAAACTGTTCTGCAATTTAAACAACCTTATTACCCAATACTTTTCTATTGACACAAAACCCAACAAAACAAACCCAATTTATGGGGACATTTCAAGGTGCAACCTTAAGCCGTTGAGATAATCACTTGCAACGAAAGTTACCTTCACAAATCGCCGAAAAATTGCTCATTTCAGTTGTATGTCTCCGAAGCCACTGACGGCTCTGGGTCATCTCTGATCGCACACTAGGCCTCAATATAGCCCCCAACCTCACCCCTTCCGTGCCTCAAAGACAAACCCCAGCAAATTCAGCAGGACCTGTGCGGCGAGGATGCTTGTGCTGTCTGATTGGTCATAGTCGGGAGCGACTTCGACGAGGTCGATGCCGATTATGTCGTGGGTGCGGGCGACCTCTTGGAGCAGTTCCAGCACGTCGTAGTAGAGGAAGCCGCCGTGGCTGGGTGTGCCTGTGCCCGGCGCGATGGAGGGGCAGAAGGCGTCGATATCAAGGGTGATGTAGACCCGCGCGCCGTTGGGGATGCGGGCGGCTGTGGCGGCGGGGCCGAGCGCGCGCATCTGGCGCACGGAGAGGATATCGCTGCCCATGGCGCGCGCCGCCTCATAGCCTTCGAGCGTGGTGGAGCTGACATTGCGGATGCCGACTTGAGTGAGGCCCGTGACATAGCTTTTCTCGGCGGCGCGGCGCATCGGGTTGCCGTGGCCGTTCTTCACGCCGTGGCGCTCGTCGACAAAATCAAGGTGGGCATCGATTTGCAGGATGTGGATATCGCCCTGACCGTCAAAGGCGTTGATACAGGGGATGTTGACCGAGTGATCTCCGCCGATGACCACGGGGAGCGCGCCAGCGGCAAGGGCGGCGCGCACGCCGGTTTCGATATTGGCGTGGCTTTTGGCGGTGTCGGTGTGGACGATATCGGCATCACCCATATCCACAATGCGCACATCACCCGTGAGGTAGGTCACATCGTCTTCGTGGTCATAGGCGCCGGCGTGGCCAAAGGAGAACAGCGTTGAAGCCTCGCGCACCGCCCGCGGGCCAAAGCGTGCGCCCGAGCGATACTGTGTGCCCGCATCAAAGGGCGCGCCGAGCACCGCGACATCGGCCTCAAGCGTGCTCCAGTCGGGGGCGTAGGGGCGTTTGGCGAAGGTGGCAATGCCGACGAAGGGGAGATTGAGGCGGCCTGTGTCGTAGCTGTTCTGGCTCATGGGGTGCTCCTGTCGTTTGGGGGCAGAGTGCTGCGGGGGCGCGCCTTTGGCAAGCCTGCGACATTGTTTATCTTGGGTTTGTGGCGCGAAGAGCGTATGGCTTGGGAAATATGCTGTAAGGGGAATGTGATGCGTTCAAAAACAGGCTTTGGCGAGCAGACGCCACCCGCGATTTTCTCACTGATTTTGGGGCTGTTCGGCCTGTCGCTGGCCTGGCGGGCGGCGGCCAATGGCTCGGTTATACCGGCGGGGATATCGGAGGCGATTTTGGGCGGTGTTCTGGTTGTTTTTGTCATTGCCTGTGCGGCCTATCTGCGAAAGCTCATGCGGCGGGCGGGCACGCTTGTGGAAGATGCGCGGATTTTGCCCGGACGCGGCGGGCTGGCGGCGTTTGGGGTTTGTTTTGCTGTTTTGGCGGCGGGGCTTGTGCCGATTGCGCCGGAGTGGGCCGGGCGGATGCTGGGCCTGGCTCTGGCGGTGCAGAGCGCGACGGCGCTTCTTGTGATTTATGTGCTGGTGAGCGGGCCGAAAGAGCAGCGTCAGGTGACGCCGCTGTGGCATCTGAGTTTTGTCGGATTTATTGTGGCGGCGGTTTCGGCTGTGGCGCTCGGGCACTACGGGCTGGCGCAGGCGATCTTTTGGGCCACGCTTGTGGCGGCGCTCGGGATCTGGGCCATGAGCGCTGTGCAGCTGCGCCGCCATCTGCCGCCTGCGCCTTTGCGCCCGATGCTGGCGATCCATCTGGCGCCGGCCTGTCTGTTTGTGATCGTGGCTCTGGGCTTTCCGGCGCAGGACTACCCTGTGATGGCGCTGTTGGCGCGGGTGTTTGCCGGCGTGGCGGCGCTTATTTTGCTGGGGTTGCTTGTCTCGCTCAAGAGCCTGCTTGAAGCCGGGTTTAGCCCGATGTGGGCGTCGTTTACCTTTCCGCTGACGGCCTTTGCCACGGCGATGTTGAGCCTTGCGGGCCAGACCGGGGGCATGGCCGAGCGGCTGGCGGGCGGGGTTGCCCTTGTCGCGGCGAGCACGCTTGTGCCCTATATCGCTGTGAAAGTGATCCGGATGTGGATGACCGGGCAGCTCGCGCTCAAGACCAACGCCGCAAAAGCGTGAGTTTTGCCTTTCCCTTTTGGGCAATGCGTGAAATAGGGAGGCGTCAAACGAACCCTGTTTTGGAGATGTCCTATGGAGATTCGTGAGGCGCTGACCTTCGATGATGTATTACTTGTTCCTGCCGCTTCGAGCGTATTGCCGAGCACAGCAGACACGCGCACCTTTGTGACGCGATCCATTAAGATGAATATTCCGCTTCTCAGCTCGGCGATGGACACTGTCACCGAGGCGCGCATGGCGATTGCCATGGCGCAGGCGGGGGGTATTGGCGTTGTGCACAAGAACCTCAGCGTCGAGGAGCAGGCCCGCGAGGTGCGCCGGGTGAAGCGCTTTGAAAGCGGGATCGTGTATAACCCCGTCACGCTCAAGGTGAACCAGACGCTGGCCGACGCCAAGGCGCTGGTGGAGCGCTATAATTTTACCGGCTTTCCTGTGGTGGATGAGCGGGGCCATGTTGTGGGCATCCTCACCAACCGCGATATGCGCTTTGCCAGCTCAGATGACACGCCTGTGCACGCCATGATGACGTCGGACAATCTTGCGATGCTGGCCGAGCCGGCCGAGCTTGAGGAGGCCAAAAGCCTCATGCGCGCGCGCCGGATCGAGAAGCTTCTGGTGCATGACGGCAAGGGCAAGCTGACCGGGCTTCTGACGCTGAAAGACACCGAGCAAGCTGTGCTCAACCCGACCGCCTGCAAGGACGAGCTGGGGCGTTTGCGCGTTGCCGCCGCCACCAGCGTGGGCGAGGCCGGCTATGAGCGCACCGAGGCGCTTGTGGATGCGGGCTGTGATATTGTCGTGGTCGATACGGCGCATGGCCACTCGGCAGGTGTGATCGAGGCGGTGAAACGGGCCAAGGCGCTCTCGAGCAGCCTTCAGGTGATTGCGGGCAATGTCGCGACCGGGGCGGCCACGCGGGCGCTGATCGAGGCGGGGGCGGATGCTGTCAAAGTCGGCATCGGGCCAGGCTCGATCTGCACCACGCGGATGGTGGCCGGTGTGGGCGTGCCACAGCTCACAGCGATTATGGACTGCGCCCAAGCGGCGGGCGATGTGCCTGTGATTGCCGATGGCGGCATCAAGTTTTCCGGCGATTTTGCCAAGGCGATTGCGGCGGGCGCCTCTTGCGCCATGGTGGGCAGCATGATTGCGGGGACCGACGAAAGCCCCGGCGAAGTGATCCTCTATCAGGGGCGCTCGTTCAAATCCTACCGCGGCATGGGCAGCCTTGGCGCGATGGCGCGTGGCTCGGCGGACCGTTATTTTCAGAAGGATGCGGCCAGCGACAAGCTCGTGCCCGAAGGGATCGAGGGGCAGGTGCCGTATAAAGGCAGCGCCAGCGCGGTTGTGCATCAGCTTGTGGGCGGTTTGCGCGCGGCGATGGGCTATACGGGCAACGCGACGGTGGCAGAGATGCGCAGCCAGTGTGACTTTGTCAAAATCACCGGCGCGGGGCTGAAGGAAAGCCATGTACATGACGTGCAGATCACGCGCGAATCTCCCAATTATCGGATCGGATCATGACGCCAGCGGCACGGGTGGCTGCGGCTGCAGAGATTCTTGACGGGATCCTTGAGGGCACGCCGGCGGAAAAAGCGCTCACCGGATGGGCGCGGGGAAGCCGCTTTGCAGGCTCCAAAGACCGCGCGGCTGTGCGCGATCATGTGTTTCAGGCGCTGCGCTGCCTGCGCTCTTATGCGGCCCTTGGCGGCGCAAAAGAGACCACGGGGCGCAGCCTGATGATTGGCGCGATGCGGGCAGAAGGCGCTGATCTTGCTTCTATTTTCTCTGGTGAGGGCCATGCGCCTGCGCCTCTGAGCGCTCAGGAGCTTGAGGGCGGGCGCGCGCCCGAAGCGGGGGCCGAGGCGTGCGATATGCCCGAGTGGCTCTGGCCTGCGCTTTGCGAGGCTTTGGGCGAGGGGGCGGCAGAGGAAGCCGGCCTGATGCGCGAGCGGGCGGATGTATTTTTGCGGGTCAATCCGCTTTATGGCAGCCGCGCAGAGGCGCAGGCGGCTCTGGCCGAAGAGGGCGTTGTGAGCGAGGCGCATCCGCTGGCGCAGACGGCGCTGAAAGTGCTTGAAGGGGCGCGGCGCGTGCGGCTGACCCATGCGTTTGAAGACGGGTTGATCGAGCTTCAGGACGCGGCGAGCCAGGCTGTTGTGGCGTGGCTGCCGCTTGAGAGGGCCGAAACCGTGCTTGATTATTGCGCCGGTGGTGGCGGCAAGAGCCTTGCGATTGCGGCGCGCACGGCGGCCCGGATCGTGGCGACGGATATTGCGCCTGAGCGGATGAAGGATGTGCCGGCACGGGCCTTGCGCGCGGGCGCGAGCATCACTGTTAAGTCGCTTGAAGACTTCGCTCCAGATGATTGTTTTGATTTTGTTTTATGCGATGCGCCATGCTCCGGATCAGGGGCTTGGCGGCGCGCGCCTGCGGGCAAGTGGCTGCTGAGTGAAGAGCGGCTTGCGGCGCTCTGTGAGACGCAGGTTGATGTCTTGCACCATGCGGCGCGGCGGGTCGCGGCGGGCGGACAGCTGGCCTATGTGACCTGCTCGCTTTTGACGGCAGAAAACGAGGCGGTTGTGGCGCAGTTTGAGGCGCTTGCGCCCGAGTGGCACTGCACGGCGCAGAAGCGCTGGCTGCCCTCTGCCGGCGGCGATGGCTTTTTTGGCGCAATTTTTACGCGCAAATAGGGCGGTAAATACAGTTTTAAGGTGAAATTCCACCGGTTGGGTCTTAATCTTGGCTTAACCTCTTTGGCATAGACAGATGTCAAACCCTGAATGGAGCCTGTTTTGAGCTACGCCGCCTTTACGCCCGACGCCGTGACGCGCCCGTTTGCGCGGCTTTTGCCGCGCGCGAGCGTGTTTGCTGTCTTGACCGTTTTGGCCTTTGCGGTGGCGGGGATTGCGCCGTCCGAGCACGTGCAGCTTGGCGCTGCCGTTGCGGGGACAAGTCTTTTGTGCCTGACGCTTGTGAGCCTTGTCTATTGGGGCCGGCTGCGCCGCAACCGGGCACAGGGGCTGGTGACGATTGCGGGGTTTGTCGAGCATGATGCGGCGGCCTGTCTTGTGGCCGACGAGGCGGGCGAAATCCTCTATCGCAATGCTGCGGCGGAGGCAAAATTCCGGCGCGCGCCGGTCACCATCGAGGCGGCTTTGTCGACGCTTGTGACGCATCCGCTCGGGCTTGTAACGCGGCTCTATATGAAAGCGGCCCAATCGGGGGCGGCGCGCGAGGATGTTCTGGCGCGCGAGGAGCATTTGCGGCTGTCGTGCCATCCTTTGCCCCACGGCGGCGCGCTCTGGCGGCTGGAAGACTTGCCTGCCGCGCCGAATATGGCGGCGCTCAACGCGGCGTCTGAGCTGCCTGTTCTTGTGGTCGGGCGGCAGGACACTGTCTTGTTTATGAATGCGGCGGCGCGGCGGTTTTTTGGCGAAAGGGTGAAGTCGCTTGACCGGATTATTCCGGATTTACCGTTGAAGTTGAACCGCTTGCAGGCGGTTCTGGCGGACAGTGGCAAGGTGCATTGTGTGATCCGCGAGCTGAGCGCGGGGGTGGGCCGGCGCGAGCTTGCCTTTGTGCCGACAGAGGAGGATCTTGTCGAGCTGCCCGAAAGCCAGCGGTTTTTTGATGCGCTGCCGGTGCCGCTTCTGAAGCTGTCGCCCGAGGGGGCGATCACCGAGACAAACAAGATGGCGCGGGATCTGCTGGGGCGCGATGACCTTGTCGGCCAGAGCCTTGGCGCGGTGCTTGAGGGGCTTGGCCGCTCGATCAACGACTGGCTGCAAGATACGGTTTTGGGGCGGGTCAGCCGCCAGTCGGAGTTTCTCAAGGTGCGACGCGGCGATGCGGATGCTTTTGTGCAGGTCACGCTGAAGCCCGCGCGGGAGGGCGATACGCCTGTTCTGGTGGCTGTTTTGAATGATGCCACCGAGCTGAAAACGCTTGAGGCGCAATTTGTGCAGAGCCAGAAAATGCAGGCGATCGGCCAGCTTGCGGGCGGGGTTGCGCATGATTTTAACAATTTGCTGACCGCGATCACCGGGCATTGCGACCTCTTGATGCACCGGCGCACGGAAGGCGACCCCGACTATGCCGATCTGGAGCAGATCGCCCAGAACGCCAATCGGGCCGCAGCCCTTGTGAGCCAGCTTCTGGCCTTTTCGCGCAAGCAAACCCTGCGCCCGCAAACCATTGATGTGCAGGAAACCCTGTCGGATTTGACGCATCTGCTCAACCGGCTTGTGGGCGAGACGGTGCAGCTTGAATTTGAGCATTCCACCGGCCATCAGACCATTCGCGCCGACAAACGCCAGATCGAGCAGGTTGTGATGAACCTTGTGGTCAATGCGCGCGATGCCATGCCCAAGGGCGGGGTTGTCAAAATCCGCACCGAGGCGCTCGAATTGGTCAAGCCCTTGCAACGGGATCGCGCCGAAGTCCCGCCCGGGGCTTATGTGTCGATCCAGGTGATTGATCAGGGCACGGGCATTCCGGCGGACAAGCTCCAGAAAATTTTTGAGCCGTTTTTCACCACCAAGCGCACCGGCGAGGGCACAGGGCTTGGGCTGTCGACGGCTTATGGCATTGTGAAACAGACCGGCGGGTTTATCTTTGCGGATAGCGACGTCGGGCAGGGCAGCACCTTCACGCTGATTTTGCCGACCCTTGCTCTGGGTGAGCCTGAGCCGCAAGCGCCGCCGGACGCGCCGATGATCCAGGCCGAGGAGATCATCAGCTCTGTTGTTTTGCTGGTTGAAGACGAGGCGCCGGTCCGCGCCTTTGCCTCGCGGGCGCTCAAGCTCAAGGGATTTACGGTTTTGGAGGCCGGCAGCGGAGAGGAAGCGCTTGATATTGTGCGCGATACCAATCTGGAAATCGACGTGTTTGTCACCGATGTGATCATGCCGGGCCTCAAGGGGCCGGAGTGGGTTGCGCAGGCGCGCGCGCTGCGCGGGGATGTGAAAGTGGTGTTTGTCTCGGGCTATGCCGAAGATGTGTTCAGTGACAACGGGCTTGAAATTTCAAACTCGGCCTTTTTGCAAAAGCCGTTTTCGCTGGCCGATCTGGCCGAAACAGTGCAGCGCGCTGTGGCGCGGCCCGATCCGGTTACGCAATAGAGGCCCAAAGCGCAAAATCCTCGGCGCAGGCGGCTTTGAGGCGGGCCTCAAGCGCGGCGGGCAACGCCAGATCGCGCCGGGGCGACACATTGACCTTGGGCAAGTCAATCTTGAGCTCAAGGCGGGCCTCAAGATGCTGGATGCACAGATCCAGCGCCTCATATTTGAACAGCCGCGTGATCGCGGTTCCATTGGGGCGCGGCTCGACGAATTTGGACTGTGCGCCGACATTGGCAAAGGCGGGGCGCTCGGGCGCAAGATAGCCCTCGACGAACTCGGCAAAACTGAGACCTTCGGTGGAAACCGCCCGCCCCGAAAGGAACGGGCGCTGGCGATACCGATACCAGCTGCCAAGCCAGCTCACCGGCTCGCGCACAACGGCGATGGTCTCGACATCATCGCCGATAAATTTCTCAACCATGGGCCGCAGAATGCGGTTGTAGCGATAGACCGGGCTGTGCTTCAGCTCGGGCGGGTCGCGCAATGCGATTGCGGCATGGGGCGCGAGCACGGATTCAAGCGCGGTTGTGCCGGTTTTGGGCACGGAAAACAGCACCAGTTTGGCCTTTGAGAAGATCAGCATGGTGCCTCCTTTGAACCCGTTTGCATTTGTAAACTACTCCTTAACATCTTTGGTGAACAGTGAGGGTGTTGAAAATTTGTGTTGAAATGTTCTCACTTTGGACGCATAAGGAACATAAGAAGAACATTTGCAGTGATTGCCGCCTCGGGCGGGGTGTGAAATAAGGAAGCATAATAATGGCAACGGCAGACCTTTTAGACATGAAAAACAAGCGCGACGCAGATAAGCAAAAGGCCCTCGACAGCGCCTTGGCTCAGATCGAACGACAGTTCGGCAAAGGCTCCATCATGAAAATGGGGAGTGAAAACGCTATCCAGCAAATCGAGGCGACATCGACAGGATCGATCGGGCTGGACATTGCGCTTGGCATTGGCGGTCTGCCCAAAGGGCGGATTGTCGAGATTTACGGGCCGGAAAGCTCGGGAAAAACCACATTGACGCTGCATTGTGTGGCCGAAGAACAGAAAAAGGGTGGGGTCGCGGCCTTTGTGGACGCCGAGCACGCGCTGGACCCGCAATACGCCAAAAAGCTGGGCGTTGATCTGGACGAGCTTCTGATCTCGCAGCCCGACACCGGCGAACAGGCGCTGGAAATCATCGACACGCTGGTGCGCTCGGGCGCTGTGAGCCTTGTGGTGGTTGATTCGGTTGCGGCCCTGACGCCGAAATCAGAACTTGAAGGCGAGATGGGCGATTCGAGTGTCGGGGTCCACGCCCGCCTGATGAGCAAAGCGATGCGCAAGCTGACCGGCTCGATTTCGCGCTCCAACTGCATGGTGATTTTCATCAACCAGATCCGGATGAAAATCGGCGTGATGTTTGGCAGCCCCGAAACGACAACCGGCGGCAATGCGCTCAAGTTTTATAGCTCTGTGCGGCTCGATATCCGCCGCATCGGCTCGCTGAAGGACCGCGACGAAGTTGTCGGCAACCAGACGCGTGTCAAGGTTGTGAAAAACAAGGTTGCGCCGCCGTTCAAGCAAGTCGAGTTTGATATCATGTATGGCGAGGGCATTTCCAAGACCGGCGAGCTGCTGGACCTCGGGGTCGCCCTCGGGATTGTGCAGAAATCGGGCGCCTGGTTTAGCTATGGCGACGAGCGCATCGGGCAGGGCAAGGAAAACTCGCGGCAGTTTTTGAAAGACAACCCGCAGATTGCCTATGACATCGAAGATAAGATCCGCGCAGCGCACGGGCTGGACTTTGATGAGGCGCGCCCTGCAAAAGCCGGCGATGACGAGGATATTCTCGAAGCCTGAGCCTTTGGCCAAACCCATTCAGGAGCGCCGGAGCGGGAGACTGCTCTGGCGCTTTTTGTCATGTGGACATGAGCGGGCGTGACGGCTAAACCGTGACGGACCCAACACGTCGGAACATCATATGCCAAGCCTGAACGAAATCCGCTCTACCTTTCTCAACTACTTTGCCAAGCAAGGGCATGAAGTTGTGGCCTCCAGCCCGCTTGTGCCGCGCAACGACCCGACCCTTATGTTTGTCAATTCGGGTATGGTGCAGTTCAAGAACCTGTTTACCGGCGTTGAAACGCGCGACTACACCCGCGCGACGACGGCGCAGAAATGTGTCCGCGCAGGCGGCAAACATAATGATCTGGACAATGTCGGCTATACGGCGCGCCACCACACGTTTTTTGAAATGCTCGGCAACTTCAGCTTTGGCAACTACTTCAAGGAAGAGGCGATCAGCTATGCCTGGGAGCTGATCACCAAGGACTTCGGGATCGACAAGACCAAGCTGACGGTGACGGTCTATCATACCGATGACGAGGCGTTTGCGATCTGGAAGAAGATGGGTGTTCCTGAAGAGCGCATTATTCGGATCGCGACGTCAGACAACTATTGGCAGATGGGCCCGACCGGGCCGTGCGGGCCATGCACCGAGATTTTTTATGATCACGGCGAGCATATCTGGGGCGGACCTCCCGGCAGCCCCGAAGAGGACGGCGACCGCTTTATCGAGATCTGGAACGTGGTTTTCATGCAGAACGAGCAGTTTGAAGACGGCTCGATGCGCGATCTGGATATGCAGTCGATCGACACGGGCATGGGGCTTGAGCGGATCGGCGCGCTGCTTCAGGGCAGCCATGACAATTATGACACCGATCTGTTCAAAGCGCTGATCGAGGCGTCGGCCCATGCCACGGGCGTTGACCCCTATGGCGCGCAGAATGTGCATCATCGGGTGATTGCCGACCATTTGCGCTCGACGGCGTTTTTGATTGCGGATGGGGTGATGCCCTCCAATGACGGGCGCGGCTATGTCTTGCGCCGGATCATGCGCCGCGCGATGCGCCATGCGCATCTTTTGGGGGCGAAAGACCCTGTGATGCATCAGCTCGTGCCCTCGCTTGTGCGCCAGATGGGCGGGGCCTATGCCGAGCTGACCCATGCGCAGGCGTTGATTGAAGAGACGTTTTTGCTGGAAGAAACCCGCTTTAAGCAAACGCTGGAGCGCGGATTGAAACTTCTGGATGACGAGGTGGCGGGGCTTGGCGAGGGTGTTGCGCTCTCCGGGGATGCGGCGTTCAAGCTCTATGACACCTTCGGCTTTCCGCTTGATCTGACGCAGGATGCGCTGCGCGAGAAGGGCCGCGATGTGGATGTTGCGGGCTTTGAGGCGGCGATGGCCGACCAGAAGGCCAAGGCGCGCGCGGCTTGGTCCGGCTCGGGCGATGCGGCGGATGCGAGCGTGTGGTTTGATATTGCCGATGATGCGGGTGTGACCGAATTTTTGGGGTATGACACCGAAGTGGCCGAGGGGCAGGTTCTGGCGCTTGTGGCGGAGGGTGCGCGCGTCAAGACGCTTGCCCAAGGCCAGGAGGGCTGGGCTGTGCTCAACCAGACGCCGTTTTATGCGGAATCCGGCGGGCAAGTCGGCGACAGCGGCTTGATCCGCCGTTTGGAAAACATCGAGCAGGTGAGCCGGGTCAGCGACACCCGCAAACACGCGGATGGCAAGATTTTTGGCCACATGATTGTGGCGGGCGAGGGCGGGCTGTCGGTTGGCGACACGGTTTCGCTGGAAGTGGCGCAGGCGCGGCGCTCGGCGATCCGCGCCAATCACTCCGCGACGCATCTTTTGCATGAGGCCTTGCGCGCGGCGCTTGGCGATCATGTGGCGCAGCGCGGCTCGCTCAATTCTGATGACCGGTTGCGCTTTGATTTCAGCCATTCCAAGGCGCTCGATCTGGCGCAGATCAAGCAGGTGGAGGCCGATGTAAACGCCTATATCCGTCAGAATGCGCCGGTTGTGACGCGGGTGATGACGCCTGATGAGGCGCGCGGACTGGGCGCGCAGGCGCTGTTTGGCGAGAAATATGGCGATGAGGTGCGGGTTGTCTCGATGGGGCATGACAGCGGCTCGGGCAAGGGCAGCGACGGGCATACCTATTCGATCGAGCTGTGCGGCGGCACCCATGTGCGCCAGACGGGCGACATTGGCGTGTTTGTTGTGCTCGGGGAGTCCGCCTCCAGTGCGGGGGTGCGCCGCGTTGAGGCGCTGACCGGCAAGGCGGCCTTTGAGTATTTGAGTGCGCAGGATGCGCGCATGGCGGAGCTTGCGCTCGAGCTGAAGACACCGGCGGCTGATGTGCCGGCGCGCATCAAGGCGCTGATGGAAGAACGCCGCGCATTGAGCAATGAAGTGGCGCAGTTGCGCCGCGAATTGGCGATGTCGGGCGGCACAAAGGACGGCGGCGCAGAGGCCATTGAAATCAATGGGATAAAGCTCATTGCGCAGGTGCTTTCGGGCGTCTCGGGCAAGGATTTGCCGGCGCTGATTGATGCTCATAAGGCGCAGCTTGGCTCTGGGGCTGTGCTGTTGATTGCTGACACCGGCGGCAAGGCGGCTGTGGCGGCCGGGGTGACCTCTGATCTGACCGGGCGTCTTTCGGCGGTCGATCTGGTCAAGGCGGCTGTGCCCGAGCTTGGCGGTAAGGGCGGCGGCGGTCGCCCTGATATGGCGCAGGGTGGCGGCGCGGATGTTGGCAATGCCGATGCGGCCATTGCGGCGGCGAAATCAGTATTGGAGACTTGAGATGAAAGCACTTTGGATTGCACACGTGACCGTCACGGACCCTGAGGCTTACGGAAAATATGCCGAGCTGGCGGGGCCGGCGATTGCGGCGCATGGCGGGGTGTTTATCGCCCGTGGCGCGCGCTTTGTGCAGCTTGAGGGCAAAGAGCGGCCACGCAATGTTGTGGCGAAGTTTCCCACGCTTGAGGCGGCTGTCGAGTGCTATCACTCGCCGGCCTATCAAGAGGCGTTGAGCCATGCCAAGGGCGCCTCGGAGCGCGAATTGATGGTTGTTGAAATCACCGAATAAACAAAGCGGCGCAGGGACTGCGCCGCCGACGGACCAAGAAAAAAGCCCCGCTCGGTTGAGCGGGGCTTTTTTGATCAGAGTTGCTTTGATCAGAGTTGCTTGGAGGCGCGTTTGCGCTCATGCGGGTCAAGGAAGCGTTTGCGCAGGCGGATGCTTTCGGGGGTGACTTCCACCAGCTCGTCATCGTTGATATAGGCAATCGCCTCTTCAAGGCTTAGTGTGATCGGCGTTGTCAGGCGCACGGCTTCGTCTGTGCCCGAGGCGCGCACGTTGGTGAGCTTTTTGCCTTTGAGCGGGTTCACTTCGAGGTCGTTCTCGCGGCTGTGCTCACCGATGATCATGCCTTGGTAGATCTTGGTTTGTGCGCCGATGAACATTTTGCCGCGGTCTTCCAGATTCCACAGCGCATAGGCCACGGCCTCGCCCGCTTCCATCGAAATCAGAACGCCCGCGCGGCGGCCCGGCATCGGGCCTTTGTGGGGCGCCCAGCCGTGGAACACACGGTTGAGAACGCCTGTGCCGCGGGTGTCGGTGAGAAATTCGCCGTGATAGCCGATCAGGCCGCGCGAGGGCACATGGGCGATGATGCGGGTTTTGCCCGCACCGGCGGGGCGCATTTCGACGAGATCGCCCTTGCGGCCGCCCGTCAGCTTTTCGATCACAACACCGGAGTATTCGTCATCCACGTCAATTGTGGCTTCTTCGATCGGCTCCAGAGTCTGGCCGTTTTCTTCGCGCAGGAGCACTTTGGGGCGGGAAATCCCGAGTTCAAAGCCTTCGCGACGCATATTTTCGATCAGAACGCCCATCTGAAGCTCGCCACGGCCGGCCACTTCAAAGGCTTCGCCGCCCGGAGTGTCTGTGACTTTGATGGCGACGTTGCTTTCGGCCTCTTTCATCAGGCGGTCACGAATAACGCGACTCTGGACCTTTTTGCCTTCGCGCCCGGCGAGCGGGCTGTCGTTGATGCCGAAGGTCACGGTGATGGTGGGCGGATCGATCGGCTGTGCGGGCAGGGCTGTGTCAACCGCGAGCGCACAGATGGTATCGGCCACTGTGGCTTTGGACATCCCTGCGATAGAGACGATATCGCCTGCGAGGGCTTCTTCGATGTCTTGTTGGGCAAGGCCGCGGAAGGCCTGAATTTTGGTGACACGGAACTGCTCGATCTTTTGGCCCACGCGCGAGAGCGCCTGAACGGTCGCGCCGACTTTGAGGCGTCCGCTTTCGACGCGGCCTGTCAGAACGCGGCCCACAAAGGCGTCAGCGCCCAAGGTGGTTGCGAGCATACTGAAGTCTTCGCCCTGACGGGCAACCTGCTTGGGCGCGGGCACGTGATTGACGATCAGGTCAAACAGCGCCGAGAGGTCTTTGCGCGGGCCGTCCAGCTCGTGATCGGCCCAGCCGGAGCGGCCAGACGCATACATATGCGGGAAATCAAGCTGGTCATCATCGGCATCCAGAGAGGCGAAGAGATCAAAGCATTCATCCAGCGCGCGATCCGGCTCGGCGTCGGTTTTGTCGACTTTGTTGAGCACAACGATAGGGCGCAGGCCCAGCGCAAGCGCTTTTGAGGTCACGAATTTGGTTTGGGGCATGGGGCCTTCTGCGGCGTCCACGAGCAGGACAACACCGTCCACCATGCTCAGGATGCGCTCGACTTCGCCGCCAAAGTCGGCGTGGCCGGGCGTATCCACGATGTTGATGCGTTTGCCTTTCCATTCGACAGAGGTCGGCTTGGCAAAGATCGTGATGCCGCGTTCGCGCTCGATGTCGTTGCTGTCCATGGCGCGCTCGGCCACGTCCTGATTGGCCCGAAACGCGCCGGACTGTTTCAGAAGTTCGTCCACGAGGGTTGTTTTGCCGTGGTCAACGTGAGCGATGATGGCGATATTGCGCAGGTCCATGATATGTCCTTGGGTTGTTCGTTGAGGGCCGATATACCGCGCGGGGGCGAATTGCCAGTCAGAATAAGGGGCAGAGTGCATTTATGTCACGTATGGGGCTTTATGAGCAGATAGATGCCTGCGTTGCGGGCGCTTTGGCCGAGATCACCGGGCGCGCGCCTGCGGTTTTTGACGGTCTTGGCTGTGCGATCACGAAAGACCCGCTGCATGGCGATGTATCGGTCACGGCGGCGCTTGTGATGGCCAAGCGGCTGGGGCTGTCGCCGCGCGCGCTTGGCGCCGATCTGGCGGCGGCTTTGGGCCAGATAGAGGGCATTGAGAGCGCCTCGCTGGCGGGAGCGGGCTTTGTCAATCTGCGGCTTGAGCCGGAGTTTATCATGAGGGGATTGAGGGCTGAGGCGCTGATGCCCGCGCCGCGGCGCGGCCGGCTTGCGATCTGTCTTGAGGCGCCGACGGTGCTGCGCCAGCGCTGGAGTGCCGAGGCGGCGGCGGCTGTGGCGCGCGCGCTTGGGCTTGAGGCCGAGATTTGCGCCCCTGTTGCCGCCTCAGACGCGGCCGAGGAGCGGCTTTTGCCCTGGATCGGGGAGCAGGCAGCCTTTGGCGGGGCGAGCGCCGAGGAGCGCGCGGCGCTTGTTGGGACGTTTTCCCAGATTTGGGCGGCGGCGCAGGCGCATGACGAGATCACGCTTTTTGCGGCGATTGGCGGGGGCTATCGCGCGGGGCTTTACGAGGCGGCCTTGGGCGCGGGGGCGCTTTTGCGGTGCACGGCGCTTGCGGGGGCAAAGATACCGGCGCTTGACGACGCGGGGCGCGAGCTGGCGCGGCTTTATGTGCTGTGTCATCGGGCGGAGCGGGGGCTTGACCTTGGCGGGCGTGCCTATGCCCAGCCAGAGCGGGCCAACCCTGCGTTTTTGTTGCATTATACGGCCTCGCGGCTGTCGGCTTTGCGCAGCGTGGCGCCGGCTTTGGCGTGGGATGCGGCGACCCGCCGGCTTGCGCTTCTGGCGGGCGCTTACGGGTCGGTGCTTGGGCTGGCGCATGATCTGGGCGCGCCGCAGCGTGTGGCGCTGTATCTCTGTGAGCTGGCGCGTCTGGTGCTGGCGGCCCAAAAGGCGGCAGAGGACCGTGGCGAAAAAGCCATTTGCCCGCGCGTTATTGACGCCTGTGAAGTTGTGTTTTGCAGCGGATTCGCTATTGTCGGGACAAAGGCGCTGGCGGAAATCACCTGAAGAGTGGCCCCAGCGGCAAGAGCAGTGAGAAGCGCGGCATAGATTTGCGCCTAAAATACGAGGCAACGGATGGCAGAACTCCCATATGGCGGGGCGGGGCACAGCGGCTCTGCAACTTTGAAATTTGGCACGATCACGCAATATGCCGGCGCGGTTGTGTCGCTTGGCTTGATCGTGGGGATCGGTGTTTGGGGCTATAAAGTCGTGGTGCGGGATGTGAGCGGCGTGCCTGTTGTGCGGGCTGCGTCTCATGCGCCGATGCGGATCGCCCCCGAGCAGCCGGGCGGTGAGACGGCGGCGCATCAGGGGCTGTCTGTCAACGAGGTGATGGCCAAGGGCGGCGCTGAAAAGCCGGCTGACCGACTTGTTCTGGCGCCAAAGCCTGTGCATCTGGAGGACGAAGACCAGCCCTCTGCCGCGAGCATTGCTCCGAAACCTGTGGCGCGCTCTGAGGCTGTGATGGCGCAGGAGGAGGGCGAGGCCGAGCCTCTGACGCCGCAGATGGCGTCGATCCGCGCGCTGGCCGAGGCGCTGGCGGATGGGGTTGCGCCTTTGGCGGCGCCCGAGGTTGTGACGCCTGCGGCTGTTGTGCTGCCTTCTGCAACGGTTGACGCTGTTGAGGCCGAGGCCCCTGTGGCGCAGGCCTTGGCCGACGCGGGCGCAGAGACCGCAAAGGCCACGGAGGCGCCGGACACGGCGGGTGTTTTGACAACAATCGTGCGCCAGTCCTTGCGGCCACGCCTGCGCCCTCAAGCGCTTGGGACTGTGACGCCCTCGGCGACCAATGAGGCGGTTCTTGCGGCCTTGACCAGCGACGCGGGCAGCATTCCTGTTGGCACGCGGCTTGTGCAGCTTGGTGCCTTTGACAGCGCCGAAGTGGCCGGGCGCGAATGGGAGCGCCTTGGAACAAAATTTGGCGACTATATGGGCGGCAAGGAGCGCGTGATCCAGCGGGCGGAAAGCGGCGGGCGGGTGTTTTACCGCCTGCGCGCGATGGGCTTTGCCGATCTTTCGGATGCGCGCCGCTTTTGCGCGGCTCTGGTGGCAGAGCGGGCCGATTGTATTCCTGTGGTCAGCAAATGAGCCGTTTTGGCGCAAGTATTCTTGACGCTGACGGGCTTGAGCTGAGCCGTGAGGAGCGGGCGTTTTTTCGCGATGTGAACCCTTTTGGCTTTATCCTGTTTGCGCGCAATATCCAAAGCGAGGCCCAAGTGGCGCGACTGTGCGCGCAGCTGCGCGAGGCGGTGGGCCGTGAGGCCCCGATCACCATTGACCAAGAGGGCGGGCGTGTGCAGCGCTTGCGCGCGCCGCTCTGGCGCGAGTGGTTGCCGCCGCTTGAGCAGGCGGAGCGTGCGGGCGAAAATGCGGCGCGCAGCTTTTATCTGCGCTTTCGGCTGATCGCGCATGAGCTGAAACGCTGCGGGATTGATAGCAACTGCGCGCCGATGCTGGATATTGCTTTTCCCGAGACCCATGCCTTTCTCAAAAACCGCTGCTATGGCACGGATATTGACGCGATTGGGAAGATTGGGGCGGCGGCCTCCCGTGGTCTGCTGGATGGCGGTGTTTTGCCTGTGGCCAAGCATATTCCCGGCCATGGCCGCGCTGTTGCGGACAGCCATTTTGAGCTGCCAAGCGTCGATATTGGCCGTGAGGAGCTGATCGCCACTGATGGCGCGCCGTTTGCGGCGCTGAAAGACTGCCCGATGGGGATGACGGCGCATATTCTCTATCCGCAGATTGACGCACAGCCAGCCACGCTGAGCGCGCCTGTGATGACGCTGATCCGCCGTGATCTTGGCTTTGACGGGCTGATCATGACCGATGATATTTCTATGAAAGCGCTCAACGGCGATCTGGGCGATTTGAGCCGCGCTGCCCTTTTGGCGGGCTGTGATGTGATTTTGCATTGCAATGGCACGCTTGCGGAGCGGCGCACAGTGGCCGAGGCCGCTGGCGAGATGAGCGATGCGGCCCAAGAGCGGGCCGAGCGGGCGCTTGCGGCACGCCAAATCCCTAATGATATTGACATTTCGGCCATAGAAGCCGAGCTTGAAGCGCTTTTGAATGGGCGCGTCTATGCCAACTGATGACTTTGAAGAAGACCAGACAACACTGAGTGTGGCCGAGCGGATGAGCGCGGAGGCGCTGATTGTGGATGTGAGCGGCTTTGAGGGACCGCTTGATGTTTTGTTGACGCTCGGGCGCACCCAGAAGGTCGATCTGACCAAAATCAGCATTCTGGAGCTGGCGCGGCAATATCTGGCCTTTGTGGAGAAGGCCAAGTCGTTGCGGATCGAGCTGGCGGCGGATTATCTTGTGATGGCGGCCTGGCTGGCCTTTTTGAAGTCGCGCTTGCTCTTGCCGCCTGATCCTTCCGAGGAGGGGCCGAGCGGCGAGGAACTGGCCGCCCATCTGGCCTTTCAGCTTGAGCGCTTGCAGGCGATGCGCGATGTTGCGGCGCGCCTGATGGGGCGGGACCGTCTGGGCCGCGACTTCTTTGCGCGGGGGCTGCCTGAAGATGTGACGCGGGTCAAGAAAGTGACCTATACGGCGACACTGCTTGATCTGATGCAGGGCTATTCGCGGCTGCGCACGCGCGACGAGTTTCGCCCGTTTGTGATGGACCGGGACTCTGTGTTTACGCTTGAGAACGCGCTGGAGCGGATGCGCGGGCTGATCGGCTATGCGGGGAACTGGACCGATATTTCAAGTTATATCCCCGAAGGCTGGGACAAGGACCACGCGCGGATCCGTTCGGCGACGGCCTCGACCTTTGCGGCCTCTCTGGAGCTGGCCAAGGAGGGGCGTGTGGAGTTGCGCCAGTCTGATACATTTGCGCCGATAGAGCTGCGCCGCAGAACAGAAAGCCGTGAAGACCTATGAATGACGATCTAGAGCCAATGGAAGACACAGAAGAGAGCCTCTTTGAAGCGCCGCCGATTGCCGAGCAGGAGCGCATGGTTGAGGCGATCTTGTTTGCCTCAAGTGAAACGGTGACTGTGGCCGAGCTGAATGCGCGGATGCCGCATGGCTCGGATGCGGCGGAGGCGCTTGTCTATTTGCGCAAGCGCTATGAGGGGCGCGGGGTGCGGGTTGTGAAGGTGGGCGATGCTTGGGCGATGCGCACCGCACCTGATCTGTCGTTTTTGATGCAAAAAGAAACGGTCGAGACCCGCAAGCTCAGCCGCGCGGCCATCGAGACGCTTGCGATTGTGGCCTATCACCAGCCTGTCACGCGCGCCGAGATCGAGGAGATTCGGGGTGTGAGCGTGAGCCGGGGCACTGTGGACCAGCTTTTGGAGATGGAATGGATCCGCTTCGGGCGGCGCAAGATGACGCCGGGGCGGCCTGTGACATTTGTGGTGACGCAGGATTTTCTGGATCATTTCGGGCTGGAATCGGCCCGCGATCTGCCCGGTTTGAAAGAGCTGCGCGCCTCGGGGCTGCTTGAGAGCCGTTTGCCGCCCAGTCATATGCCAACTCTGGGGGCGGGCGATGAGGACTTGATCGAGGAAGTTCAAGAGGGGCAGAGCGAGCTGTTTGAGGACTGAGAGGCTGCCTTAATTTGCGCATAATGGCGGCTTAGAGTGCCGATTGTGCAGGCAAAGGAGGCGGATATGACCGCAAACAGGCTGATCAATATGGTGCTGCGAAAGGTGCTGCGCTTGGTTTTGAACGCGGGGCTGAAGCGCGCAGGCGGCTGGTCGGGCGCAGGCAAAGGCAAAGGCGCTGGCGGGGCGACCAAAGGTCTCTCCAAAGCCGCCCGCATGGCGCGGCGCGCAGGCCGCTTTTAGGACTGGAAGTGTTTGGAGAGCTTGAGGCCCTGACCTTGATAGTTTGAGGCGATCCGCGCGCCGTAAAGCTCGGCGGGCGTTTGGGACATTTTCTCATAAACGAGGCGGCCCACGATCTGACCGTGCTCCAGCACAAAGGGGCTTTCGTGGCAGCGCACTTCGAGCACGCCGCGCGAGCCGGCACCGCCTGCCGCCGCATAGCCAAAGCCCGGATCAAAAAAGCCGGCGTAATGCACGCGGAACTCGCCGACCATGGCGAGATAGGGGGCCATTTCGGCGGCGTAATCGGGCGGAATGCAGACGGCCTCATTGCTCACGAGGATATAAAACGCGCCCGGATCAAGGATGATCTGGCCGGTGTCGCTGCGCACCTCCTCCCAGAAGTCGGCGGGCGCGTAATGGTTGAGCTTGTCCAGATCAATCACGCCTGTGTGGGGCTTGGCGCGATAACCGACAAGGCTGCTGCCCTCGGGGCGCAGATCAACCGAAAAGCCGAGGCCCTCGCTGATCATCGGGGGGCGTCCGTCGACCAGCGGGGTCTCTTTGTGCAGAGCGCGCAGATCGCTGTCGCTCAAGGTGGCTTGGCCATCGCGGAAGCGGATCTGGTTGAGGCGCATCCCCGGACGCACAAGAACCGAGAAGGAGCGCGGGCAAATTTCGGCATAGAGCGGGCCTGAATAGCCAGCGGGAATGCGGTCAAACTCTTCTCCGCCATCCGTGATGGTGCGGGTGAGCAGATCGAGCCGGCCTGTGGAGCTTTTGGCATTGGCGACCGCCTGTATGCCCGCGGGCAGGGCGAGGCTTTCTTGCAGCTCGACCACATAGACACAGCCCTTTTCCAGCACAGCACCTTGGCTGAGATCAATCTGGTGCATTTCAAACTCGCGCAGGCGCTCGGCCACTGTGCGCCCAGCACCCGCAAGGAAGGAGGCGCGCACCCGGTAGGCCCGTGCGCCAAGGCGCAGATCAAGGCTCGCGGGCTGGATCTGACCATCGGCATAGTCATTGGGAGCCGAGATTTCGCCACGGGCAATCATCTCTTTGAGCTGCTGGCTGGCCAGAACGCCTGTCATGCTGTGTCCTTTCACGGGCAAGGTTGTGCAGCTTTTATCAAGTTTTTGGCCGAGCGGCAGGGAAAAATGCGCCTGTGCGGCTTCAGGGCCAAAGTTTTAGCGGCCCTGCGGTGCGATCAGTGCGATCAGTGCGATCAGCGCAGCACAGGCTGCGGCTGTTTTGG
Source organism: Roseobacter sp. (assembly GCA_018500125.2). Lineage (GTDB taxonomy): Bacteria > Pseudomonadota > Alphaproteobacteria > Rhodobacterales > Rhodobacteraceae > Lentibacter. The sequence continues at coordinate 2,585 of JAHBAM020000258.1, read as the reverse complement.
GGTGATGCGTGTTTGAGCGGTGATTTTGGCTGGTAGCGTGCAAAAACTCCGGGAGAGGAGAAATGGTCGGGCTAGCAGGACTCGAACCTGCGACCTTCCGTCCCCCAGACGGACGCGCTACCAGGCTGCGCTATAGCCCGACTAAGGCTGCTTATTAGCGGTTTTGAGCCAGAGGGCAAGGGCAAATCTGAGCCAATTTCGGAGCGGCTGTCTTGCGTGGTGTGGCGATCAGGAGGAGAGCGCCCTCAGATCCGCGCGGGCTTGCTGCAAGACGCGGCGCAGCTCTTCTGTCGGGGCTGATTTATAGGCGGCGATGCGGCTGAGAAGACCTGCGCTGACCTCAAGCTCGGTGTCGTCCGGATCGGGCGGCAGGGAGATCGCAAGGGAGACAGGCGCGGCTGTGGCGGTCTCTGGGCTGGCGTCTTTGGCCGGTTGCAAAAAGCCGGGCAGGGCGGGCGGCTCTGTTGTGAGGCCGGAATTTGCCTCAGTCTCGCCTGCCTCGTCTGGCTCGTCTGTCGTGTCGGTGTCGTCTGCTGGCGCGGCCTCCGGCGCGGGAGGGGCCGCGGGAGAGGGCGCGGGCGAATCGCTGGCAGGCGGCACATCGGCCGGCGCGCTGACGGGGGCGGCGGCAGCATCGAGTGTGCCGGTGTCAAACTCGGTATCGCTCAATTCTGGGTCAAGCGGCTGTGAGAGGCTTGAGATATGTTTGACACCATGGTCGCGCAGCATTTTTTGCGCGCCTTTGATGGTCATGCCATCGTCATGGAGAAGTTTTTTGATCCCGCCGAGCAGGGCCATGTCATTGGGCCGGTAATACCGGCGCCCGCCGGCGCGTTTGACCGGCTTGACCTGCGTGAATTTGCTCTCCCAGAACCTCAGAACATGGGTGGGCAAATCAAGCCATTCGGCCACTTCGCTGATGGTGCGGAATGCGTCGGCTGATTTTGCCATACCTTGAGAGGCTCCTAGCGCTTGTTGCCTGCGGCGACCCGGTCTTTCATGAGGTGCGAGGGGCGGAATGTCAGCACGCGGCGCGGCTTGATCGGGACTTCCTCGCCTGTTTTGGGGTTGCGGCCAACGCGGGCTGTTTTCTGACGGACCGAGAAGGTGCCGAAAGAGGAGATTTTCACATTTTCGCCCGAGACCAGCGCATCGGACACGTGTTGTAGCACAGATTCGACAAGCTGGGCGCTGTCATTGCGCGACAAGCCGACCTCGCGAAAGACAGCTTCGCTCAAATCCATTCGTGTGAGTGTTTTTTCGCTCATTCCTATTCCCCCGTTTTGCCAAGCATAGGCCCCAGAGAGATTCCGAGTCAATATCAATGACTTGGGGCGCGGCTTTTCAGCGATAAATGAGCCGATTGTGCGGTGAAATCAGCGCCGATCTGCTGGGGCATTACCAGCGGACGGCAACGGCCCCCCACGCCAGACCGCCGCCGATGGCTTCGGTGAGGATCAGATCGCCGGATTTGATCTTGCCCGAGGCGGCTCCGACCGAGAGCGCAAGGGGAATCGAGGCGGCGGAGGTGTTGCCGTGATCTTGCACGGTGAGCACGACCCGCTCCATCGGCACGCCGAGCTTTTTGGCGGTGCCTTGAATGATACGGATATTGGCCTGATGGGGGACGATCCAGTCGACATCGCCATGTGAGAGGCCGGCTTTGTGAAGCGCGGCATCGGCTGTTGAGGCCAGTTTTTCGACGGCTTGGCGGAAAAGCGCATTGCCTTGCATCCGCAATTTGCCGGATGTGCCGGTCGAGGACACGCCGCCATCGACAAAGAGCATATCTTTGTAGCGGCCATCGGAGTTGAGATCGGCGGCAAGAATCCCGCGGTCGGCGGTTGTGCCGGCGCAGTCTTGCGCTTCCAGAATAAGCGCGCCGGCGCCATCGCCAAAGAGAACGCAGGTTCCGCGGTCGCTCCAGTCCATGATGCGGCTGAAGGTTTCGGCGCCGATGACGAGCACGCGCGCGGCCTGACCTGACAGGATCAGCCCGTTGGCTGTGGTGAGGGCAAAGACGAAGCCCGCGCAGACGGCCTGCACATCAAAGCCGAAGCCGCGCTCCATCCCGATTTTTTGCTGCACCATCGTCGCAACCGAGGGAAAGGTCAGATCGGGGGTCGACGTTGCCACGACAATCGCGTCGATGTCTTCGGCTTGCAGCCCGGCTTTGGCGAGGGCGGCTTTTGCCGCTTGTGCGGCCAGATCGGAGGTATGTTGCCCCTCGGCGGCGAAATGACGGCGCTCGATCCCTGAGCGGGTGCGAATCCATTCATCTGTGGTGTCCAGAGTCGCTTCGAACTCGGCGTTCTCCACGATCCGATCTGGCAAATAGTGGCCGTAGCCAACAACGACGGCACGTTTTGTCATGAGTTGGCCTCTTCTTGGGAGTCTGGGCTGTGCTCGGCGCCGGCTTCGGAGGCGAGCATGGTGGCGGCCGAAATCCGGGCGGCGAGCTTTTCGTTAAAGCCCGATTGTGCCAGCTGGAAGGCGAGTTTGACGGCGGCGGAGACGCCTGTGGCATCGGCGGAGCCATGTGATTTGACCACGGTGCCCTTGAGGCCTGTCTCTTATACACATCT
>JAHBAM020000097.1 GCA_018500125.2 Roseobacter sp. | reverse complement strand
GCGCTTTGGCTCTGCCAAAGCGCAAAGCCTTGATGCCTCTAGCGCGGTGCGGCGGCGCGCGTGAGCCGGTCATTGATGGCCAGCCCGATGCCGCGCGCCGGGATCGGGGAGACCGCAATTTTTGACGCCTGTGCATCGAGTGCGCGCAGCATGGCAAAGAGATTGGCCGCCGCTTCGCGCAGATCGCCGGCAGCCGAGAGGTTGAGCGCGGCCCTCTCCACCGGCCCGAAGCCGAGCAGCGCTTCGTCGGCTGCGGGCGTTGTCACGTTGAGGCGCAGGGCGGCGTCGGGGGCATAATGCGAGGCGAGTTGGCCCGGAGCGGTGATGGCTGCGGGTGTTGTGGCCGTCGCAAGCGGCGCGCCGAGGGCGGCCTCCAGCATCTCGCGGGTGATCGAGCCGTGGCGCAGCAAGCTTGGTGTGCCCGTGAGGCTGACGATCGTGCTCTCAAGGCCGATCTCGGCGGCCCCGCCGTCGAGCACGGCGGCGATGCGCCCCGTCAGCCCTTCTATCACATGGGCGGCCTGCGTCGGGCTGATCTTGCCTGAGGGGTTGGCCGAGGGCGCGGCCACCGGCCCGTCAAAACCCGCCAGAAGGGCCTGCGCCACAGGGTGTGCAGGGCAGCGGATCGCGAGGCTGTCCAGCCCGGCGGTCACGAGGCTGGCAATGCCGTGGCCCTCTCTGAGCGGCAGGACAAGCGTCAGCGGGCCGGGCCAGAAGGCCGCGGCGAGCCGCGCGGCTGCCTCGGGCCAGACGACATAGCGCGCCGCATCTTCGGGGCGGGCGATATGAACAATCAGCGGGTTGAAGCTCGGGCGGCCCTTGGCGGCATAGATGCCGGCCACGGCCGCGCCATTGCGCGCATCGGCGCCCAGCCCGTAGACTGTCTCTGTCGGCAGCGCGACACAGGCGCCGGCGCGCAGCAGCGCTGCGGCTCTGGCGAGGCCCTCGGGATCGGGGCAAAGAAGAGGGGTGGATGATACAGTCATGACGCCGCGTTATTGCAGAATTGGAATTTGAAAGCTTGTAAGTCAGGGGGGAGGGCTTGCCAAGCTGTGCTTTGCGGGCCGATGAAGGAGAAGATGATTATGAGCTTTCGTGCCCCCGTCCAAGACTATGAATACATCATGCGCCATATTGTCGGATATGACAAAGTCAGCGCGACCGAGCGTTTTGAGGAAGCTGGCGAGGAGCTGACCTCGGCGATTTTGACCGAAGCGGCGCGGCTTTGTGACGAGGTTCTCTATCCGCTCCAGCGCAACGGCGATCTGGACCCGGCGCGGCTTCAGGACGGGGTTGTGCACACCTCAAAGGGCTTTGCCGAGGGCTATAAGGCGGTCCGCGAGGGCGGTTGGGTCTCGGTGGCGGCCAGCCCCGAGTTTGGCGGCATGGGCCTGCCGATGACAGTGACCACGGCGGTCAACGAAATGATGAGCGCGGCCTGTCTGAGCCTTGCGCTCAACCCGTTGATGACGCAGGGCCAGATCGAGGCGCTGGAGCATCACGCCAGCGAGCAGATCAAGGCGATTTATCTGCCCAAGCTGGTTTCGGGGGCGTGGTGTGGCACGATGAACCTGACCGAGGCGCAGGCGGGCAGCGATGTCGGCGCGCTGTCGAGCAAGGCCGAGGACAACGGCGATGGCACCTATGCGATCACTGGCCAAAAGATCTACATCAGTTGGGGCGACAACGATTTCAGCGAAAACGTCTGTCACCTTGTGCTTGCGCGGCTGCCCGGCGCGCCCGCGGGCACCAAGGGGATCAGCCTGTTTCTGGTGCCCAAGTTCCTGCCGGATGCGGCCGGTGAGGCGGGCGAGGCGAACAGCCTTCATGTTGTGAGCCTTGAGCACAAGCTCGGCCTGCACGGCAGCCCGACGGCTGTGATGCAATATGACGGCGCGACAGGCTGGCTTGTCGGGCCGGAGGGCGGCGGCATGGCGGCGATGTTTACGATGATGAACAACGCGCGGCTCGGGGTCGGCTGTCAGGGGATCGGCGCGGGCGAGGGCGCTTACCAAAAGGCGCTGGCCTATGCCAAGGAGCGCAAGCAGGGGCGCTCGCCTGTTGCGGGGGGCACCGGCACGATCATTGATCATGCGGATGTGCGGCGGATGCTGGCGACCATGCGCGCCGAGCTGTTTGCGGCGCGTTCGATTGCGCTGGCCAATGCGGTTGCGATTGATATGAGCCATGCTGCGGCAGAGGGCACCGTGGGCGGCGCGGGGGCTGAGGGCGCGCCCGATTGGGCGGCGCGGGCGGCTTTGCTGACCCCGATCACCAAGGCCTTTGGCACCGATACAGGCATCAAAGTGGCCGAGATCGGCGTGCAGGTGCATGGCGGGATGGGCTTTATCGAGGAGACGGGGGCGGCGCAATATGCGCGCGATGTGCGTGTCACCGCGATCTATGAGGGCACCAACGGGATCCAGTCGATGGACCTTGTGGGCCGCAAGCTGATGGATGGTGGCGAGGCGGCGCAGACGTTGATTGACGAGATGCAGCGCTTTGCCGAAGAGGCGCGCGCCACGCGGCCGCGGATGGCGGGGCTGATCTGGAACGCGACCGAGACTTTGCGCGAGGCGACAGAGTGGATGGTGTCGCAGACCAATATGAACGCGCGGTTTGCGGGGTCTGTGCCGTTTCTGGCGGCCTATGCGCGGGTTTTGGGCGGCTATTACCATCTGTGCGCCGCTGTGGCCGAGGGCAAGGACGGGCCACGCACCAAGCTGGCGCGGTTTTATATCAACCGCTTGTTGCCCGAGTATAAGGCCCATCTGGCGCACGCGATGCAGGGCGATGCCGATTTATACGCTCTTGAGGTCGAGGATTTTGACGTCGCATGAGGGATGACTTGCAGGGCATCCGCTATCCATGGCCAGAGGCGCCCGACCCCGGCGGGTGGATCGAAGTGGCCGAGGGGGTGCTCTGGATCCGCTTGCCGCTTCCGATGGTGCTGGATCATGTCAATGTCTATGCGCTGGATGAAGGCGACAGCTGGACGCTGATTGACACGGGGTTTCACACCAAGCGCTCGGTTTTGATGTGGGAGGAGCTTCTCAAGACGGCGCTGGGCGGCAAGCCTGTGAGCCGTGTGATCCTGACCCATCATCACCCCGATCACATCGGCATGGCGGGCTGGTTTATGGCGCGGGGGGCGCGCCTTTCGGCCTCGCGCACCGCTTGGCTGCTCTCGAGGATGCTTATTCTCGATGTGGAGGAGCGGGCAACGCCGCAGGCCGAGGCCTTCTGGCGCGAAGCGGGGATGGAGCCTGACATTCTGGCCAAACGGATGGGCGAGCGGCCCTATAATTTTGCCGATGTCTGCGCGCCAATACCTGTGGGCTACACGCGCTTGAAAGACGGCGATGTGCTCAGAGCGGGCGGGCGCAGCTGGGATGTGCGCGAGGGCAACGGCCATGCGCCCGAGCATCTGACCTTCTGGAGCCGCGAGGACAGTCTTGTTCTGTCGGGCGACCAGATCATCTGTTCGATCAGCCCCAATATCGGCGTATATCCGACCGAGCCTATGGCGGACCCTGTGGGCGACTGGATTGTCTCGTGCGAAAGGTTTTCCGAGCTGGCCCGTGAGGACCATATTGTGCTGGCCGGGCACAAGCGGCCCTTTACGGGGCTGCCGTTCCGGATGCGCCAGTTGCGGGAGAACCATGTGCACGGGCTGGACCGTCTGGCGGCCTATATCCAGACGCCCAAGACCGCTGTTGAGTGTTTTCCGGTGCTTTTCAAACGAAAAATTGACCAAGGCACATATGGATTGGCCCTTGTGGAAGCTGTCGCACACCTTAATCATTTGCTCATAGAGGGCCGCGCCGAGCGAGAGCTTGATGGCAAGGGGGCGTGGCTGTGGCGCAGTAAAGGGTAGGTTTATGAAAGGGTAGATTTATGAGCGACAAGATTGTCACATCGGCGGAAGCAATGGAGGCAGAGGCGCTGCCCAAGCGGCACGAGGCGCATTGCACGCCCCAGACCAGCGCGGGCGCACGGCCCAGCACCGTGACCCATAAACCTGTCGCACAGAAAAGCCCCGCCGAATGGGCGCATGAGCGGCTGATTCTTTATATCCAGAACTTTGAAGAACAGCTCGACAATGAACATGAGGTGGCCATGGGCTTCACGGGCGGGGACGCGGGGGTTCTGCGCATTGAGGGGATGGGCTTTTTTGACCCTGATATGGTCACGTTTTACGGCGCAGACGCCTCGGGCGCCAAGACCCAGCTTGTCCAGCACGTGAGCCAGCTCAATGTGATGTTGCGCGCGCTTCCCAAAGAAGTGCCTGCGGCGGCGCCAAACCGGATCGGCTTTCGGCTGGCCAAGGCTCTGGAGGAGGGCGAGGCCTAAAATGCCGCAGCGCTGCGCAATCTAGTGACAGGCGCGTCTAAATGCAGTAATCAGCCCCAAACGCGAATGAGGAGACAGCTATGAGCGACCATAAACACGGCGAAATGGATACGAAAGTTCAGGAAGACACGTTCAGCGGCTTCATGACATGGGTCACGCGCACGGCGATTTTCTGCATCGCTTTGCTGATCTTTGCTTATATGGTCAACGGCTGATCTTATGCGCTGTTTTGCAAGGGGATGTGCAGCGCTTCTCGTGGCGCTGTCGCTCTTGGGCTGCTCAAAGCCAGCCAGCTGGGCCTCTGAGGCAGAGCTTGCAAAAGTGCACTATCGTGACGCGGGGCCGACCAAGCTCACCCTGTTCACCATGATCAACAACCGCTCGGGGGCGGGGGCGCATAGCTCGCTTATGATCAGCGCGAGCCAGCGTGTGATCTGGGACCCTGCGGGCAGTTTTTATCATCCCTCTATTCCTGAGCGCAATGATGTGCTGTTTGGCATTCGCCCGCAGGTGGCGGATGCTTATACGCGCTATCATGCGCGCGAGACCTTTCATGTGATTGTGCAGGAACGCGAGGTTGCGCCCGAGGTGGCGGAACAGGCGCTGCGGCTGGCTTTGGCGCGGGGCAATGTGGGCGATGCGCAATGTGCGCTCTCGACCTCGGGGATTTTGAGCCAGCTTGAGGGCTTTGAGAGCCTCTCTGTGGGCTGGTTCCCCAAAAAGCTGGCCGAAGAGTTCGGTGCTTTGCCGGGCGTGAGCGAGCGCAAGCTCTATGAATATGACAACGCCGATTTGCGCGCCTATGACCCGTCACAAGTGACGCTGAACTAGCGCAGAAGACTTAGCCCAGAAGACTTACCCCAGAATATAGAGCGCCAGATAGAGCGTGGCGGCGCCGGCTGTGATCGAGATCAGGATGTTGCGCAGCCAAAGCCCCGCGGCGAGTGTCACGAGGGCGGCGAGGCCACGGGGCAGATCAAAGCTGCCGCCTGTGGCGGCGGGCCAGATGATCATCGGGGCAATCAGCGCGGGCAGCACCGCAACGGCGGTATAGCGCAGATGGCGCAGGAGCCATTCGGGCAGGGGCCTGTCGCCCACGAGGCCAAGAAAGGTAAAGCGCAGCAAAAAGCTGCCTGCGGCCAGACCGGCAATCACATACCAGAGTTCGGGGCGTTCGATCATTGGAAAAGCCCCCGTTTGGTGAGCATCAGCTCGGCCTGTGCGCCGGTGATCATGCCCAGGCTGGCCGCGATGATGAGGCCGAGATTGAAGGGCACCCATGTGAGCGCGAGCGCAGAGAGGCTGGCCACAAGTGCGGCGGCGAGATGGGCGGGGGTGCGCATCATCGGGGCGATGATGGCGAGGAAGGTGATCGGCACGGCAAAGTCGAGCGCCGCGCTTTCGGGAATGCTTTCGCCGATCAGCGCGCCGAGCAGGGTCATCAGATACCACATCGGAATCACGGGGATGCAGGTTGCGAAGAAATAGGTTGTGCGCTCGCGCAGGCTCCAGCCCGGATTGCGCTCAAAGGCGGCCACCGAGCAGGCATAGGACTGATCGACTGTGAGATAGGCCACAAGCGCGCGCTGCCAGAGCGGCGCGGCGCCCAGATGGGGCGTGAGGGAGGCCGAATACATCGCCATGCGCAGATTGACCGCGAGGCCGGAGAGCAGCGCGATCACTGCGGGGGCGTTTTCTGTGAGAAGCTGGAGCGTGGTAAACTGGGCCGCGCCCGCAATAACCGCGATCGAGAACAGCAGGGTTTCGGCGATGCTGAGGCCGGCTTCTGTTGCGATGACGCCAAAGACGAGCGCAAAGGGCGAGACAACAAGGATAAAGGGCGCGGCGTCGCGTATGCCTTGGTGAAGCGGCGTTTTTGGTGTGGTTGCGCGCATGGCTTGCCTCTACATTGGGTGCAATCGGGCTAGCGCGTTTTGGGGGGCAAGGTAAATGGGCAAAGAGACAGAGACAGACAGCTATATTCTGGCGCCCGACCCGATGGCGGCGCGGCTCACGCGGGCGGTGACGGGGCGCGACCAAACCGGCGCGCGCACCGAGATCAATGTGGTGGAGGAGCGGCCCTTGACGATTTTCCTCAATGCCCGCGAGATTGTTACGGCGATGACGATTGGCGACTATCCCGAATATCTGGCGCTCGGGTTTCTGCGCAATCAGGGGATGATCACCGATGCGGATGCGGTTCTGGGCGTGGATTATGACGAGGAAGCCGAGGCCGTGGTTGTGCGCACCGACCAGCGCACGCGCTTTGAGGAGAAGCTCGAAAAGAAGACCCGCACCTCGGGCTGCGCTGTGGGCACTGTTTTTGGCGATATGATGGAGGGTCTGGAGGGGCTGCGCCTGCCTGAGGGCGATGTGAAGCTGTCTGATCTTTATGCGCTTGCGGGCCGGATCAACCGCACGCCCTCGATCTATCTGAGCGCGGGGGCGATTCATGGCACGGTGCTCTGCGCGGGCGGGCGGCCACTGGTTTATATGGAGGATGTCGGGCGCCACAATGCGGTGGACAAAGTGGCGGGGTGGATGTTTTCCGAGGGGGTGTCGCCTGAGGGCAAGCTTTTATACACCACGGGGCGGCTGACCAGCGAGATGGTGATCAAGACGGCGCTGATGGGCATTCCGGCGCTGGTGTCGCGCTCGGGCTTTACCGCTTGGGGCGTTGAAATCGCGCGGCAGGTCGGGCTGACGCTGGTGGGGCGGATGCGCGGGCAGCGCTTTGTCTGTCTTTCGGGCGAGGAGCGGCTTGTCTGGGATATGGACCCGGCGCAAGTGCCTGAGGAACCGCGCAAAAGCGGGCGCAAGGGGGCAGAATGAAACAGCCAGCAGGGGTTATTCTGGCCGGCGGACAGGCGACGCGCATGGGCGGCGGGGACAAGTGCCTTTTGCCGCTCGGCGGCGCGCCGATGCTGGAGGGCGTTGTTGCGCGACTTCAGCCGCAGGTGGCGGCGCTGGCGCTGAATGCCAATGGCGATGCCAGCCGCTTTGCGGGCTTTGGGCTGCCTGTTGTGGCCGACAGCGTGGCGGGCTTTGCGGGGCCGCTTGCGGGCGTCCTGGCAGGGCTGGACTGGGCCGCAGGGCAGGGCCACGAGAGCATTGTGACGGCGGCGGGGGATACGCCTTTCTTTCCGCTGGATCTGGTGGCGCGGCTTCTTGCGGCCACTGAGGGCATGGCGCATCCGCTCGCCCTTGCGGGCACGCCGGACGGACGGCAGCCAACCTTCGGGCTTTGGCCTGTGGCGCTGCGGGATGATCTGCGCGCAGCCCTGGCGGGCGGTTTGCGCAGGGTTGTGATGGGGAGCGATACACATGGCGGGCGCGTGGCGGAGTTTGGCGGGGCGGGCGATCCGTTTTTTAATATCAATACGCCAGAGGATCTGGCGACGGCAGAGGCGCGCTTATGAAGCTATACGGGGT
>JAHBAM020000141.1 GCA_018500125.2 Roseobacter sp. | reverse complement strand
CGCATATCAATCAGCTCAAAAACCGTAGAATACCAGTCCAAGGCCCGCGCCCCTCACATTGTTTGGCCCCTCATAGCGCGCGTTTCGCGCAATTCCAACCTTGAGGTGACGCTATTTCCATGACAGTTTCAGCGCGATAGTTTTTCGGAGACACAATATGCGCGCGATCCAGGCCCCCTTCCCCGCAACACGGCTGCGCCGCACCCGTCAAAGCGAAGGTGTGCGCGCGCTGGTGGCCGAGCATACGCTCTCCCCGAGCGATCTGATCTGGCCGCTGTTTGTGCGCGATGGCACGGGCGTGGAAGAGCCTGTGCCCTCCATGCCGGGCGTGCTGCGCCGCTCGGTGGATAAGGTCGTCGAGGCCGCCCGCGAGGCCCATGCTCTCGGCATCCCCGCAATCTGCCTCTTTCCCTATACAGAGGCCGCCAACCGGACCGCCGATTGCGCCGAAGCCTGGAACCCTGACAATCTCTCCAACCGCGCCACCCGCGCCATCAAGCAAGCCGTGCCAGACATCGCCATCATGACAGATGTGGCGCTTGATCCCTATTCTGACACCGGCCATGACGGCTTTGTCGTTGAGGGCAAAATCGTCAATGACGAAACCGTAGAGGCGCTGATCAAACAGGCGCTCTCTCAGGCCGAAGCCGGCGTCGATATCATTGGCCCCTCCGATATGATGGACGGGCGCATCGGCGCGCTGCGTGCCGCTCTGGAAGGGGCTGGCCACAAAGATGTGCTCTTGCTGTCCTATGCGGCCAAATATGCCTCGGCCTTTTATGGCCCCTTCCGCGACGCGGTCGGCGCCGCAGACGCGCTCAAAGGCGACAAGAAAACCTATCAGATGAACCCCGCCAACACAGACGAGGCCCTGCGCTGCGTGGCGCGCGACCTCTCCGAAGGGGCCGATATGGTCATGGTCAAGCCGGGGATGCCCTATCTTGATATCTGCCGCCGCGTCAAAGACGCTTATGGCGCGCCGACCTATGCCTATCAGGTGTCGGGCGAATACGCGATGATACAGGCGGCGGCTCAAAACGGCTGGATCGACGGCGACAAGGCCATGCTGGAAAGCCTGCTCTGCTTCAAACGCGCCGGCTGCAACGGCATTCTGACCTATTTTGCCCCCCGCGCCGCGCGGCTTTTGGGCGCATAACTCGCCTAAAAGGCGATCAATCGGGCAGATTTACGCTCAATTTGCAGAGTTTGGGGTGACAGCCCCGCTCAAAAGGCGTATCCTTTATCTTAAGCTGGGCAAAACCAGCACTTTATTCAGGCAATACGGCAGTGAAATCATGACCATACTTTCTCGCAGATCTTTTGCGCTTGGCGCAGTTGTTAGCACAGCTCTTTTGGCCGGCTGCAGCAATGGGGTTGGCTCAAAGGGCAGCGCCTCTATTGATGCCCGCGTCGAGCAGACGCTCAATTTTCTCTATGGGCAATACCCCTCCACGCAGGACTTGGCGCAGAAATCAGCCGGGATGCTGGTGATGCCGCTCGTCACAGAGGCCGGCTTCGGGATCGGCGGCGGCTACGGGCGCGGCGCGCTGCGGGTCAATGATGTGACGGTCGATTATTACTCCGCCACCAAAGGCAGCGTTGGCCTTCAGATCGGCGCGCAGCAATATGCCCATGTCCTCTTTTTCATGACCGATGAAGCCCTGATGAGCTTCCGTCGCTCCAGCGGCTGGGCCGCAGGGGCCGATGTGGAATATGTGTTCCGCGATCAAGGCGAGAATATCCGCGCCGAAACAACCACAGCCACCTCGCCGGTGCTGGCGGTGATTTTCGGACAAGCCGGCCTCTTGGCGGGCGCGTCTTTGGAAGGTGTGAAATACAGCCGCATCATTCCCTAAGCGATCTGGGCCGCGGGTTTTCTCCCACCCGCAAGCGCCCATAAGTCTCCCTCCCCAGATCATCGGGGGGGGCTTTTTCTGCGCCCGCCCTGTCGCGCGCTGAAAAAGCCCCCGCCCGTGCTTTCTCCCCCGCCGATTTGTGCCTGACGCTTTGTCCCTGACGCAGCCCTTGGCCGCAAAAGGTTAATATTCGCTGTGCAGAGCGCAGGCTGCATTGACTAATTTTCTCTTAACAGAGACTCACTTGGGGGGGTGCACGCTTTGTGCACGGATTGTGCACGCTTTTCACCCCCCCCTTTTGGGCCGCGCCAAAGCCGTTAACCCCACCGTGCGCTGGCTTAACGAAAGGGCCTTTGGCCCCCCACACAGCCGCCAGCGGCTTTTTTGATCAGGCGCCCATTTAAAAACATATAGAATTCAGTTGGTTAACCCCCTTTTCTTGGGTCAAGCCAAATGAGCGCCCCCGCGCCCATTGCACCCTATATCATGGCTCTGATATAAGCGTTGCAACAAGATATAGATCCACAGGACAGGCGAGAAAATCACGTGAACGACACGCCCGAAACACCTGAAAACACAGACGAAAACACGCCAGCGCGTTACGTCTATGATGGCCCCAAAATCTCGATCGTCGATGAGATGAAAAGTTCCTATCTCGATTACGCGATGAGCGTGATCGTGAGCCGGGCGATTCCCGACCTCAGAGACGGCCTCAAACCCGTGCACCGCCGCATTCTCTACGCCATGCACGAGACCAACAACGCCCATGACAAACCCTATCGCAAATCGGCCCGTCCGGTGGGCGATGTGATGGGTAAATACCACCCCCACGGGGACTCCGCGATCTATGACGCCCTCGTGCGCATGGCGCAGGATTTTTCGATGTCGCTGCCGCTTCTGGACGGTCAGGGCAACTTCGGCTCCATGGATGGCGACAACGCCGCCGCCATGCGCTATACCGAGGTGCGCATGGACAAGCCTGCCGCCTTCATTCTGGCGGACATCGACAAAGACACCGTTGATTTTCAAGACAATTATGACGGCAAAGACCGTGAGCCAACGGTTCTTCCGGCGCGCTTTCCCAATATGCTGGTCAATGGCGCCGGCGGTATCGCCGTCGGCATGGCAACCAATATTCCGCCCCACAATCTGGGCGAAGTCGTTGATGCCTGCCTTGCCCTGATCGAGCAGCCCGACCTCTCCAGCGAGCAATTGATCGACTATGTGCCCGGCCCCGACTTCCCCACCGGCGGGATCATGCTGGGCCGCACAGGGGCGCGCAAAGCCTATCTTGAGGGCCGTGGCAGCGTCATTATTAGGGCCAAAACCCGTGTCGAGGAGATCCGCAAAGACCGTTTTGCCATTGTGATCGACGAAATCCCCTATCAGGTGAACAAAGCGACGATGATCGAACGCATCGCCGAGGCCGCCCGCGACAAGAAAATCGAGGGCATCAGCCACGTTCAGGACGAATCTGACCGCAACGGCGTGCGGGTCGTTATCGAATTGAAGCGAGATGCCACGGCCGAGGTCGTGCTCAACCAGCTTTTCCGCTTCACCCCCATGCAAACCCACTTCGGCTGCAATATGCTCGCCCTCAACGGGGGCCGGCCAGAGCAGCTCACGCTTCGCAATTTCTTGAGCTATTTCATAGACTTCCGTGAAGATGTTGTGGCGCGCCGCACGGCTTTTGAGCTGCGCAAAGCGCGCGAGCGCAGCCATATTCTCTGTGGTCTTGCTGTCGCTGTTTCCAATGTTGATGAGGTCGTGGCCACGATCCGCGCCTCCGCAGACGCGGCCGAAGCGCGCTTCAAGCTCATGGAGCGCCGCTGGCCTGCGGGCGATATCGTAGGATATCTTAAACTTATTGATGATCCGCTGCATCCCGTGAACGACGATGGCACCTACAACCTCTCCGAAGTTCAAGCCCGCGCCATTCTCGAGTTGCGCCTTCAGCGCCTCACGCAGATCGGCGTGAAGGAAGTCACCGACGAACTTGAAGAACTGGCAGGTAAGATCAAGGAATATCTTGAGATTCTCGGATCGCGCGAACGGATCATGGGGATTATTTCTGACGAGTTAAAAGAGGTTCGCGCGCTGTTTGCCGTGCCCCGCCGCACCGAGATTGTCGATTGGTCGGGTGATATGGACGACGAAGACCTGATCGAGCGTGAGGATATGGTCGTCACAGTCACCTCCGCAGGCTACATAAAGCGCACGCCTTTGGCCGATTTCCGCGCACAAAAGCGGGGCGGCAAAGGTCTTTCGGGGATGCAAACCAAAGAAGAGGATGTCGTCACAAACCTCTTCGTGGCCAATACCCATACACAGCTTCTGTTCTTCACAACAGAGGGCATGGTCTACAAGCTCAAGACATGGCGTCTGCCGCAAGGTTCGCGCACCTCTAAGGGCAAGGCGATTGTCAATATTCTACCCATCCCTCCCGGTGTGTCCGTTGCGGCGATCCTGCCGATCGACAGAGATGAGACCGACTGGGCAGAGCTTCAGATCATGTTTGCCACATCAGCGGGCGATGTGCGCCAGAACCGGCTGTCAGACTTCACGAACGTGATGCGCAACGGCAAGATCGCGATGAAACTGCCCGAGGATGGCTCTGTGCAAATGGTGAACGCGCGGATCTGTTCTGATCAGGACGATGTGATGCTTGTGACAAATGGCGGTCGCGCCATTCGCTTCCCGACAACAGATGTGCGCGTCTTCAACTCCCGCGCCTCTACAGGGGTGCGCGGCGTGCGCCTCCAGCCGGGCCAAAGCGTTGTGTCGATGTCGATCATTCGCCATTTTGAAGCCAGCTCGGACGAGCGCGCCGCCTATCTCAAGATGCGCCGTGCCATGGCGGG
>JAHBAM020000160.1 GCA_018500125.2 Roseobacter sp. | reverse complement strand
TCGGATTCGTCCGCTTCTGTCATGATTTCGATCTCAAGGCCCGTCAGCTGCGAAGCAAGGCGCACGTTTTGACCGCGACGGCCGATCGCAAGGCTGAGCTGCTCGTCAGGAACAACAACCTCGATACGCTCGGCTTCTTCATCCAGCACAACCTTAGAAACTTCAGCAGGCTGCAATGCGTTGACGAGGAAGGTCGGAACATCTTCGTTCCAAGGAATGATGTCGATCTTCTCGCCCTGCAGCTCGTTTACAACGGCCTGAACACGGCTGCCGCGCATACCAACGCAGGCGCCAACAGGGTCGATGCTGCCGTCATAGGAAATAACAGCAATCTTGGCGCGTGAGCCAGGATCGCGCGCCACAGCTTTGATCTCGATAATGCCTTCATAGATTTCGGGCACTTCCATTTTGAACAGCTCTGCCATGAATTCCGGCGCTGTGCGGCTCAGGAAAATCTGTGGACCACGCGCTTCGCGACGCACATCCTTGATAAAGCAACGGATACGATCGTTCGGGCGGTAGCTTTCGCGACCGATTTTTTCGTTGCGGCGCAAAATGGCTTCGCCGCTGCCAACATCAACGATGACGTTGCCATATTCTTCGCGTTTCACAACGCCGTTGATGATTGTGCCTGCGCGGTCTTTGAACTGCTCAAACTGGCGATCACGCTCGGCTTCGCGAACTTTCTGAAGGATAACCTGCTTTGCGCTTTGCGCAGCAATCCGCCCCATTTCGACAGGAGGCACTTCTTCGACAAAAGTGTCACCGACCTTGGGATCATCAAGGTAAAGCTTGGCTTGATCAACGGTCATTTCCGCTTGGTAGTTTTCCAGCTCGTCCTCGACAACAACCGTGCGCACGCGTGTAAACGTGGCTTTGCCGGTCTTGCGGTCAATCGCGACGCGAATGTCCATCTCGGCGCCATAGCGGCTCTTGGCTGCGCGCGCGAGGCTTTCTTCCATGGCTTCGATAACAAGCACAGGATCGATCATTTTTTCGCGGGCTACAGCTTCTGCTGTTTGCAAAAGCTCTAACTGGTTGGCGGATGTGATTGCCATTTACTCGTCCTCCTCAGACTCAGGCGATTCTTCGATATCTACTTCTCCGCCGTCCGCATATGCGCCAGCGGCTTTTCTTTGTCTCAACATTTCCTTGATCAGCTCGTCGGTCATGATGAGTTTGGCTTCTACAAGCCACTCAAACTTCAGGCCAATCGTGCCCTGCTCGATGGTGAGCAAAACTTCGTCACCTTCAATGCCTGCAAGCTCGCCACGAAAGCGCTTCTGCCCGTCGATCATTTCACCGGTTTCGACTTTGGCCTCAAAGCCCTCGAAGGTTTCAAAATCCTTCAGGCGCGTCAGCGGGCGATCAATCCCGGGGCTGGAAACTTCAAGCGTATAGGCGTCTGACAGCGGGTCTTCGACATCAAGCAAGGCGCTCACAGCGTTGGAAATAGTAGCGCAGTCATCGACTTCAATACCGCCTTCGGGGCGTTCGGCCATGATCTGAAGTGTTTCAACTTCGCCGCTTTGAAGGCGAATACGCACAAGTTCGTATCCCAAGTCTTCAATGACCGGAGTTACAATTTCGGCCAGACGTTTGTCTCTGGCGGATTTGGCAATCAAGTTCGACATTTTTCTCTTTGCTCAAACAAAAAAGCGGGCCGTGCGGCCCGCTGAATATTTCGGTGGTGCGCTGGTGATCAGCACGCCGCTGTTGAGTGCTGTCTAGTCGCAATATTCAAAGGATGCAAGGCCGAATCGATCAGGCCTGAAGGGCAATATCATCCATGATCTCGGCAAGAGCGGCGCTGATCCTTGGCTCGGACAGCGCGTGGCCCGACAGACCCACGATTTGAAGCTCTGCTTTGTCCATGGCGCCAGCCAGGTCATGGGCGGAAACCGGCGGACAAATCATATCAAAGCGACCCTGAACAATACGGGTTGGAATATGGGAAATTGCTGCGCTGTTCTCCAATATGAAATTGTCACTCTCAAGGAATAGCCGATTGTGAAAATAGTGGTTTTCCAAGCGGGCAAAAGCACGGCAGAACGCGTCACTTGGAACATAAAAATTTCCTTCGGATTGTATCGAGGCGAGCGTGTTTTCCCATGCTGTCCAGGCTTGCGCGCATTTAAGGGCTTCGCTGTCGCTTGGGCCAAAAAGCCGCCTGTTGTAGGCGCCGACCAGATCGTCGCGTTCGGCCTCCGGGATAGGCTCCAGAAAGCGCTGCCAGATATCGGGCCAGAAGGCTCCGGCCCCGCCGCCATAAAACCAGTCAAGCTCGCTTTGGCGCCCAAGAAAAACCCCGCGAAGTGTCATGGACTTCACCCGCTCGGGGTGCGTGATTGCATAGATCAGCGACAGGGTTGCGCCCCAACTCCCGCCAAAAACGTGCCAAGACGGAATTTGAAGCGCGTCGCGGATTGTTTCGATATCGCGAACCAGATCCCAAGTGGTGTTCTTGTCCACCGAGGCAAAAGGCTTGGAGCGCCCACAGCCGCGCTGGTCAAACAGAATGATCCGGTAATGCCGAGGATTGAAAAAGCGGCGCATCGCC
Source organism: Roseobacter sp. (assembly GCA_018500125.2). GTDB lineage: Bacteria > Pseudomonadota > Alphaproteobacteria > Rhodobacterales > Rhodobacteraceae > Lentibacter. The sequence goes on along the minus strand of JAHBAM020000160.1, from coordinate 21,514 downwards.
GGGCTGCATCCGCCGCCAGGTCCGCCGTGAAGCACCACGACAGGAACGCCGGCAGGATGACCAGACTGCTCTACATAGAGGCTATGGCCATCGCCTGCGTCGATCATCCGCCTGTCAAATGGTTCAATCGAAGGATAGAGTCTGGCTCGAACGCTTTTTTCATCTGCGGATTCGTGCATTTCGTATCTTTCCAGACGCATCAGAGCAATTTGAGGGCCCGACTATGCAAAACCAGACCAGAACAGTTGATCCAGCAGAACTCGCCAAGTTTGAGGCAATGGCCGCCGAATGGTGGGATCCAAATGGCAAGTTTCGCCCCTTGCACCTGATGAACCCGTGCAGGCTTGACTATATTACGAAGCAAATTGCAGCGGAGTTCAATCGCAATCTTGCCGAGCCTCTGCCGTTCAAGGGGCTTCGGATTATTGATATCGGGTGTGGTGGAGGGCTGTTGAGCGAGCCGCTAACGCGCCTTGGGGCGGATGTTTTGGGGGCAGATGCGGCTGAAAAGAACATCAAAGTAGCAAAGCTCCACGCAGAGCAAGAAAGCCTTGAGATAGATTACAGGGCTGTTACAGCTGAGGCTTTGGCCGATGCAGGCGAGCGCTTTGATGTGGTTGTGAATATGGAAGTGGTTGAGCACGTGGCAGATCCGCAGGGCTATATCACAGAATGTGCCAATTTGCTCAAGCCCGGTGGGCTGCATATCTGCTCGACGATCAATCGCAATGCAAAGAGTTTTGCCATGGCGATTGTCGGGGCGGAATATGTCATGCGCTGGCTGCCCAAGGGCACGCATGAATGGAACAAGTTTATCTCGCCTGACGAGCTTTTCGCGCTCATAGAAAAAGCCGGACTGCAGCCGATTGATCGCAAGGGTTTTGTGTTTAATCCGATCAGCTGGGGCTGGAAGATTTCAGACCGTGATTTGAGCGTAAACTACGTAACCGCAGCGACAAAGCCGGCCTGATCAGTCCCCATTTTCAAGCTTGAGGCGCATATCGCGCAATACAGGAATTGCCGCGCGGATATCATCAGACCCTTTTTCGTCTACGAGCGTTTTTATGATGGGTTCAATCGCCGACAGGGCCGAATTGCGGGCTTGTCGGCCTGCGGGGCTGATCGCGACCATCTTGCGGCGGGCATCGTCCCAATCAGGACGGATATGCACATATCCGGCCCATTCCAGCTTGTTCAGCGTATTGGTCATTGCGCCTTTGGTGACATGAAAAACCTTCGCCAGCTGCGCGGGTGTCTTTTCCGAATTGGTATAGGCCAAATGCGTCAAGACGGAGAAATGTGAGATTTCCATTCCCGCCGGCAGAATGCGCGTGAGTTTGTTTCTCAAGAGCTGATCGGTCGCCAGAATTTCGCTGACCAGAGTGATTGCGAGAGAGCTTTGTTTGTCTGTCATTGCGGCCCCTCAAACACGCTGGACTGGGACAGGGAGGCCACGCGTGAACGTGCTTTTGAGACTTCGGCCAAATCAAAGTCAAAATACGTCAGGCCACTCTCCTCGCCTGCGTCCACAAGCACCTCTCCCCAAGGAGAGACAGCGAGAGAATGGCCATAAGTGCGGCGCTCTTTGCCGTTTTTGGTATAATGTAGCCCGGTCTGTGCGGGCGCGATCACATAGGCGCCATTTTCTATTGCACGAGCCCGTAACAGGGCGTGCCAATGGGCTTGTCCGGTGGTTTGCGCAAAGGCAGCCGGAACAGTGAGTATATCTGCGCCAGCTTGGGATAATGCCCGGTAAAGATGCGGAAACCGCAAATCATAGCAGATTGTCATACCGATATTGCCGATCGCGGTCTTGGCCAGAACAGCCCGATTGCCGCTCTGGTAGGTGGCGCTTTCCCGATAGTATTCGGTCTCGGAAATATCGACATCAAACATATGGATTTTATCATAGGTGGCGACAATGCTGCCTGATGTGTCGATCAGAAAAGACCGGTTGGCAAATTTCCCTTCCGTGGTCTCACTTTTGACGCCCAATGATCCGATCAGAATCCAGACTTCATGGGTGGCGGCCAGATTTTGCATTTCAGACAAGAACGGATCGTCCTGCTCGTAATGCAATAGGCTTGAAAGGGCGGTCTTTGAGGCTGCGATACAGTTTGACACTTCGGGGGTCAGAATAAACTTTGCGCCGTTCTCAACGGCCTCAAGCACATAGGCCTTGCAGACAGACAGATTGTCTTTCGGGTCCTCGGTTGTGGTCATTTGAACAAGCGCGGCTTTCATCACTCGTGCCCTAACAGAGCGTCAAGTTTTCCGGCGCTGTCGAGCGCGTAGAGATCATCACACCCGCCGATGCCGACGCCCTCGATAAATATTTGAGGGACTGTGCGCGCGCCATTGGCCCGCTCGATCATCTCTGGCTTCAGTGCCGGGTCGGTCAAGACGTTGTATTCAGTGTAAGTAGCGCCTTTGCCGTCGAGCAACCGTTTGGCAGCATGGCAAAACCGCAAAGCGGGGATGTGTAAATTTCTATTTTCTTCATGTGGCCCTCACATATAGGTGTTGGGCCAGAACCTAGTCATTCTTTGCGGCACGTGCCAGAAAAACCACTCGAACACTTGCAACATCCTGTAAAAGACAAGCCTCGGTGGCGGCATTCAATGTTGCCCCAGTGGTCATTACATCATCCACCAAGACGATATGACGCCCCCGGACAAGGCCCCGCATTTTCGGGTGAATGGTCATTGCATTCTGTAGCCAAAGCTCACGTTCTTCCACGGTGAGGCCAAAAAGGGGTGGGGTGCGCTTTGTGCGTTTGAGCAAAGCGGGCGCGTGTTCAAACCGTCCGGCGAGGGCCAAGTTGCGCGACAGAAGCTCTGATTGATTGTATTTGCGCTTCATCAGGCGGGTCCAGTGTAGCGGCACAGGGGCAATAAGCGGATTGTCCGGCAATATTGGCTTGAGCGTGTTTAAAAGCCACGGGCCTGCAGCGGTCGCTATTTCGGCGCGGTCGGCGTATTTTAGATCCCAGACAAGTTTTTTTGCCCCCTCTCGATATAGAAAGGTCGCGCGAGCGGCCTTCCATTTGCGAGGAGAGGTTAGACAGGCGTCACAGGCCTCGTCATGGCTGGATGCACCGGGCAAAGGGGCGCCGCAAGAATTGCAAACAAGGCCGGCGATAAAGTGAGATGCCAGCCAGCACGTGCTGCATAAGCCGGTATCACCGTCAATATGTGTGCCACAGTTCAAACACGCGCTGGGATACACAGTTCTAACAAGTGTTTGTATCCCAGCTCGCCAGCCCATATTCCTAACCCATGACATCTCGTGACCTTCATACAGACCGCACCGCCCTCGCGCACCGCCGCAGCAGAGCATCGCTTGGCGAAGCAAGTTTTGCGCATGATGCGGCGATTGATGAAGTCGAGTATCGGCTGAGCTTGGTTAATAGAGTGTTTACCAAGCCCTTACTTATTTCCGGGGCTTCCAGCCTGTGGCAGGCCGCCTTTCCGGGCTTCGCCTCCATCAAGGATGACGAAACATTGATGTGTGCGCCGCAGACACAAGATCTGGTCTTGCACTCTATGTCGCTTCATTGGGCCAATGATGTGGTTGGCCAGCTTATCCAGGCGCGCAATGCCTTGAAGCCGGATGGCTTGTTTGTCGGCTGTTTGTTCGGGGGCAATACCCTGCACGAGCTGCGAAAATGTCTGAGTGAAGCCGAAATAGCGCTCACTGGTGGCCTAAGCCCCCGTGTTGCAATGGCTGCCGAAATTCGCGATCTGGGGCAGCTGATGCAGCGTGCCGGATTTGCTCTTCCTGTGGCGGATAAAATTACGCTTACGGCCAGTTATGACAACATTTTTCATCTGTCTCATGATCTTAGGCGTATGGGAGAGACAAACGCGCTGGCCCTGCGCAAGCGCACCTTTGAAAAGAGAGAGTTGTTCGGTCTTGCGAATGAGATTTACAAAGAACATTTCTCCGAGGGTGACGGCCGCATTATCGCGACCTTTGAAATTGTCTTCCTCACAGGCTGGGCGCCGCATGAAAGCCAGCAAAAGCCGCTTAGACCCGGCTCTGCCCAAGCCCGACTTGCAGACGCTCTCAAGACCCATGAGCTGAAACTCCCTGATCCTGACGCATAAATAAAGAACGGTGACACCCAGATGCAAAAGCCAACACAAGCAGACTTCGACACAAGCCATTTACCCGCAGATCACCCCGAGGTTAAGAAGCCGAAGATCGGTGTTTTGATGGCGAATTTGGGCACGCCCGACAACTATGACTATTGGTCGATGCGGCGATATCTGAACGAGTTTCTGTCTGATCGTCGAGTGATCGATTATGCTCCGTGGAAATGGCAGCCTTTGTTGCAGCTTATCATTCTCACAAAGCGCCCCTTCACCAGCGGTGCCGCCTACAAATCAATCTGGAACGAAGCCGAGGGTGAAAGCCCGTTGATGACAATTACCAAAGAACAGACCTCGGCAGTGCGCGAGCGGATCGAAGCGGAGTATGGCGGCGAGGTCATGGTTGATTTCTGTATGCGCTACGGCAACCCCTCGACAGATAGCAAGGTTGCCGAGATGATTGCAGCCGGCTGTGACCGGGTTTTGTTTTTCTCGCTGTATCCGCAATATGCGGGCGCAACGATGGCGACAGCCAATGACCAGTTCTTCCGCGCCATGATGAAAGCCAAGTGGCAGCCCTCGGTGCGCACTGTTGCGCGCTACTTTGATGATACACGCTATATTGATGCTCTGGCGCGTTCGATTGAAGCATCTGTTGCAGAGATGGATGAACGCCCCGAAACGCTTGTGGTGTCTTATCATGGTATGCCCAAGCGGTATTTGCTTCAGGGCGATCCGTATCACTGCCAATGCCAAAAAACGACGCGGCTTCTGCGAGAGCGTCTCGGTTGGAGCGATATCGACATTGTAACAACCTTCCAGTCGGTGTTTGGCCCTGAAGAATGGCTCAAGCCCTATACCGTGAAAGAAGTAGCCCGCTTGGCCGAAGAAGACGGAAAGAAGCGGATAGCAGTTGTTGCGCCGGCATTCTCAGCGGACTGCATAGAAACGCTTGAAGAAATTAACGAAGAGATCAAGGAAGCCTTTGAAGAGGCTGGCGGCGAAGTGTTTCATTATATCCCCTGCCTGAATGCTGGCGAAGAACACGTTTCTTTTCTGACCGATCTTATCAAAGAAAACATTCAAGGCTGGTAAAACGAAAAACGGCAGCCATGAGGCTGCCGTTTTGCCTTTCCCAAAAAGGAAAAGCTTAGTTTGCTACTGCTGCCGCAACTGCGATCAGGAGAAGAAGTGGGATAGCCATGCCACCTGAAGAACCAGCTGTTTGGTCAACAATAACTGGTGCTTCAATAATTGGGTCTGACATATTGCCAGCTGAAGCTGCTGATGCTGCGGCTACAAATGCTGTCGCGAGAACGAGTTTTTTCATTTATTCCTCCAGAACTTGAACGCACGTAACGACGTGCTACTCAATACTTGTTTCGTAGTTCACTGTTAATCAGCATAGCAAGGGCTTTGCAAACCCAATGTGGCGTAATGCTGCTCAACGCGGTCACAGTATTGTCAAATAAGCAACACTTGTGTGCCAACTTTGGTCAAAGCAAAAAGCTCTGCGATATGTTCATTGTAAAGTCCGATGCATCCGTTGGATGATCGCCGCCCGATTTTGCGCGTGTCATGGGTTCCGTGGATACGGTAATATGTCCAAGACAGATAAAGCGCATGAGTTCCAAGGGGGTTGTCTGGCCCCGGCCCAACAAATTCAGGCCATTCAGGGTTGCGAATGCGCATAGAGGGTGTGGGGCGCCAGCTTGGGCCTTCCACTTTGCGCACAACAGATGTGCGGCCCAGACGGGTCAGGTCTTCTGTGAGCGGGACACTTGTCGGATATAGCTTGTAAACCGATTGGTCTTCCGACCAGTAATGTAAGGCGCGCGAGGTTGTATCGACAAGGCAGGCCCCATTTTGCAGCGTGTCAAAGTAGGGCTGCCAGCTCAGAGAGCGAAAGCTCGAGATATTGCGACGCACAACTTCGCTCAAATCGCGTTCGACTTCGACAGTTTCGGCCCCGTCAAGGCCAGATGTTTGGGCCAGTGCAGGGGCTGCCAGCATTGTTGTTGAGCCTGCAAGAAAACCACGTCGGCTCATGGAACTGTTAAATTTTGACATCATAGGTCTCCGGTAACCTGATCAATGCTGTGTATATGGCGCTTGAGCCTCACTCGCAATTCAAACCTTCGTCATGAGTGGCACCCGTGACAACTGCATTTGCGTGAAGGGGAAATCCCCGCTAAAGCAAAGAGTGAAATCTCTTCGAAAGGGGCGTCATGCGCTTTATTGGTTCTATTCTTGTCGCGGCTGTTTTGGTGTCTGGCTGCGCAATCGGTACAACAACCCCGCAACTCGGCGCTGATGGCAAACCACTGCCCAAGCTCTACCGGATATCGAACGGTGCGACGAGCAAGATTCAGTTTCGGATGCTCGATTCGGTCAATTCCTTGCGTCAGGCGTCCGGTGCGAACGCTGTCGAGATGGACGCGCAGCTTATCGCGGCGGCAGAAACACATTCACGGGATATGTCAGCGCAAAACCGGCCTTGGCACTTTGGGTCGGACGGGTCGTCGCCGATCGACCGTGTCCGCCGGCTGGGGTATTCTGGCGAACTTGTTGGAGAGATGATTTCTGAAACCTATGAAACCGAGCTTGAAACACTCGGGGCATGGATGGAAAACAACGATACCCGTGCGATTCTATTGAGTAAGCGTGCAACCGATATGGGCTTTGCCTGGTATCAGGAAGCGTCGGGCAAGATTTGGTGGACTTTGGTCATGGGGGTTACGCCTGCCGTGTCTGTCCAATAGATCAGGGCTTGATCACAATAGGTGTCCCGTTGGGGACCATTGCGTAGATTTGCTCTATTTGACGATCTGTCACAGCGATACATCCTGCGGTCCAGTCGCGGGTTCCGTCGCGGTATTTTTTGGGGCGGCCATGAATGAAAATATCGCCGCCCGGACTCTTGCCCATGGCCTTTGCGCGGGCAATATCGGCCGCATTCGGGTATGAGATCCCGATAGAGAGGTGAAACTCGCTATTGGGATTGCGACGATCAATTCTATAGGTGCCTTCAGGCGTGCGACCGTCGCCTTCGATTGCCTTATGTCCGACAGGGCTAAAGCCGAGGTGGACCTTATAAGATTGCAAAACCTGATTATCGTTGAGCAGGTGAAGGTTGCGAGCGCCTTTTTCAACAACAACCAAGGTGACAGGCGGCCCGTCGTAGCGCTTGAACTTAGATGAGGAACATCCGCAGATCAGCAAGGCTGAACAGAGAAGTCCCAAGAGTGTTATCACCCGCATATCTTTGCCCAGAGTTAATAATAGGGGCGTATTTATCAGGCTTCTTGCATTGCTGCACTCATTATTGGTCAGCCGTTTTTGTATTTTTCTAAAAACAGTTTTTTGGAAGCATCATAACAGGAGAGCAGTTCAGGAATTTCGACGTGAGCGGCGGAGCGCTCGCCCTGTCGACATTTTTCGGCAAAGTCTTCAAAGCCGAGGTTCAGGGCGCTTCCCTTGAGAAAGTGCATACTTGCGGCAAGCTCTGCGGCAGATTTATCTTGCAAGACAGCCAGCTCGTCCTCAACTTCTTGTAAAAAAACCTCAATGATTTCTTCAAAATCATCTGCGCCGATATCGTCGCGCAGCTCTTTGACTTTGCTCCAGTTGATCATATGTGCCGGCCCTCTCTATGCCGAACAGACCTACCAAGGGAAAGTTAAGAAATAGAAAAAAGACCGATAAAAAGGGATTGGATAAATTCACTTAGGCTTAAACGCATAGGGTTAACCTGCTTTGGAGGCAGTGTGCAAACCACACGCAGGGTGAACAATGCAGAGCCGAAGGCGCACAACTGAAACCGGTGAGATCGAAAGCAATCTTGTGCTTGTCGTGGATGACAGCCGCTTGCAGCGGAGCATTTTGCGCGCCAGTCTCCTAAAGTGGGGATACCGCGTTGCGGAAGTGTCAAGCGGCGACGAGGCGCTCGAATTTTGCGAAAACAAGCAGCCCGATCTTGTGATCAGTGATTGGATGATGCCCGGAATGGACGGCATAGAGTTTTGCCGCCGCTTCAAGGCGCTTGAGACGGAAAGATTTGGGTATTTTATTCTGCTGACGTCCAAGAGCGATAAATCCGAGATCGCCCAGGGCCTTGATGCTGGTGCGGATGATTTTCTGACCAAACCTGTCAGCTCGGCGGAGCTGCGCGCGCGCCTTGTGGCTGGCGAACGTATTCTCAATATGGAGCGGGAACTCACCCGCAAAAACGAACTCGTCGAGAGCACCTTGGGCGAACTGAAGTTGCTCTATGACAAAATTGACAGTGATTTGATCGAGGCCAAACAGCTTCAGCAATCTTTGGTCCGGGAGCGCTATAAGGACTTTGGCACAGCTTCGATATCGTTGATGTTGCAATCGAGCGGGCACGTTGGCGGCGATCTCGTCGGCTATTTTCCGATCAATGATCAGGAAATCGGTTTGTTTGCGATTGATGTGTCAGGGCATGGAATCAGCTCGGCGCTTATGACGGCGCGCTTGGCGGGGTATATGTCGGCGGCGTCAAAGGAGCAGAATATCGCTATCGAGAAAGGCCCGGACGGCACATTTTCTCCGATTGCGCCAAGCGAAGTGATCGCGAGGCTGAACAATCTTGTGCAAAGCGAAATGACGACAGAGCATTATTTTACACTGGTTTACGCAACACTTCACTTGCAAACAGGCAAGGTCACGGCGTCGCAGGCGGGGCATCCGCATCCTTTGGTGCAAAGGCAAAGCGGTCATGTCGAGGCGGTCGGTGCGGGGGGGCTGCCTGTCGGGCTGGTTCCCGATGCGAGCTATGAGCAATTTGATATCACACTCGAGGCCGGGGACAGGCTGATTATTTTTTCTGACGGTGTGCCTGAATGCATGAGTGAATCGGGGGCTTTTTTTGAAGATGAAAGCCTTGTCTGCTTTATGCAGAACTGGAAAACCAAGCGGGGGCCAAGTTTTCTCGACGGGCTTCTGTTTGAGCTTGATAGTTTTGCCGGGGATCGCGACTTTTCAGACGACATTTCGGCCATTCTTCTGGAGTTTCAGGGCGCCTCTGTCTGATCTCATACCTTGCACCCGTGGGTTTGCGCTATTAGGTGCAGGGCGAACAGACAGATTGGTAAAGCCCGATGGAAAACGCGACACAAGTAAACTGGGATGAAAACATCCTGCCTTTTGAGCTGCGGGTCTCTGACTCTCGTGGCCGGATTGTCCGCCTCGATCAGACCGTTAATGACATATTGGCACAGCGAGACTACCCAAAGCAGGTTGAATCGCTGATCTCGGAAATGGTGATCATTACGGCCTTGCTTGGGAGTATGGTTGAGCCGCGGTGGAAGCTGTCGTTGCAAGTGCAAACAGACGGGCCTGTGCGTATGATTGCGACAGATTATTTTGCGCCGTCAGAAGCGGATGAACCGGCGAGCATCCGTGCTTATGCGAGCTTTGACGGAGACCGCATCACAGAGGGCAAGCCGTTTGACCAGCTTGGCAAAGGGTATTTTGCTGTTCTGGTGGATCAGGGCAAAGGCTCAAAGCCCTATCAGGCGCTCACACCTCTGGAAGGCAGCTCTATCGCCGAGGCCGCTGAAGCCTATTTTGCGGCTTCAGAGCAGATCGCGACCAAGCTGATTGTCGAGCACGGCGAGACCTATATGAAGGATGAAGGAACACAATGGCGGGCGGCAGGAATGCTGCTTCAACATTTGCCAAAATCGCTCAAGAGCGAAGGCGGTAACCCGGAGAGCGACAAAGAGCAACGCGAACACGCGCTGCGCAAAGACGAAGACTGGAACAGGATCAATGTTTTGCTTCAGACGGTTGAAAGTCTCGAATTGCTTGGCCCCTATGTGTCGCCGCCCGAGCTTGTCTGGCGCCTGTTTCACGAAGAAGAGCCGGCCGTTTATGAGGCGCGGTCGGTAAAGTTCGGCTGCACCTGTTCGGAAGAGCGCGTGCGCCAGAGCCTGTCCATTTATGGCGTCAAGGATATCGAAAAAATGACGACAGAAGACGGAAAAGTCACGGCAGATTGCCAGTTCTGTAACAGGCATTTCGCGCTCGACCCTGCGACGGTTGGCCTTGAGGCCAAGTAAGGCTTTGGACGAGATCGCGCATATAAAGAACGCGCTGGCACAGGCGGGGACCAGCTCGTCTGATTATGATCTGAACCCGGATGTGATTCCTGTGGAGCACGGCCTCAAAAGCCCCGCCGCTGTTCTGATTGCCTTGATCCAGCGCAACGGTGCGCTTCATGTGATCTTGACAAAACGCGCCCAGCACTTGCGCCATCACCCCGGGCAAATCGCCTTTCCGGGCGGTAAAGTTGAGGCCAGTGATTCCTCCGCGGCAAGCGCCAGTTTGCGCGAAGCATATGAAGAAATCGGCTTGCCGCCGAAGAATGTGGAGGTCTTCGGGGGCTTGCCCGAACATCTCACTGTGACGGGCTTTACGGTTCAGCCGGTCCTTGGGTTTGTGCATCGGCCGTTTACGCCGGTATTGGACGAAGGCGAGGTCGAAGAGATCATTTATGCGCCCCTTTCGCATCTGATTGATCCGGCGAAATACTCCATTCAGGGGCGGCGGTTTCGCGGAGCGTTTCGAAAATACTATACGGTTCCCTATGGTCCGCATTACATTTGGGGGGCGACGGCGCGTATGACGTTGGGCTTGGCGGAGCGGATTTCAGGGTGACACAGGTTTCAGGCATATGGCTTGAGGACAAAGCAGCACAGGCGCTTTTGGGCGCGCTGGATGCGGAAGGCTATGAGGCCTACTTCGTGGGCGGCTGCGTGCGCAACGCTTTGTTGCACTTGCCTGTGAAAGACATTGATATCGCAACAAATGCACGCCCCCAAGCTGTGATCAAGGCGGCAAAAGCGCTGGGGTTCAAGCCTGTTCCGACAGGGATCGACCATGGAACTGTTACGGTTGTTGGCAATGGCTCGGTGCTCGAGGTTACGAGTTTTCGCAAAGATGTCGAGACAGACGGGCGGCACGCTGTTGTCGCATTTTCGGACAGTCTTCAGGACGATGCCGCGCGGCGCGATTTCCGGATGAATGCGCTCTATGCCGATCGCAGCGGGGCTGTCACAGACCCGACAGGCGGCTTGGCAGATATTGCTGCGCGCAAGATCTGTTTTGTGGGTGCTCCGGACGAGCGGATCAGGGAAGACTATCTGCGGATTGTGCGGCTGTTTCGGTTTGCTGCGCAACTGGGCTTCGGGGCGCAGGGGATCGACCCGCGCGCCGCAGAGGCCTCTGCGCGGCTGAGTTATGGGCTGCGGCATATATCAATCGAGCGGCAGACAGCCGAGATGTTAAAGCTGCTGGGGTCTGGCGCGCTGCTTGGCACGCTTGATGTGATGCACGACACGGGCGTTCTGGCGCGTATCTTGAGCGGTGCGAGCTTGCCTGTTTTGCGGCGGTTTGTCGGGTTTGACGAGCGCGATCCTGTGGCGCGGCTGGCGGCGCTTGCGATCTATTCTTCCAAGATGCCGCTCAGGCTTTCAAAAAAAGAACAACGCCTGTTTGAGACGCTGCGCCGCTTTGCATGGAGCACGCAGAGTGGCGAGGCGCTTGCCTATCAGACAGATGCAGCAACGGCCCGAAAGGCCCTGTTTGTGCGGGCGGCTCTGATGGGGGGCGCGGCGGATGTTTCGGGGCTTGAGGCGGCCGCAGGGCAGCGCTTTCCGCTCGTGGCGAAAGACCTGCCGCATCTGAGCGGACAGGCTTTGGGGGATGCCCTCAGGCGCGCAGAGGCCGCCTGGCTTGCCTCCGGGTTTACCCTGTCCAGAACGGAGCTGTTAGACGAGGAATGACGCGAGGACTTCATCGTTTGTGATGTCGCGCGCGCTGAAGCCTTTGTCGTTGGCGAGACGCATCAGGCGCTCGAAGCTCTCGGGTGTGTCCGTCTCGATTCCGATCAGCACGGAGCCGAAATTGCGCGCCGATTTCTTGAGATATTCAAAGCGCGTGATATCGTCCTGCGGGCCAAGAAAACCGAGGAAATCCTTGAGCGCGCCGGGGCGCTGGGGCATTCGCAGAATGAAGTATTTCTTGAGGCCCGAATAGCGCTGGGCGCGCTCTTTGACTTCTGGCAGACGCTCAAAGTCAAAGTTGCTCCCCGAGACAATGCACACCACGGTTTTGCCTTTGATATGGGCGCGCAGATCTTTGAGTGCGTCGATTGTGAGGGCGCCGGCTGGCTCGAGCACCACACCCTCGATATTGAGCATTTCGATCAGGGTTGTGCAGAGTCTGTCTTCACTGATTTGCAAGTGAATTTCACCCTTGTAGGGGCGCAGCTTGGCGAAGGTGAGCGCTCCGATCTCGGCGACGGCGGCGCCATCGACAAAGGAGTCAACGCGGGGCAGGGGCACGGGCTTGCCCGCCGCTTGCGCAGCGGCAAGACAGGCGCCGCCAGACGGCTCGACAAAAGCGTAGTGAGTCTCGCTGCCAAAATAGGAGGTCACCCCCGCAGAAAGGCCCCCTCCGCCCACAGGCAGAACGATCAGATCAGGCGCCTGGCCGAGCTGTTCTTCGATTTCGGCGGCGACTGTGGACTGGCCAAGGATCACGTTTTCGGCGTCAAACGGGGGCAGGAAAATGCCCTGCTCTGCATCGCAATAGGCTTTGGCGGCGGCGAGTGTTTCGTCAAAGAAATCGCCCACAAGCTCGATCTCGATCAGCGCGCCCCCAAAGGTTTTGGTTTTCATGATCTTCTGGCTGGGCGTTGTGACAGGCATAAAGATACGGCCCTGTACGCCTAGGTATTTGCACATAAAAGCAACGCCTTGGGCGTGGTTACCCGCACTGGCGCAGACAAAGAGCGGCGGCGTTTTGCGGCCTTTCATGGCCTCGGTCATGGCGTTGAAGGCCCCGCGAATTTTGTAGGAGCGCACAGGGGTCAGGTCTTCGCGTTTGAGCAGGATGTCGGCCTCATAGAGTTCGGACAAATGTGCGTTGCGCTGGAGCGGGGTCGGCTCAAAGACGGCGCGCAGCTGGGCTGCGATCTGGCGGGAGGCTGTTTTGATTGTATCCATCTGTTTTTATTCTACCACGACGCCCCGCAAAGCAAGGGGCTGCGCTTGCGGAGCGGCGCAAAAAGCGCTACCTCGCGGCAAACGAGACAAGAGGAAAATATGATGTCGGCTCCCAAAAAAGTTGTCCTTGCGTATTCTGGCGGGTTGGACACCTCCATCATTCTGAAATGGCTGGAAACAGAATATGGCTGTGAAGTTGTCACGTTCACTGCCGATCTGGGGCAGGGTGAGGAGCTTGAGCCGGCCCGCAAGAAGGCCGAGATGATGGGTGTGAAAGACATCTATATCGAGGATGTGCGCGAAGAATTTGTGCGCGATTTCGTCTTTCCGATGTTTCGCGCCAATGCGGTTTATGAGGGGCTTTACCTGCTGGGCACATCCATTGCGCGGCCCCTTATTTCCAAGCGGCTTGTCGAGATTGCCGAGGAAGTCGGCGCGGATGCTGTGGCCCATGGGGCGACGGGCAAGGGCAACGATCAGGTGCGCTTCGAGCTGGCTTGCTATGCGCTCAACCCTGATATCAAGGTGATTGCGCCCTGGCGGGAATGGGACCTGACCAGCCGGACCAAACTTCTTGATTTTGCAGAAAAAAACCAGATCCCGATTGCCAAGGACAAGCGCGGGGAAGCACCCTTCTCTGTGGATGCGAACCTGTTGCACACCTCAAGCGAAGGCAAGGTTCTGGAAGACCCTGCCGAGATGGCGCCGGACTATGTCTATCAGCGCACAGTCAGCCCCGAGGAGGCTCCGAACGAGGCCGAATATATCGAAATCGGCTTTGAAAAAGGCGATGCCGTCAGCATCAACGGCGAGGTGCTCAGCCCTGCCAACCTGTTGACAAAGCTCAATGAATTGGGCGGCAAGCATGGTATTGGGCGGCTCGACTTTGTCGAGAACCGCTTTGTGGGCATGAAGTCGCGCGGCATATACGAAACACCCGGCGGCACCGTTCTTCTGGAGGCTCACCGCGGGATCGAGCAGATCACGCTCGACAGCGGTGCGGGGCATTTGAAAGACAGCCTTATGCCGCGCTATGCCGAGCTGATTTACAACGGTTTCTGGTTCAGCCCGGAGCGCGAAATGCTGCAAGCGGCGATCGACAAGAGCCAGGAGCACGTGACCGGCACAGTGAAGCTCAAGCTCTATAAGGGCGCGGCAACCTGTGTGGGCCGCTGGTCGGAGCATTCGCTCTATTCGGAAGCCCATGTGACCTTTGAGGATGATGCCGGGGCGTATGACCAGAAGGATGCGGCCGGATTTATCCAGCTGAACGCCTTGCGGCTCAAGCTTCTGGCGGCGCGCAACCGTCGGCTGAAGTGATCCTTTCACAGCAAGAAAAGTAAATAAAATCAAGCGGGTCTGTGCAGTCTAGCACAGGCCCGTTTTGCCTTTATGACCCCTGCGTCCCGCAGGGTTAACGGGCCGCGACCCCCCTGATTCGGGGGGGGTGATATGTGTGCACAACCCGTGCACAAAGCGTGCACCCCCCTGAGAGGGGCTTTGGTAAGAGAAAATTAATGAATGCAGCGTGCGCTGGGAAGAATGTGAGCGGAAGATGAAGGGGGCGTGCGCTCTTTTGGCGGCTTTGGGCGGGCCTGAGCGGGCCTGAGCGGGGCTTATGAGGCTCGCAGGGTCGCTGCGCGACCCCGCGACCGGCAGGGGGCGCTGCCCCCTGGCTTCAAAACCCTGACGGCTTTTGAAGCTGACCCCCGGGATATTTTTGGAAAGAAAAAGACAGGCAGGCCGGCTTCAGGCTGTGAGGCTGCGGGCCTGTCGGAAGGAGAGCAGGCGTTTGCCGTCTTCGTCCCAGAGGTGCATCCGCACGGAGGCGAGGCTTTCGCGGATTGTCATACGGTTGATCTGGGCCAGTTCGGCGTTTTCGCGCAGGACCTCGGGCAGACGGTAAAACGGGATCCGCGCGTAGAGGTGATGCACATGGTGGATTCCGATATTGGCGCTGAACCAGTTGATCCATGACGGCAGGATGTAATGCGAGCTGCCGTAGAGCGCGGCGTCATGCAGATCCCAGTTTTCGTTGTGATCCCATGTTGTTTCTTCGAACTGGTGCTGGACGTAAAACAACCACATCCCCGCTGTTGCGGCGAGGAGTGTCGAGGGCACGAAGATCAGCAGGATCGGTGCCCAGCCGCCAAAGGCGTAGAGTGTGCCGAGGATGGCGAGGATCGCCAGATTGGTCAGCATGGAGGAGACCCAGTATTTGGGTGTTTTGGCGAGGCCGACGGGGAAGCGTTGTTGGATGAAGAAGAGGTAGGCCGGGACAAAGCCGAAGAGGAAGAACGGATTGCGATAGGCGCGATATTGGAGCTTCCAGAGCGGCGAGAGGGCCTGATATTCGGCAACTGTCAGTGTGACGATATCGCCGATGCCGCGCTTTGCCAGATTGCCGTGGGAGGAGTGGTGAATGGCATGGGTGCGGCGCCAGACATCATAGGGCGTCAGGGTCAGGACGCCGAGGACGCGGCCGACCCAGTCGCTTGCTGTGCGGTTTTTGAACAGCGAGCCATGGCCGCAGTCATGCTGGATTGTGAACAGGCGCAACAGGAACATGGCGATTGGCACCGAGAGGGCCAATGTGAGCCAGGGACTCACCGAGAGCGCCGCCCAAGCGGCCGCCCAGAGGGCGAAGAAGGGCACGGCTGTGACCAGAAGCTCGAAATTGCTGCGCGCGGAATTGGGCTCGCGGAATTTGGCGAGGGTGGTGACCCATTCTTTGGCGGATTTGGCTTTGGGTGTCTGCTCGGTCGGGAAGGCGGATGCGATGTTCATACGTCTCTGTCTTATTTTTTCCTCCGCAAACGCATAAAGCAACGTGGCCCTGAGGGAAGGGGTAATATGCTTTTTTTGGTCATACTGCGCTGAAAGGTAGCTTTTTGCTGTGATTTTGTGGGGTATGGGCGCCTCAGAGCGCGAGCTTTTGGGCGGCAAGGCGCTGATAGATCGGCAGGGCCTGTTCCAGAAGCTCTTGCTGTGCGTGCGTCTCAAGGGCGGGCAGCGGGCCTTCGGGACCGGCGAAGCCTGTGGAGGCGTGCACCGCATTATACCAATGCGCGGCCCAGACGCCATCAGAGGCGTGGCCGCCCGCAGGCCAGGCGAGCATGGCGGGATCAAACGGCACCTCGAGCGCGGCGCAGAGCTTGGTGAGCATGGCCTTCGGGGCTTTGCGGATATCGGCGCTGTCAATGACCAGCGGGCTATGGCCCTGCGCGCGGAGCATCTCGAACAGCTCGAGCTGTTGGGAGAAGCCGATATCGGCGAGGCCGAAGCTTTCGTATTTGGCACCGAAACTGGCGATGACGCGGGCCGGATGACGTATGAGAAAGACGTTTTGCACCTCAAACATCCAGTCGCGCGGCACGCTGGGCAGCATATGTTGGCACATATGCTTTTGGTAGAAATGCTGTGATTTGAGCTGTGTTAGAGACTGAATGACGTCTTCGGCCTCTTGGGGCTGGCTGGCGAGCACGGCCTCGCGCATGGGGTGCTCAAGGCCCGTTTCGCGCAGGTAGTGGGCATAGAACGGCTCGTCGACCACGGCGAAATCGGCCCGGTTTGCGAAGCTATACATGAGCGCGGTCGACAGATTGCGCGGGCCGGACCACATTGCGACGATCATGTGCTGGCCTCGATCAGGGCTTTGTAGAGCGCGCGGATGCGCTCGGTGACAGGACCCATCTCGCCTGTGCCGATGGGGCGGCCATCGATCTCGCTGACGGGGGTTTGGGCGCCGAAAGTGCCGGTGAGGAAGGCTTCCTCGGCGCCGTAGGTATCGAGCAGCGAGTAGTTGCGCTCAAACACCGGTATGTCGTTGGCGCGGCAGAGATCGATCACTTTCTGGCGGGTGATTCCGTTCATGCAGTAGTCGCCTGTCGAGGTCCAAACCGCGCCTTTGCGCACGATGAAGAAGTTGCAGGCGTTGGTTGTGTTTACGAAGCCGTGGACATCGAGCATCAGCGCCTCATCGGCGCCGGCCTTTTCGGCGGCGATGCAGGCGAGGATGCAGTTGAGCTTGCTGTGCGAGTTGAGCTTGGGGTCTTGCGTCATCGGCAGGCCGCGCTGGTGGGGGACTGTGGCGAGGCGGATCGGGCGCGGAAGTTTGGGCTGGGAGTGCTCCATGATGATCGTGATGGTGGGGCCTTGACGGCTGAGCGAGGGGTGTTGGAAGGGGCGTGTCTTGACCCCGCGGGTGATCATGAGGCGGGCGTGGGCGTCTGTTGGCATATTGTTGGCTGATTGCGTCTCTAACAAGGCAGAATAGAGCGCGTCGCGGCTCATGCCGATGTCAAGATCAATCGCTTTTGCGGCCTCAAACAGGCGGTCGAAATGCTCCTCCCAGAAGGCCCATGTGCCATTGTAGAGCCGCAGCCCCTCCCAGACGCCATCGCCGAGCATGAAGCCGCTGTCATAGACCGAGACCAGCGCCTCGGCCTTGGGGACACAGCGCCCGTTGAGCCAGATCTTGATCTTTTCGTTGCGTGCGTCGTCTTCGGCGGCGTGGGTTGTTATTTTGTCGCTCATGGTTTGGCCTCTCACGTTTCGGGAACAAGTTGTAACCTCTCTGTGAGGGCTGTCTACAGGGGAGTTTTTGCGCGCTAGACTGGGGCAGGTTTGGCAGGAGAATGTTCAATGATGTGCTGTGTGAGAGAAATGAAGGCCCTGATTCTGGCGGTGTTGATTGCGCTGGTGCTGGGGATGCAATCGGGGGTGGCCAAGGCCGGGCCGCGCGAGGAGATTGTTGTGGCGGGCGGGTGCTTCTGGTGTGTGGAATCAGACTTTGAAAGCGTCGACGGGGTGATTGAGGCGGTCTCGGGCTTTGCGGGCGGCAAGAGCACCAACCCGACGTATAAGGACCACACGGGGCATTTTGAGGTGGTGAAGATCACCTTTGATGTGGACAGGATCAGCCGTGAGGAGATTTTGCACAAGTTTATGCGCTCGATTGATCCGACCGATGACGGCGGGCAGTTTTGTGACCGTGGGCCGGCTTATAAGACAGCGCTGTTTTATGATGGCGCGGCGCAGAAGGCTGCGGCCGAGGCGGCTGTGGCTGCGGCGGGGCAGGATCTGGGGCGCGAGATTGTCACCAAGGTTCTGCCATTGAACGGGTTTTACCCGGCGGAGGACTATCATCAGGACTATTACAAGAGCAGCGCCATTGTGCTGACACGGGCGGGGCCGAAGACGCGGGCGAGCGCTTATAAGTTCTATCGCAAGGCCTGCGGGCGGGATGCCCGTGTGAAGGAACTTTGGGGGCGTGCTGCGCCTTTTGCGGGGTGAGGCTTCGACTTGCTTCGCAAGCCGATCGGCTGGGGGCGCTGCCCCCAGACCCCCCAAGCGGTTTGCGCAGCAAACGCGATGACCGATAGAGCGCACTTGTTGCGCGGAATCGGTGGGATATTTAGGGCAATAAAAAAGGGTTAGGGTTGGGCTTTCAGGAAAGCGTCGACTTCGGCGCGGGCGGGGATGGCATCGGCGGTGCCTTTGCGCGTGACTTTGAGGGCCGAGGCGGCGGCGGCGCGGCGCAGGGCGTTTGCCAGCGGCTGGCCCTCGTGCAGGGCGGCGGCGAGATAGCCTGTGAATGTGTCGCCTGCGCCGGTTGTGTCGCGCGCGCGCACCGGAAAAGCGGGGAAGCGTTGTTTGCCTTTGGCGGTGAGGGCATAGCCGCCTTTGGCGCCTTCTGTGACCACGATTGTTTCGGGAGAGAGCGTCTCTGTGACGGCCTGAAGCTGGGCCATTTCGACCGCATTGAGGACGAGAATATCGGTGAGCGGAAGGAGCGCGGCTGTGGTCTTCGGGTTGAAGGGGGCGGCGGCGTAGAGCACTTTGAGGCCGAGGCTGCGCGCAAGAGTGGCGGCTTCTAGCGCCAGATTGGTCTCGTTTTGCAAGAGCAGCATATCGCCGCGCTGTGCGGTGAGCAGGGCCGCTTTGAGGCGCGGCAGAGACTGCTGCATATTGGCACCGGGGAAGACGGTGATGGCGTTTTCGCCTTTAGGATCGACCGTGATGAGGGCGTGGGCGGTGGGCGTTGTGACCCGCGCGACATGGGTTGTGTCAACGCCGAGGGCTTTGAGGCGGGCGAGCGCCCAATCGCCATCGGGGCCGAGCGCGCCGATATGGACCACGGGCGCGCCGGCTTGGGCGGCGGCGACAGACTGGTTTGCGCCTTTGCCGCCGAGGCCTGTGCTGTGGCTCTCGGCGAGGATGGTTTCGCCCGGCGCGGGAAGGTGGGGCACCTCGTAGGTGTGATCCAGATTGATCGAGCCGAGGCAGAAGAGCGTCATGGGCTAGCCGACCTTACAGGCGGCGAGCACCGCCATGTTGAGGATGTCGTTGACTGTGGAGACCGTCGAGCAGATCTGGATGCTTTCATCAATGCCAGCAAGGATCGGGCCAATGACGGTTGCGCCGGCCATTTCCTGCATCAGTTTTGTGCTGATCGAGGCCGAGTGACGCGCGGGCACGACGAGAATATTGGCCGGGCCTGTGAGGCGCGAGAAGGGATAGCTTTTCTGGGCCTGGGCATTCAGCGCGACATCGACGGTCATTTCGCCTTCATACTCGAAATCGGCACCACGCGCGGCGAGCACGCCGGGGGCTTTGTGCATTTTCTCGGCCCGTTCGGAGCGCGGGTAGCCGAATGTGGAGAAGCTCACAAAGGCGACGCGCGGCTCAAGGCCCAAGTGGCGCGCCACATCGGCGGAGCGCTCGGCGATTGTGGCGAGGTCTTGTTCGTCGGGCCATTCGTGAACCAGCGTATCGCCGACAAGCACAATGCGCCCCTTGTGAAGCAGCGCTGTGACGCCGACGGCGCCGGCCTCGGCGGAGGCGTCAAACACCATGTTGATACGTTGCATGACATGGGCTGATTTGCGGGTTGCGCCTGTGATGAGGCCTTCGCCGTGGCCATGGGCCAGCATGAGCGCGGCGAAGACGTGACGGTCGCGCGCGGCGAGGCGGTGCACATCGTGGCGGTCAAAGCCCTGACGCTGGAGGCGCTTGTAGAGGAAGGCTTTGTATTCGGCCAGATGGGGCGAATTGGCGGCGTTGACGATCTCTAGCTCGCCGACAGCATCGGCCATGCCTTCGGCGGTGAGCTTGGTTTGGACATCTTCCTCGCGGCCCACAACAAGCGCGCGGCCCATGCCCGAGCGCTGGTATTGCACAGCGGCGCGCAGCACGCGCGGGTCATCGCCCTCGGCGAAGATCATGGTTGCCTGATTCTGGCGGGCGCGGGCGTTGAGGCTGCGCAGGATGCTGGCTGTCGGGTCCATCCGTGACTTGAGAGAGGCTTCATAGGCTTCCATGTCGATGATCGGACGGCGGGCAACGCCTGTGTCCATCCCTGCTTTCGCAACGGCCGGGGGGATCACATAAATCAGGCGCGGATCAAACGGTGTCGGGATGATATAGTCACGCCCGAAGCTGAGCTTTTTGCCATAGGCCATGGCGACCTCATCGGGGACATCTTCGCGCGCCAGTTTGGCGAGCGCCTCGGCGCAGGCGATTTTCATTTCGTCGTTGATGGCGCGGGCGTGGATATCGAGCGCGCCGCGGAACAGATAGGGGAAGCCGAGGACATTGTTGACCTGATTGGGGTAGTCCGAACGGCCTGTGGCGACGATCACATCTTCGCGCACGGCGTGGGCCTCTTCGGGGGTGATCTCGGGGTCGGGGTTGGCCATGGCGAAGATGACGGCGTTTTTGCCCATGGAGGCGACCATCTCGGGCGTGACCGCGCCTTTGACGGAGACGCCGAGGAAGACATCGCAGCCGTCCATCGCCTCGGCCAGTGTGCGCGCCTCGGTATTGGCGGCGTGGGCCGATTTCCACTGGTTCATGCCTTCGGTGCGGCCCTGATAGATCACGCCTTTGGTGTCGCACAAAATGCAGTTGTCGTGTTTGGCGCCCATGGCTTTGATCAGCTCGATACAGGCGATCCCGGCGGCACCAGCGCCGTTGACGACGATTTTGACCTCATCAATCGACTTGCCGCTGATTTGCAGGGCGTTGAGCAGGCCGGCGGCGCAGATCACGGCTGTGCCGTGCTGGTCATCGTGGAAGACGGGGATGTCCATCTGCTCCTTGAGCGTCTGCTCGATGATGAAGCATTCGGGGGCTTTGATGTCTTCGAGATTGATGCCGCCAAATGTCGGGCCCATGATGCGCACGGCGTTGATGAATTCGTCGGGGTCTTCTGTGTCAAGCTCGAGATCGATCGAGTTTACATCGGCGAAGCGTTTGAAGAGCACGGATTTGCCCTCCATGACCGGCTTGGAGCCGAGCGCGCCGAGATTGCCGAGGCCGAGCACGGCTGTGCCGTTGGAGATCACCGCGACGAGATTGCCCTTGTTGGTGTAGTCATAGGCC
>JAHBAM020000004.1 GCA_018500125.2 Roseobacter sp. | reverse complement strand
CGATGTCGCCGCGATGATGGGGCGGCTTTAAGCTCTGCGAAACCGTTCCACTATAGGCTAAGGCCCGCATAGGTTTTCATCAGGCGTCAGGCTTCACAGGCTTGGCGCCTGATCGTTTTGGACAGTGGCTTGATGATTTCTTGCGCAAAATGCCCATGTCGGGCATATCTTTTGGCATAGTTTTGGTTTTGATGTGGATGGTATAGAATGAACTCACAAATCTCGATCGTCTTGGCTCTCGTGATTGTTGCGTTGCTCTGCCTTGATATGTTCTTTTTCGGCTGGGAGGGAACAGTCTTTCTATTGCGCAAAATAGCCGAGCTTATCGAGTGGCTGGCGTTTTGGCGCTGAGCGCGCCCAGCCTAGATCTTGCCCATCCGAGACAAGACCCTGTCGCGCACGAGCGGGGGCACAAACTTGGAAATATCGCCGTCCAGACGCGCAATCTCTTTCACAAGCTTGGATGCAATCGCCTGATGGCGGGCTTCTGCCATGAGAAACACCGTTTCAACAGAATCGTCCAAAGACCGGTTCATCCCCACCATCTGGTATTCATACTCAAAATCCGCCACAGCCCGCAGACCTCTGACAATAATCTGTGCGCCGACATCTTTGGCACAATCAATCAGCAGGTTTTCAAACGGGTGCACGACAATCTCTGTTCCGGTCTTGCGCGACAGCTCAGCGCATTCGGCTTCGATCATGTCGACACGCTCTTCAAGTGAGAACAGCGGGCCTTTGTCGCGGTTGATCGCAACTCCGATCACCAGACGGTCCACAAGGGCCGCGCCCCGCTTGATGATGTCAAGATGCCCCAAGGTGACTGGGTCAAAGGTTCCGGGGTATAGACCGATGCGCATGGGAGCCTCTTGCTATTGGCTGCGTAAGATTATGTCGCTGCAATGCGATATTGCGGCAGAAATTGCAAGGGCGTGACGGGAGGGCGCGACAGTATCGCCCTACCTCGTGCCCTGTCTAATGCCCCATAATCATGCCCTGCAGGGCATCTTTTTCCATGGAAAGTTCTTCAAGGCGCGCTTTGACCGCGTCTCCGATGGTTATGATCCCGACGAGCTTGCCATCTTCTGTGACAGGCATATGGCGAAAGCGCCCGTTGGTCATTTTTTGCAAAACGGCGTCTGTTGTTTCGTCTTTGCGGCAACACACCGGATTGCGCGTCATCAAATCACCGACCCGCTCCTCCAGACAAACAGAGCCGCGAAGCGCAAGACTGCGCACAATATCGCGTTCCGACAGGATCCCTTCCACACGGGTGCCGTCTTCGGAGACGATCAGGCCGCCGATCCTGCGCTCGGCAAGAACATGGGCCGCCTCTGATATCGAGGTCGAGGCTTTGATTGTAATCACCGGGCCATCGCCCTTTGATTTGAGGATCTGTTGCACGAGCATCGGCAGTCTCCTTTTTTCTCAGGTTGCGACATCAAAGACCGCTCTGTCAAGCGATCGCCGTCAACCGGATCATCTCTTGGCGCAGACCTTCGCTCAAGCGGTCGGCAAAACGCGAAAGCCGTGCCACACGGCGATCATCTTCATGGCGGATGAGATAAAAGCTCCGCTTGAGGCTGAAGGCTTCTGGCAATATCTTGCGCAGGTTCGCAGCCGCGGGCAGAGCAAAATCATGCACAACGCCGATCCCGCCGCCCTGGCGCAGGATATTGAGCTGAACAGCCGCCGAATTGGACGCGAGGGTCACCCGCTCAAACGGCGTGCCGCTCAGGTAATCAAGCTCCTTGTCAAAAATCATGTCGGGGATATAGCCGACAAATCGGTGCCCACCGAGCGCCTCCATGCTCCGGATGTCGGGGTGTTGGGCGAGGTATTCTGCGGCGGCGGCAAGATGGAGTTTGTAATCCACCAGTTTTTGCACCAAGAGCCGGCCCGCCTCCGGGCGGCTCACCGTGATCGCCATATCGGCCTCGCGTTTGGAGAGATTGAAGATGCGCGGCAAAGCCACAATCTGGATATCAAGCTCGGGGTTTTCGGCTGTGATCGCAGCACAGACCTGTGGCAGCAAAAAATTGGCACAGCCGTCTGGCGCGCCGATGCGGATCTGACCGGAGAGTTCGGCGCCCTGCCCGCCCAGATCTTCTCGGGCGTCTTGCATGGTCTGTTCAAGGCGGACGGCATGAGACAAGAGCTTCTGGCCCTGTGCGGTCAGGCGGTAGCCCTGCGGAGATTTAGCAAATAGGATCTCATTGAGCGCTTCTTCCAGCCGCGCCACGCGCCGGCCCACTGTTGCAGGATCGGCTTTGAGCAGGGCCGCGGCCCCCGAGAGGGTCTCGGCCCGCGCCACAGCCAGAAAGCTGCGCATATCGTCCCAGTTTGGTGTCATGTGGTGTCGCCCCGCCCCAGTCTTGCAAAAACGCAAATTGCGCCGTGTAAACCTGCCCCTTTTACATACAATATTGCAAGGCTAGAATGGCGGTGAAATCTGACTGGAGGATCACATGAAAGACCTTACCCATTATATCGGCGGCGAACACGTCAAAGGCACATCAGGCCGGTTTGCGGATGTGTTCAACCCTGCGACTGGCGAAGTTCAGGCGCGCGTTCCGCTGGCCTCTAAAGAAGAGATGGCCAAGGCCGTTGCGATTGCTGCCGCGGCGCAGCCGGCTTGGGCGGCGACAAACCCGCAGCGCCGGGCGCGGGTGATGATGAAATATGTCGATCTGCTCAATCGCGACATGGACAAACTGGCCGAAGCGCTCAGCCGTGAGCACGGCAAGACCTTCCCTGATGCCAAAGGCGATGTGCAGCGCGGTCTTGAAGTGATCGAATATTGCATCGGCGCGCCCGAGCTTCTGAAAGGCGATTACACCGACGGCGCAGGCCCGGGCATCGATATGTATTCGATGCGTCAGGCGCTTGGCGTGACCGCGGGGATCACCCCGTTCAACTTCCCCGCGATGATCCCGATGTGGATGTTCGGCCCTGCCCTCGCCTGCGGCAACGCCTTTATTCTCAAGCCCAGCGAGCGCGACCCTTCGGTTCCGCTGATGCTGGCCGAGCTGATGGAAGAAGCGGGCCTGCCCAAGGGCATTCTGCAAGTCGTGAACGGCGATAAGGAAGCTGTTGACGCGATCCTCTATGACGACACGATCCAGTCGGTCGGCTTTGTCGGTTCAACGCCGATTGCCGAATATATTTATGGCACAGGCTGCTCGCAAGGCAAGCGTGTCCAGTGCTTTGGCGGCGCTAAAAACCACATGATCATCATGCCGGATGCCGATCTTGACCAAGCCGCAGACGCGCTGATCGGCGCAGGCTTTGGCGCGGCAGGCGAACGCTGTATGGCGATTTCTGTGGCTGTGCCCGTGGGCGAGGAAACCGCTGACAAGCTGATCGAAAAGCTGGTGCCACGCATCGAGAAGCTCAAAGTCGGGCCTTACACCTCGGGCGATGACGTGGATTACGGCCCCGTTGTCACGGCCGCAGCGAAGCAAAACATTCTCAACCTTGTGCAGACAGGTGTGGATCAAGGCGCTGAGCTTGTTGTGGACGGGCGTGACTTTGCCTTGCAGGGCTATGAAGACGGCTTCTTTGTCGGACCGCATCTTTTTGACCGTGTGACCCCAGATATGGACATCTACAAAAAAGAGATTTTCGGCCCCGTGCTCAGCACTGTGCGCGCAGGCTCTTATGAAGAAGCGCTCAAGCTGGCTATGGACCATGAATACGGCAACGGCACGGCTATTTTCACCCGTGATGGTGATGCGGCGCGCGACTTTGCCAACCGGATCAATGTCGGCATGATCGGGATCAACGTGCCAATTCCTGTGCCGCTGGCCTATCACACCTTTGGCGGCTGGAAGAAATCTGTCTTTGGCGATTTGAACCAGCACGGGCCGGATGCGTTCAAGTTTTACACCCGCACAAAGACGGTCACATCGCGCTGGCCTTCGGGCATCAAAAACGGTGGTGAATTCAACTTCAAGCCTATGGACTAATCACCCAACTAACGTCATGGTAGAAAGCGGCCCTTTGCTGAAAGGGTCGCTTTTTTTGTGCGTTCTTTTTGGACACCCCATGCCCGTAACCTATGAGATCATCGACGAGCCGGCAGCTGTCTTGGCGCGCTATCGCGGCCGCGTGAGCCTGTCAGACATCAGCACGCTGTTTCAGACCTACAGTCAGGATCCGATGTTCTCGCTCACCCGGCCCCATATTGCCGATATTCGCGAATTTGACAGCAGCACCATAGGCTTCGCCGAAATCTATGCACTGTTTTCGATGTTTGGCAAAAGCTACAGCGAGGCGGGCGCAATCATGCGTGTTGCGATTATTGCGCCCGATGAGGTTGCCTTCGGGATGGGGCGGATCTTTGAGAACCTGACCGAGCAATCCGATTGGGCCAGAGCGGCGATCTTTGACAATTTGCAGGATGCAAAAGCATGGCTCAAGACGGAGCTTTGAGCATCGGGCGGCCCTCTGCTAGTTTGGCAGCAGACCGACCTGCCCCACCCGCTTTAGGAGAGTGCCCATGTTCACGAGACGCCATTTTATTTTCACATCTCTTGCCCTGCCGCCTCTGTCGGTTTTGCGCCCGAGGCCAGCCGAGGCCGCACAGCACAAAGTGCGCATTCAATCGATGCAGTTTACGCCCGCGACCCTTGTGATCAAGGCGGGCGACAGTGTGGTCTTTGAAAACCGTGACGCACTGGAGCATACCGCAACCGCGAAAGACGGCAGCTGGGACAGCGGAAATCTGCGCAAGGGCAAGTCCGCAACCCTCATTTTTGACCGCAAAGGCGAGTTTGACTATATCTGCCGCTGGCATGGCGGGATGCGCGGCAAGATCCGGGTTGAATAGTCAGCTTGAAGCCCTGCAAAACTCCTGTAAGATTTTTGAATTAAACGAGTGTTCAATTCGCACAGACGGCTGACTTATGGGAGGAGACCATCATGGACTTTGCATTGAGTGAAGAGCAAACGCTGATCTTTGATATGGCGAAAGGCTTTGGCGCTGAGCATATCGCCCCCTTTGCCATGGAGTGGGAAAAGGCCGGCACGATCCCGAAAGAGCTTTGGCCCAAGCTGGCCGAGCTTGGCTTTGGCGGGCTTTATGTGCGCGAGGAAAGCGGCGGCTCGGGGCTGTCGCGGCTCGATGCGACGCTGGTTTTTGAGGCGCTCGCCATGGCCTGCCCGGCTGTCGGCTCGTTTCTGTCGATCCACAATATGTGCGGCGGGATGATAGACAAATTCGGCTCAGACGAGACCAAGGCCAAATGGCTCCCGGCTCTGTGCAGCATGGAAAAAATCTTCTCCTATTGCCTGACAGAGCCTGGCTCTGGCTCGGACGCTGCGGCGCTCAAGACCCGCGCAGACAAGACCAACGAAGGCTATAAGCTCAACGGAACAAAAGCTTTTATTTCAGGCGGCGGCTATTCTGACGCTTATGTCACGATGGTGCGCACAGGCGCGGACGGCCCGAAAGGCATCTCGACAGTGGTGGTCGAAGACGGCGCGGCGGGCCTCAGCTTTGGTGCGCTCGAGGACAAGATGGGCTGGCGCGCACAACCCACGGCGCAGGTTCAGTTTGACGATTGCAACGTGCCCCATGACAACCTGATTGGCGAGGAAGGCCAAGGCTTTGCCTATGCCATGGCGGGGCTGGACGGCGGGCGGCTCAACATTGCGGCCTCAGCCCTTGGGGGCGCCCAAAATGCGCTTGATCTGACTTTGCAATACATGAGCGAGCGCAAGGCTTTTGGCAAATCGATCAACCAGTTTCAGGCGCTGCAATTCAAGCTTGCAGAGTTTGAAACCAAGTTGCAGGCCTCGCGGATTTTCCTGCGTCAGGCGGCGTGGAAGCTCGACACGGGGGCGCATGATGCGACAAAATTCTGCGCCATGGCCAAGCTGATGGTGACCGATGTGGCCTTTGACGTGGCCAATGGATGTTTGCAGCTTCATGGCGGCTATGGCTATCTTGCCGACTACGGGATCGAGAAAATCGTGCGCGATTTGCGGGTCCACCAGATCCTTGAAGGCACCAATGAAATCATGCGCCTGATCATCTCGCGCCAGATGATTGCAGACGCCGCATGAGCGATATTTCGATCCGGGTGACAGGTGCGGCGGGGGGGATCACCCTCACCCGCCCCAAGGCTTTGAATGCTGTGACATATCAGATGGTTACGGCGATTGATGCAGCCCTCCAGATGTGGCGGGACGACCCCGCTGTGACGCGGGTGATCATCGATGCCGAGGGCGAAAAAGCCTTCTCGGCGGGGGGGGATATTGCCGATCTCTACGACAGCGGCACGCGCGGCGACTATGGCTTTGGCCAGCGCTTCTGGCGCGATGAATACAGGATGAATGCGGCGCTGCGCAGCTATCCCAAGCCGGTCATTTCCTTTTTGCAAGGCTTCACAATGGGCGGCGGCATGGGGGTTGGCTGCCATGGCTCACACCGTATCGTGGGCGAAAGCTCGCAGGTCGCCATGCCCGAATGCGGGATCGGGCTTGTGCCGGATGTGGGCGGCTCGATGATCCTTGCCAATGCGCCGGGCGCGAGCGGCGCCTATCTTGGGTTGACCGGGGCGCGCATGGCCGCAGTAGACGCTATTTATGCAGGTTTTGCAGATACTTACATTCCTGAATTAAAGTGGAAAGACCTGATCGCCGAGCTTGAAACCGGAGCCGATCCGAGCCTTCTCGCCGCGGCGCAAGAGACACCGGCGGCAGGCACGCTCGCGGCGCATCAAGCCGATATTGATGCGGCCTTCAGCGCCACAAGCCTGCCCGATCTTTACAGCCGTTTGGCCGCGCAAGACACAGAGTTTGCCGCCACAGCCCTGAAAGCCCTCGGGCGCAACTCGCCCCTTGCCATGGCGGCGACCCTTCTGATGATGGCAGAGCTTAAGGGCTGTGGCGACATCCGCGAGGCGCTGGCGCTGGAATACCGCTTTACGGCGCGCGCCATGGAGCATGGCGACTTTCTCGAAGGGATTCGCGCCGCTATCATCGACAAAGACCGCAAACCGCGCTGGAAACACGCGGCAGACACCCTTGACCAGAGCGTTGTGCAGGCCATGCTGGCCCCGCTTGGCGCGCTGGAGCTGACATTCCCATAAGGAGAGAGCCTCATGAAGATCGGATTTATCGGACTTGGCAATATGGGCGCGCCGATGGCCGCCAATCTGGCCAAAGCGGGCCATAGCGTCACGGGCTTTGACATGGCCGATGTGGCTGTGGACGGGGTGCGCCTTGCTGCAAGCGCCGCCGAGGCGGCCAAGGGGCAGGATGTGGTGATCACCATGCTGCCCAATGGCGCGATCCTGCGGGCTGTGGCTCTGGACGTTCTGCCCGCGATGGACCGGGGCGCGGCTTTGGTGGACTGTTCGACGGTTGATGTGGAAAGCGCCCGCGCGGTGGCGGCAGAGGCCGAGGCGGCGGGGCTTTTGTTTGTTGATGCGCCCGTCTCTGGCGGCGTCGGCGGGGCAACAGCGGGCACGCTGACCTTTATGGCCGGCGGGACCGAGGCGGGCTTTGCCAAGGCTTCCCCGCTCTTTGAAATCATGGGGCAAAAAGCCGTGCATTGCGGCGCCGCGGGCGCGGGCCAAGCGGCCAAGATTTGCAACAATATGATCCTTGGCGTCACGATGATTGCGACCTGTGAGGCCTTTGCGCTGGCCGACAAGCTCGGGCTGGAGCGGCAAAAGATGTTTGATGTGGTGAGCACCTCTTCGGGCTATTCCTGGAGCATGAACGCCTATTGCCCTGCGCCGGGCGTCGGGCCGCAAAGCCCTGCGGACAATGGCTATCAGCCCGGCTTTGCCGCCAATCTGATGCTGAAAGATCTGCGCTTGTCCCAGCAGGCTGCCGAGGCGGCTGATGCGGATACGCCCCTCGGGCAAGCGGCGATGGCGTTGTATGAGCAATTTGTCGAGCATGAAAACGGGTCCGGTCAGGATTTCTCGGCGATGTTGCCGCGCTTTGAAGGGCGGGGGCGGGGGTGAGAACTGTGCACGCCACGCGCTTAGCCTTGTCTTAGGGCTGCGCGCGGTGGGGGTGAGAGGCCCGGAGTGCTACATCAATTTGACCCTTTAACGAGCTGATATACATATCAAAAAAATGATAGCTCGCCTTGAGCTTTGGCCAAGGCGCGCCCAGAGCTTTTGCAAATCTTACTGCGGCGCACCGCTTGGTTAATGCCTTGGGATGGGGCGATTCTGGGGGGGTGATATGCGTGCACAGGGCGTGCACAGGGCGTGCACCCCCCTTGCACAACCTGCGTTAACACAAAATTAGATAATGCAGCGTGCGCCGCCCGGCCGCGGCACCACCGGCGGCCTTTATCTGTCGAATGCTCTTTGTTTTTCTCTCTGCCCCTCAGAGCAGGATTTCCCCTTTTCGCGCTCGGGATTTGCGCTTACACATACAAAGAGTGGAATGTTAAATTAGGAGACTGTTATGACCAAGAATGTCGGCGGCCTGGACCGCATCCTGCGCATCGTGATCGGGGCGGCCCTGATCCTCGGATTTTTCCTCAATTCGGCCAATGGCTACAACTGGCTCTATCTGATCGGGATTGTCCCGCTCGCCACAGGGCTGATGGGCTCTTGCCTGCTCTATAAAGTCTTTGGCTTTAGCACCTGCCCTGTCCAGAAGTAAGAGACGGGCGGCACGACGGGCGGCACAGAGCGCCGCCCCCCTTTTGGCCCGCTCTGGCGGCTAGGCTTTTGCCGCCGGGCGCTTGGGCTTGAGCATCTCTTTGAGATAGTGGCCCGTATGGCTGCGCGGCGCTTCGGCCACTTTCTCGGGCGTGCCAACGGCCACGATCTCGCCGCCGCCGTCGCCGCCCTCAGGGCCGATATCAATGATCCAGTCGGCGGTTTTGATCACATCCAGATTGTGCTCGATCACGATCACGGTGTTGCCGCCGTCGACCAGCTCTTGCAGCACCTCAAGCAGCTTGCGCACATCTTCAAAGTGCAGCCCCGTTGTCGGCTCATCCAAGATATAAAGCGTGCGCCCCGTGGAGCGCTTGGCCAGCTCTTTTGAGAGCTTGACGCGCTGCGCCTCGCCGCCCGAGAGCGTTGTGGCCTGTTGGCCGACCTTGATATAGCCAAGGCCCACACGCATGAGCGCATCCATTTTCTCGCGGATCGAGGGCACGGCCTTGAAGAAGTCTTGCGCCTCTTCCACCGTCATATCGAGCACATCGGCGATGCTTTTGCCCTTGAATTTGACCTCAAGGGTTTCGCGATTATACCTTGCGCCCTTGCAGGTTTCGCATTCGACATAGACATCGGGCAGGAAGTGCATCTCGATCTTGATGACCCCGTCGCCCTGACAGGCCTCGCAGCGCCCGCCCTTGACGTTAAACGAAAAGCGCCCCGGCTTGTAGCCGCGCGTTTTGGCCTCGGGCAGCCCGGCAAACCAGTCGCGGATCGGGGTAAAGGCGCCCGTATAGGTCGTCGGATTGGAGCGCGGGGTGCGGCCGATGGGGCGCTGGTCGATGTCGATGACCTTGTCCAGATGCTCAAGACCCTTGATGGTTTCGCAAGGCGCCGGCGTCTGGCGCGCGCCGTTGAGGCGCATGGAGGCGGTTTTGAAGAGCGTCTCCAGCGTCAGCGTCGACTTGCCCCCGCCAGAGACCCCGGTGACGCAGACAAACTTGGCGAGCGGGAACTCGGCTGTCACCTCTTTGAGGTTGTTGCCTGTGGCTTTTACCACTTTGATTTTCTTGCCATTTCCCTTGCGGCGCTTGGCCGGAATGGCGATTTCGCGCGCGCCGGAGAGGTATTGCCCTGTGAGGCTGGCGGGGTCGTTTGTCACCTGTTCGGGAGTGCCATGGCTGACCACGCGGCCGCCGTGAACCCCTGCGCCCGGGCCGATGTCAAAGACATAATCCGCCTCGCGGATCGCCTCTTCGTCGTGCTCCACCACAATCACGGTGTTGCCCGCATCGCGCAGGTTCTTGAGCGTGGTCAGAAGGCGGCCATTGTCGCGCTGGTGCAGGCCGATCGACGGCTCATCAAGCACATAGAGCACCCCTTGCAGCCCCGAGCCGATCTGGGAGGCCAAGCGGATCCGCTGGCTTTCGCCCCCGCTCAGCGTGCCGGAATTGCGCGAGAGCGAGAGATAATCCAGCCCGACATTGTTGAGAAAGCCGAGGCGCTCGCCAATTTCCTTGAGGATCGCGCGGGCGATCTCGTTTTTCTGCGGGCTGAGGCTCGCGGGCACGGATGTGACCCAGTCCAGCGCCTCGCGGATCGACTTTTGCACCACCTGCCCGGCGTGCTCCCCGGCGATTTTGACGGCCAGCGCCTCTTCGCGCAGCCGATAGCCCTCGCAGGCGCCGCAGGGGCGGTTGTTCTGGTAGCGCTCGAATTCTTCGCGGATCCAGTTGCTGTCGGTTTCGCGGTAGCGGCGCTCCATATTGGGAATGACGCCCTCAAACACGCGGGACACCTGATAGACGCGCCCGCCCTCGTCATAGCGAAAGGAGATTTCGTCTTCGCCCGAGCCATAAAGAAAGACCTGCTGCACATGGGCGGGGAGGTCTTTCCACTTGGTGTTTTTGTCAAATTCGTAATGTTTGGCGATGGCCTCGATGGTCTGGAGAAAATAGGGCGACTTGCCCTTGCGCCACGGCGCGAGCGCGCCATCATAGATTTTGAGCGTGCTGTCAGGCACCACGAGATTTTCGTCAAAAAACAGCTCGACGCCAAGCCCGTCGCACTCCGGACAGGCCCCGAAGGGCGCGTTGAAAGAAAACAGCCGTGGCTCGATTTCGGGGATGGTGAAGCCCGAGACGGGGCAGGCGAATTTCTCCGAAAACGTGTGGCGCTCCGGCTCTCCGTCGCTCGGCGCGGTTTCCAGAATGGCGATGCCATCGGCAAGGTCAAGCGCTGTGCGCAGGCTGTCGGCGAGGCGGGTTTCCATGCCCTCGCGGATCACGATCCGGTCGACGACAACGTCGATGTCGTGGCGGAATTTCTTGTCCAGCGTGGGCGGCTCGTCAAGCTCGTAAAATGCCCCATCCACCTTGACCCGCTGGAAGCCTTGCTTGCGCAGCTCGAGAAACTCCTTGCGGTATTCGCCCTTGCGGTCGCGGATGATCGGCGCGAGCAGATAGCCGCGCGTGCCCTCCTCCATGGCCATGATCCGGTCGACCATATCCTGCACCTGCTGGGCCTCGATGGGCTTGCCTGTGGCGGGGCTATAGGGCGTGCCGGCGCGGGCAAAAAGCAGGCGCAGGTAGTCATAAATCTCGGTGACGGTGCCCACGGTGGAGCGCGGGTTTTTGCTCGTTGTCTTCTGCTCGATGGAAATGGCGGGGCTAAGGCCGCTGATGTGGTCGACATCGGGTTTTTCCATCATATCAAGGAACTGGCGCGCATAGGCGCTCAGGCTCTCGACATAGCGGCGCTGGCCTTCGGCATAGATCGTGTCAAAGGCGAGGCTCGATTTGCCCGAACCGGACAGCCCGGTGATCACAACAAGCTGGTCACGCGGGATATCGACATCGATGCCCTTGAGATTGTGCTCGCGTGCGCCACGCACTTCGATATATTTGAGTTC
Source organism: Roseobacter sp. (assembly GCA_018500125.2). Classification (GTDB taxonomy): domain Bacteria; phylum Pseudomonadota; class Alphaproteobacteria; order Rhodobacterales; family Rhodobacteraceae; genus Lentibacter. The sequence goes on along the minus strand of JAHBAM020000004.1, from coordinate 10,322 downwards.
GGCCATGATGCTGCCCCTGCCTTCTGTAAACCCGACGGTTTCTTCTTCTTGTTTAGGGAAGTTCTGCGCCACTTCCAACCGAAAAACCGGAACATTTCAAGAACAAAAGAAACGCCGGTCTTAAGCTCTACGCATCAAACTGCCAACCCGATGAAATCTGTCGCAGGGGGGGATGCGGTTTTATATTCCATTACTTGAATTTATATGCCACTCTGGGGCCAAATCCGCCGCCGCCCCCGCTCTGGAGCCTGATATGTTTGCCTTTCTCAAAGCCCTCAAGCGCAGTGATGCCACGCCTCTTCTGGGGCGGGTTGCCGCAGGAGACATGGTCCTGATCGATCTGCGCGAGGCCACAGAGCTGGCCGCCACGGGCCGCGCGGCCGGCGCGCTCCACTTGCCTCTGGGGCGGCTGGCTCAGGCCGCAGACCCAAGCAACCGCGCCCGCCACAAGGCGCTCTCGCTTCAGACGCCGGTTGCGCTCTATTGCGCCACGGGGGCGCGCTCGGCGCAGGGGGTGATGATCCTGCGCAAGCTCGGTTATCGTGAGGTGCACAATCTGGGCGGCCTCAGCCATTGGCAGGCCGCCGGCGGACAGCTCATCCGCTAGCCCTTTTTTATTGCCTTAAATATCCATAGCGCCGCGCCCGCCACGCCCTGCACCGCAGCGGCTTGCAGACTGCGCCCAACAGGCCAGCCCCCGGCGGGTCGGCGCGGCGCTGGCCCTACTCCGGTTTTTGCGCCAAGGCCCAGGAACAGATCGGAAAAGCAGGATCATGGGTGAGATCGTCGGTGGCCGGATCATAGACCGGCGGCCAGTCGGGTTCGAGGTTGCGCGCGGCGGCGGCGCGGTTGCCCCAGTCTTCGGCGCGGATACGGGCCTCGGGAAAGCCCGCCTCGATCAAGAGGTTCTTCAGACCACGCGCGCTCCAGCGCGAGCAATCATGGGGCGCGGCATGAAACGGCAGATAAAACGGCACGGCGATCCAGAAATACCCGCCCGCGCGCAACATATCATGGACATGGCAGAGCGCCGCAAAGGGGCGGTCCAGATGCTCCCAGACCTGATTGGCGAGGATCAGGTCAAATTGGCGGGCGCGGCCCGTCTTGTCGCGAAACGGGCCAAGGCAGATGTCATGGTCGGGGTATTTGAAGCGCTCATAGCTTTTGGCCTCAAGCCGCCGGCCCCATTTGCCCGAAATCTCGGCCAGCTCCATGGTATGGAGCGGCAGCTCTTTCAGCCACGCGGCAGACGATTTGTTCATCACCACGCGGTTGAGAGAGACCATGACACACACCTTTAAAAATGAATGGCGCGCCCATAGGCATCGAGCACGCTTTCGTGCATCATTTCAGAAAGTGTCGGATGTGGGAAGACGGTTTGCATGAGGTCTTCCTCGGTGGTTTCAAGCTGACGGCCCACCACATAGCCCTGAATCAGCTCGGTGACTTCGGCCCCGACCATATGCGCGCCCAGAAGCTCGCCGGTCTTGGCGTCAAATACGGTTTTCACCATGCCCTCAGGTTCGCCCAGTGCGATCGCCTTGCCATTGCCCACAAAGGGGAAGCGGCCCACCTTGACCTCATAGCCCAGCTCCTTGGCCTTGGCTTCGCTGTAGCCGACGCTCGCGACCTGCGGGTGGCAGTATGTGCAGCCGGCGATGCTTTCGGGGCGCACGGCGTGGGGCTTTTGGCCGGCGATCAGCTCGGCGACCATAACGCCCTCGTGGGAGGCCTTATGCGCCAGCCACGGCGCGCCGGCGATATCGCCGATGGCATAAAGCCCCTCCACGCCCGTGCGGCAGTAGTCATCAACCACAACATGGCTGCGGTCGATGGTCACGCCGAGCGCCTCCAAGCCAAGCCCCTCGACATTGCCGACGATGCCGACGGCAGAGATGACGGTGTCAAACTCCTGTGTTTCGATCTTGCCGCCGGTTTCGATATGGGCGGTGACTTTTCCTTTGGCGCGGTCGAGCTGTTTGACCATGGCTTTTTCCATGATCTTCATGCCCTGTTTGACAAACTGTTTTTTGGCAAAGGCGGAGATTTCGGCGTCTTCGACGGGCAGGACGCGGTCCATGACCTCAACAACCGTCGTATCTGCGCCCAGAGTGTTGTAAAAGCTGGCAAATTCGATGCCAATCGCGCCGGAGCCTATGACCAGCAGCTTCTTGGGCATCCGCGGCGGTGTGAGCGCGTGTTTGTAGGTCCAGACCAAGTCGCCATCGGCCTCAAGGCCGGGCAGTTCGCGGGCGCGCGCGCCTGTGGCCAAGACGATGTGTTTGGCGCTCAGCTCCTCGGCGCCCTTCTCGGTCTTGACGCTCACCTTGCCTTTGGCGGTCACAGTGGCTTCGCCCATCACGGTTGTGATCTTGTTTTTCTTCATCAGGTGGGAGATGCCGCCGGAGAGCTGCGCCGCCACCCCGCGCGAGCGTTTGACCACGGCCTCCAGATCATAGGAGATATTGTCTGCCGCGAGGCCGAATTCCTTGGCGCGGTGCATGAGGTGAAAGACCTCCGAGGAGCGCAGCATCGCCTTTGTCGGGATGCAGCCCCAGTTGAGGCAGATGCCGCCCATATGCTCGCGCTCCACAATCGCAACGCTCAACCCGAGCTGTGCGCCACGGATGGCGGCGACATAGCCACCCGGCCCTGCGCCAATCACGATCATATCAAAAGATTTAGCTGCCATGTCTGTCTCCGGTCTGGTCACGGGAATCGCGCGCCGACCCCTGCGCAAAAATAATAGTTTGACGTTAAACTAATTTTCTTTTCAGGGCAATCATCCAGAGCGGCGCTGCCGCGATATGCCGCGTCAACGCCTGTAAGCCTTTGAAAGATCGGCTTTTATGCAGCTTCGAGTTGCTTCACTGTGGCGCCGTATCCGCCGCTTTGAATGTAGCTTGCTTCCGACCCTGTGTTGGGGCGCCCGAGCGCCGCGTTGCGATAGGGAAAGCGGCCAAAGGTGCGAATGACTTCGCGGTGGGCACGGGCGTGGAGCAGATTGTTTTCGCCTGTCTCGGGCATCCGCTCTTTCATCAGGCGGATGCAGCGGTCCTGATCGGAGAGGCATTCGGAATGCATCAGCGGCAGATAAAAGAACTGGCGCGCCGGTTCGCCGGTCTTGAGATCCCAGCCTTTGGTGATGGCGCATTTGGCTGCGCAGAGCGCTTTTTTGTCAGTGGCAAAGGCCTGCCCCGCGCCGCGGAACATATTGCGCGGGAATTGGTCAAGCAGGATCACATAGGCGAGCGCGCCTTCGGCATTCTGGAGCCAGTCGCTCAGCCCGCCTGCGGCCCCCTGCTCCCAAGCGCCCAGAAACCGGCTGCGGATGGTCTCATCCAGCGCCTCGGTGCTGTTATACCAGCCTGTCGGGCCGACCTCATCGATCCAGAACGCCAATACCTCGGCGGCGGTTACCTGTTCGCTCATGGGTTCAACTCCTCACCTTTTGGACCCTATCTGGTGAGGTTAGCGCCAATCATTTCAAATGAAAGTAAAGTTTTGCGACAATATTAACATTTTTATGACGCTTCGGAGCCTTCCTCGTCTTCGGCCCCGGCTTCCAGCGCATATTCTACTGCGAGCGCCGAAGAGGACATCGAGACAGGCGCATAGCTGCTTGTGTTTTCTTCGCTGGCGGGGGACGCGCGCTGTGTCATGCGATAGGCGGCATAGAGGGCGAGCATCACAAGCAGGGTTGCGATGAGCAAAAAATAGGCCGGCGGGCCAAAGGCGCTCATCAGCCAACCGGTGATGACGGGACCGGAAATCGCGCCCAGCCCGTTGATAAACACAAGCCCGCCCGAGACCGAGGCCATATCCTCAAGCTCGATAAAGTCATTGGTATAGGCCACGAGCAGCGAATAGAGCGGGTTGGACAGCCCGCCAATCAGGAAGGCCGCGACCAAGAGCAGGGTATATTGTCCGCCCGAGAGCAGCCCGATAAAGGCCCCCACCGCGCAGACAAAGGCCACAATCATGATCAGGCGGCGGCGGTCCATCCGGTCAGACAGCCAGCCCAGCGGATATTGGATCAGCGTGGCCCCGACATAAAACATCGACACAAAGAGCGAGATTTGCCCCAGCGTCAGGCCGACTTGTGTGCCATAGACGGCGCTCATGCCGAACTGGGCCGAGAAGACCCCGCCCAGCAGGAACATCCCGACACAGCCCAGAGGCGAGATTTCCATAATCTGGCGCAGGGTTTTGGGCTTGGTCGCTTCAAAGGCGGGAGTCGGGCTGACCGAGAGGAGAATGGGCGCGAAAGACACAGAGACCAGCACCGAAATGATCACAAAGAGCACATAGCCCGCCGGATCGGCCACCAAAAGCAATGCCTGCGCAATGATGATCCCGAGCATCTGCATGATCATGTAAAGCGAGAGTGCCTTGCCACGGTTCTGGTTGTCGGCCGAATTGTTGAGCCAGCTTTCGGCTGTCACATAGACCCCGGAAAAGCAAAAGCCGATCACGATGCGCATCACGGTCCAGGCCCAGGGGTCTGCGAAGGTCGGATAGAGGATCAGCACCGCCGAGATAAACGAGCCAAGGGCGGCAAAGACGCGGACATGGCCGACACGGCGGATCATCATCGGTGTGAGGCGCGAGCCGCCCAGAAAGCCGACAAAATAGCCCGACATCACGATCGACATCAAAAAGGGTGAAAACCCTTCGATATCGCCGCGCACGCCCAGCAAGGTGCCTTGCAGGCCGTTGCCCACCATCAGCAGCATCATTCCGAGCATAAGTGCCCATGACGAAGAGAGAACCTGTAACATCGCGTATCCTTATGCCCTTGGGCGTGGGTGAACCTCTATGCCTCTTGTGTCGGGATCAAAAGCGACATTTCCCGTCTGTTTCGGTCTTAAGGCAAAAGAAGCGAGGAATCGCCATAAGAAAAGAAGCGATACTGCGAGTCTATCGCGTGTTTGTAAATTTCCATGACACGCCCCTGCCCCATGAGCGCGGAAATCAGCATCATCAGGGTGGATTTTGGCAAATGGAAGTTGGTCATCAGCCCATCGGCGACCTTGAAGGGGAACCCCGGATAGATAAAAATATCGGTTTCGCCCTGCCACGGCGCGATCTTACCGCTGGGCCGCGCGGCGCTTTCAAGCAGGCGCAGGGCGGTTGTGCCCACAGGGATCACCCGCCCGCCGGCGGCTTTGGTTGCGGCAATCTCGGCGGCGGCCTTAGGCGTGACTTCGCCCCATTCGGCGTGCATCTTGTGAGTGGTGACATCCTCGACCTTGACGGGCAGGAACGTGCCCGCGCCGACATGAAGGGTGACGTAGCTGAAGGCGACGCCCGCTTGGGCCAGCGCGGACAGGAGCGTTTCGTCAAAATGCAGCGAGGCCGTGGGGGCGGCAACGGCGCCGGTCTGGCGGGCAAAGACGGTTTGATAATCGGTCTTGTCCTGCTCGTCGGCGGCGCGTTTGGCCGCGATATAGGGCGGCAGCGGCATCGCACCGGCTTCGTTGAGCGCCGCCTCAAAAGCCTCGCCTTCCAGATTGAACGACAGCTCCGCCTGCCCGTCGTTGCGGCCAAGAAGCCGCGCGCGCAGCCCCGCGGCAAAGACGATCTCCTCGCCATCGCGGATTTTGCGCAGGGGTTTGATCAGCGCAGACCAGCCGCCGCCCGCTGTGGGGCTGAGCAGCGTCACTTCCATTTGCGAGCGGGTCAGCCCGGTTTCGCCGAGGCGCTCGCGCGTGCCAAACAGGCGGGCGGGAATGACTTTTGTATCGTTGATCACAAGCCTGTCGCCCGCGCCAAGCCAGCGGGTCAGATCTGTGACGCGCGCGTCCACCAGCGGCGCGCCAAGGCCCGCCCCTTCAGCCACCAGAAGCCGCGCAGAGGAGCGTGGCCGCGCCGGGCGCGTGGCAATCAGCTCTTCGGGGAGCATAAAATCAAAGTCAGACAGTTTCATGGGGCACTCTTATCGCTTTATCTCGGGCGGTGGGCGGCGGAATATCTCGCGAAACATCCCCGGCGTAAAGATCGAAAGCGGATTGACCTGCACCTGAGGGGCATTGGATGTGCCTTTGAGCGTGTAGTTGAACCCGACCAGCCCCTCGCCTTTGCGGGTGAAAATCGCGCCAAGGCCATTGACCAGAAAGAACGGCGAGACAACCCCCTGCATATCCATCTGGCCCGAGCCAAGATCATAATAGCCATCCATCGAAATCCCCATGGCATTGCCGACAGCGCTGGCTTTGCTCACCACGACGCGGCGCGGGGTGAGCTGAAAGCGGCTTTCTACCTCGTTGAACAGGATCCCCTGCCCGTTGAGCTGTTCGATCAGCCCCACGACACTCGCCGCATTGAGCAGCGCCGCCATCGCCGGCGCATCCTTGAGGCGCACCCCCGACAGGGTCAACACGCCATTATAGCTGCCTTTGGCCGTAGCGGGCGCCATGGTGAGATCAAACAGGCCGCCCGTGGCATTTTTGAGAAGCCCTGCCGCTTTGAGGACCTGACCGCCATCTTCGGAGCGCAAGCGGAAGGCGCTTCGGCTGCCCTGTGGCACGACGCGCCCTTCCACGAGGGCCTCGCCGTTGACGCTGCCGGAAAAATTGCCTTCAAAGCCTTTGCTCGTGGCAAATTCGCCGCGAAAGCCGCGCAGGGAAATGCCCGACGAAATCACCAGCTCCTCCAGACGGGCCAGGATCGGCGGGCTGTCTGCACCTGTTCCGCCCGTGCCGCCTGTGCCGCCTGTGCCAAGCGTGGTCTGGCTCAAATCGATCCGCCCGCCGCCGATCTCGATTTGGGGGGCAAGACCGGAGCCGCGAGAGACGATCTTGAGCGGCACATTGAGCCAGTTGCCAATGGTCACGCGCTCAAAGCTCGCGTTTTGAAAGACGCCATTGTCGAGCGCCACGGCCCCTGTGGCCTTCAGGCCCGAGGCCTCAAGCGTGATGCCATCAACCGCCACCGCGTCTCCGAGGCGGCCTGTGACGTGCAGCTTGCCTGTGCTTTCGGGGCTGTGCTGCCAGCCGATTTGGGGGATCGCGAGGCCAAGGCCCGCCAGATCGGAGGAGAGCGTGAAGCTTGGCCCCTGCCCTCGGGGCAAAGTGAGCGCGAGCGCGGCTGTGGTGCGCCCAGAGACGCTGCCCGCTGGCAGGCCGAGGCGGAAACTGCGCACAAATTCGGGCGAAAGCTCGATTGTGCCCTCCACTGTTGCCGGCTCTGCGGGCGCGGCGGCAGTCGCCTCGGCGGTGGTGTCAGAGGGGGCGTCAGAGCGCGTCTTGCGGGCGGTGAGCGGCGCGCGGAACCGGCCTGACACAGGCAGGGTGTCAAGCCGCCCTGCGCCCGAGATCACCAGCTCTTTGGGGGTCACGTGCACGTCGAGCGCAGGGCTGGCCAGCACGCGCCCCGGCACAATCACCTCGCTTGTCACATCGGTGAGGCTGGCTTTGATGTCATAGCTGAGTGCCTCGGGGGGCTGGTTTTTCTGCAGTGTCCAGCCCAGCGTGCCCGCAACGCTGGCGCGCCCGTCGGCAAGGGTAACGGGGAGTTTCGTGTTCTTGAGCGCATTGATCGGCTCCTGATTGAGCAGGCTCAGCACCGCTGTGATCTGGCCCTCTGTGCGCAGGTTGAGCACGGCTTTGGCGGGCGCTGGCAGGGTGCGCGGAATGATAAACTCGGTGCCGGCCACCGTCAGCCGCCCGCCTTCGGGGGCTGTGACTGTGCCACGGGTGGCGCGCGCGGCGAAGCGCTTGCGCAGCAGGCTGGCCTGCCCCGCCATATTCTCGATCAGCGGCATATCGGGCAAAAAGCGCATTTTGACGCGCTCAAACCCGAAGGACACGAGCGGCTCGGCCTTGACATCCGGCCCGGCGCGCAGGGCAAACTGGGCTTCGTTGATATGGCCCTCCAGAACATTGGCCGCGACCCATTGGCGGCTCTTTTCGCCGGCGTTTTCGGGCCAGAGCGCGAGCACCTGCGCCAGATCAAGCGCCTCGGCGGCGGCCTGAACCTGATAGCTCCAGCCCCTGGGCAGCGCTTCAAAGCTGCCTTCGATGTGATAGGCGGTGTCGCCATCCTTGAGGCCGAGCTGGCCCAGCTCGACGCGGAACGGATCAAGGCTGAGGCGCAGATCGGCAAAGCCGCTTTCAAAGGTCACAGGCTCGGGCAGAAGCTCGGAGGGGTTGGCCGAAATGCCTGCAAGGCGCAGCTGGCCAATGAAGGCCTCGGGCCAGCCACCCGCCTCCATCACAAGGCCAAGCTGGCCTTCGGCGCGCAGCGTGACCCATTCGCTTTGCAGATTGATTTCATCAAAGGTGATCATGCTGGTTGCGGGATCATAGGTCAGATAGGTACGTGCGGAGCGGAAGGGCACGGGCTTTGCGGCCTCGTTGGGCTGAAGCGCGCCTTCGGCAATTTGCAGCGTGGCGCTGAGCGGGCCAAGCGCGCCCTCGGCATTCATCGACAGGCGCAACGCGCCCGAAATGGGCGCGCGCAGCACCTCGAGCCAAGACAGCGCCGCCGCTTGGGTGGCAAGATCACTGGCCGGAAAATCGGTCAGGTTCAGCCCGACAGAGGCCTGATCGGCGCCGGCTTTGCGGTCAAAATTCAGCTCGACTCCGGCCGCCGTGGCCCCGCCCGTGAGCAGGGCAAAATCGGCGCGGGCGCGCAGCGCGCCGTTGGTGTGGACCAGCTCGAGCCGCCCGCCATCCACCGTCCAGTTGCGGCGCGCGCGCTCGTCTTCATAGCGCAGGGTCACATCGGCAACCTCGAGCCGCTCAAAAAAGCCGAATGTCGGGCGCGCCAGCAGATCATCGACCTGAGCCATGATCTGGCCAAAGCCCTTGCCCTGCGGGTCGGGGGTGTCGCTGGCGGCGGTCAGCTCTTCGCCAAAGCTGATCCAGAACGCGCCTTGCAGATCGCGCCGCAAGCCAAGGCGCGTGCCCGAGAGCCTGAGATCGGTCGGGCGCAGCGCGCCTTCGGCCAGCGGCGTGAGCGCCAGACCGACCGAGAGGCTGTCAAAGGCCACAATCCGCGCGCCCTCGGCATCAAAGACCTCGGCGTCACTGAGCAAGACACGCGGCACCCAGCCCGCCTCGACCACCACAGAGGCGCCGCCGAGGCGCGTGGCATAGGGCGCGATATCGCGGTTGATCTGCGCGGTGAGCCGCGCCTTGGCCCATTCGGGAACCGCCAGCGGCTCGCTGCGCATCACAAACAGCCCGAGCGCGCCGCCGAGCAGCAATAGCGCCAGCAAGGCCAGACTGAGCAGCCCGACAGCCGCACGCTTGCCGCGCCGGCCCCGCGGCACAGCCGCACCGGCCGCAGGCCCAGCCTCACTGCCCGCAGGCCCAGCAGGGCTGTCAGGCGAAGTGTCTGGCGGGCTGTCAGGCGCTTTGGTCATGCTCTGGGGTCATTCATTCGGGGCATTTTCTGGGGCATTCTTTGGGGTCATTCTCCGCTCTTGGACCGTTTTCAGCCGTTTTTCTGCAAACAGGCGCGCCGCAGGTTTATCTCATCGGGTTGGCCCGTCGGGGCGTAACACATAGACCACATCGCAGGCTTTGGCGTTGCGCCTTGCGGCCTGCGATAATATGAAACCCCACGAGACGGTAGAGGTAAAGCCAAGATGACCCAAGATACGCAATTTCCCGCCCCGGACTTCAGCCTTCCCAGTGACACAGGCGAAACCGTAAGCCTTGGGGCGCTCAAGGGGCAAGCCTTTGTTCTGTTTTTCTATCCGCGCGACAACACCCCCGGCTGCACCACAGAGGCCAAGGGCTTTTCAGCCGATCTGGCGGCCTTTGAGGCGGCGGGGGCGCGTGTCTTCGGGGTCTCCAAAGACAGTCTTGAGAGCCATGGCAAGTTTCGCGCCAAACAGGCGCTGACGGTTCCGCTGTTGTCAGACGAGCACGGCAGCCTCTGCGAAGATCTTGGCGTCTGGGGCGAGAAAAAGATGTATGGCAAGAGTTTCATGGGCATCGAGCGCTCGACCTTCCTGATTGATGCTGAAGGACAGGTTGTGCGCGTCTGGCGCAAGGTGAAGGTGCCGGGCCATGTGGAAGATGTGCTTGCCGCTGTGAAGGCGCTGTGAGGTGACCCAGACGCTGGCAGAGATGGCTGTTGAGGTGCTCACCACAGCGGACGGGCGCGCCAAAACCGCGCTCGCCCGTCAGCACGCGGCGACATGGTTTGCCGCGCGCGCGGCCGGCACCCCGCTTGAGATCGGCACAGCCCGGCCGCCGATGCACCCTGCCCGCCCCGCGGCACCAGAGCTGCTCAGCCCGCGCGATGTCCCGCGTCGCAAACCCGGCTCCGAAAAAGGCCGCATCGCGCTTTTGCATGCGGTTGCGCAT
>JAHBAM020000040.1 GCA_018500125.2 Roseobacter sp. | reverse complement strand
AGATGTGTATAAGAGACAGGAGTTAGGGCCGGGGGGTGAGGAGGCGTTTGAGCAGGGCGGTTTTGGTGACTTCGCCGAGGGGCTGGCCTTTGTCTGTGACCATGAGCGGGGTATCGCTGGTTTGGAAGTGGGCCATGAGGGCGGCGAGCTTTTCGCCGGCGTCGATGGCGCCTGTGGCGGCTGCGGTGAGCGGCGCCATGACGTCGCGGGCGGTGAGCACACCGAGCGGGTTCATATGGGCGACGAAATCGGCGACATAGGCATTGGCGGGCTGTGTGTAAATGTCTTGCGGGGTGCCGCATTGGACAATGCGGCCGCCTTCCATGATCGCGATGCGACCGCCGATCTTGAAGGCTTCGTCCAGGTCGTGGCTGACAAAGAGGATGGTGCGGCCAAGGCGGGCTTGCAGCTCGAGCAGCTCGTCTTGCAGCCGGGTGCGAATGAGCGGATCGAGGGCGGAAAACGGCTCGTCCATCAAGAGGATCGGTGCATCTGTGGCAAAAGCGCGGGCGAGGCCGACGCGTTGCTGCATTCCGCCTGACAGCTCGCAGACCTTGTGATTGGCCCAGTCCGAGAGGCCGACCAGAGCGAGCTGTTTTTGCACGGTTGCCGCGCGCGCGCGGGCGGGGCGGCCGCCCAGCTCGAGGCCGAGGCCGACATTTTCCGCCACACTGCGCCATGGCAGCAGGCCGAAGCTTTGGAAGACCATTGAAATCTGGCAAAGGCGCAGCTCGCGCAGGGCCTTGGGAGAGGCCTGTGTCACCGAGGTGAGGCCCGCAGGGGTGTTGACTTTGACATCGCCGCGCACCACGGGATTGAGACCGTTGACGGCGCGCAGCAGGGTTGATTTGCCGGAGCCGGAGAGGCCCATGAGCACGAGAATTTCGCCTTGTTGAACCTCCAGCGAGCAGTTGTGCACGCCGAGCACCTGCCCTGTTTGGGCCTGTATGTCGGCGCGGCTCTGGCCTGCGTCCATCAGCGGGAGCGCCGCTTCGGGCGCATCGCCAAAAACGATCGAGACATTTTCAAAGCGCACGGCGGGGGGATGTGTCATGCGGGGGTCTCCACGCGGAGCATCCGGTCGAGCGCGATGGCGACCGCTACGATCACGAGGCCGCTTTCAAAGCCGAGGGCTGCATTGACAGTATTGAGGGCGCGCACAACAGGGACGCCCAGACCATCGGCCCCGACGAGCGCCGCGATCACAACCATGGAGAGCGAGAGCATGATGGTCTGGTTGAGACCTGCCATGATCTGGGGCAGGGCGGAGGGCAGCTCGACCTTCCAGAGCAACTGGCGCGGGGTGGCGCCAAAGGCGCGGGCGGCCTCGATCAGGGTGAGCGGGGTGCGCGAGATGCCCAGATGTGTCAGGCGGATCGGGGCGGGGAGCACGAAAATAAAGGTGGCGACCAGCCCCGGCACCATGCCGATCCCGAAGAGGACGATCATCGGGATGAGATAGACGAATGTCGGAATGGTTTGCATCATGTCGAGCACGGGCAGGAGCGCGCGGTAGACGCGCGGGCGGTGGGCGGCGAAGATCCCGATGGGGATGCCGACGCCCATACAGAACAGCCCGGCAAAGAAGATCAGGGCGAGGCTCTCTGTGGTTTCCTCCCAGTATCCCTGATTGATCACAAAGGCAAAGCAGAGCGCGACCAGAACCGTGCGGCCGCGCGAGCGCTGCAGCGCCCATGTGAGCGCGGCGAAGAGCGCGACCATAATATAGGGATGGGGAAACTGGAGCAGGCCGAGCAGGCCGTCAATAGCGCTGCTGAGCACGGTTTCCAAGGCATCAAAGGCCAGGCCGAAATGGGCGATCAGCCAGTCAAAAGCCGAGGCAATGGTCTTTCCGACCGGAAGCTTGCCATCATCGGCGATCAGCGCGTTGAGCCATGGGGGTGTCATCGGATGCTTTCTTTGGCGGGCGTCGTCGGGCTTGAGCCTTGGGCCGGGCGCAGGGCCGGGCGGATGGTGGGGCAGGGCTGTGAGGCCCCGCCCCTTTGGCAGGCGCTGGCTTAGAGGCCGAGGGCGGCTTTGAGGGCGGCTTTGGCGTCGCCGCCGTCTTTTGTGCTGACCCCTGCGAGCCAGGCCATGACGGTGTCAGGGTTGGCTTTGAGCCATGCTGTTGCGGCGTCTTTCGGGTCGGCTCCGTCATTCAGGATCGCGCCCATGATCTCGTTTTCCATAGCGAGGGTGAACTTGAGATTGCCCAGCAGCGCGCCGACATTGGCGCATTCGCTGGCGTAGCCTGCGCGGGTGTTGGTATATACGGTTGCGCCGCCGAGGTCGGGGCCGAAGAACTCATCGCCGCCGGTGAGATAGCCCATCTCGAAGTTGGCGTTCATCGGGTGCGGCTCCCAGCCGAGGAAGACGATCGGTTCGCCTTTTTTGGTTGCGCGGTCGACTTGCGAGAGCATTCCCTGCTCGGAGCTTTCGGCGACTTCGAAGCCTTTGAGGCCGAAGGCATTGTCGTCAATCATCGACTGGATCAGGCGGTTGCCGTCATTGCCGGGTTCGATGCCGTAGATTTTGCCCTCAAGGGCCTCCATATGTTTGGCAATATCGGCGAAATCCTGAATGCCCATGTCCATCGCGGCTTTGTTGACGGCGAGGGTATATTTCGCGCCTTCAAGGTTTTCGCGCAGGGTGTCGACTGTGCCGGCTTCGCGATAGGGGGCGATATCGGCCTCCATTGTGGGCATCCAGTTGCCGAGGAAGACGTCGATATCGCCTTGGGCCATGGCCGTATAGGTCACGGGCACGGAGAGCAGCTTGATATCGGTGTCATAGCCGAGGGCTTCCAGAACGGCCGTTGTGGCGGCTGTTGTGGCGGTGATGTCGGTCCAGCCGACATCAGAGAATGTCACTTTATCACAGTGGCCATCGGCCATGGCCGATGTGGCGGCAAACAGCGCAAGCGCCGAGAGGCTGTATTTGAGTTTCATGGTGGTCTCCCTTGGTGGCATTTTTATTGATTGACGCGTCAATAAAAACAAAACATTCTGGACAGTGCAACTGAATTGGGCGTCTGCAATGCCGAAACTTGGAATGGAGCCTATTCGAAGGCGGGCTTTGGTGAAAGCGACTATTGCCGAAATCGGCGCGCATGGCACGCTGGATGTGACTGTGAGCCAGATCGCGCGGCGGGCGGGGATGTCGAGCGCTTTGGCGCATCATTATTTTGGCGGCAAGGAGCAGATATTTGTTGCGGCCATGCGCTATACGATGGGCGTTTATGCGGCGGAAGTGCGCGGGGCGCTGGCGATGGCGGATACGCCGACAGAGCGGATCGAGGCGATTGTGCGCGCCTCTTTTTCCAGCCGGAACTTTCGCGAGGAGACAGTCGCGGCCTGGCTGAACTTTTATGTTCTGGCGCAGGTGGCGCCCGAGGCGCGGCGGCTGCTCAATGTTTATCACCGCCGCTTGCGCTCAAATCTGGCCTATGGGGCGCGCCCCTTGGTCGGCGAGCGCGCCGAGATGGTTGCCAGCCGCGTGGCGGGGCTGATTGATGGCGTTTATTTGCGCCAGTCCTTGGGCGAAGGCGCTCCGAACGGTGCGCGCGCCGTGGAGCAGATTATGGGATATGTCCAGCTTGAGCTGGGCCAGAAGGATACCACATGAGCAAACCGAATATTCTGATCATTATGGTCGACCAACTCAACGGCACGTTTTTTCCGGATGGGCCGGCCGAGTGGCTCCATGCGCCCAATTTGAAAAAGCTGGCCGCACGCTCGACCCGTTTCAAAAACGCCTATACCGCCAGCCCACTGTGCGCGCCGGGGCGGGCGGCCTTTATGTCGGGGCAATTGCCAAGCGCCACAGGTGTTTATGACAATGCCGCCGAGTTTGCCTCCTCGATCCCGACCTATGCGCATCATCTGCGCCGCGCGGGCTATCAGACCTGCCTGAGCGGCAAGATGCATTTTGTCGGCCCCGACCAGCTGCACGGCTTTGAAGAGCGGATGACCACCGATATTTATCCGCCCGACTTCGGCTGGACGCCCGATTATCGCAAGCCCGGCGAGCGGATCGACTGGTGGTATCACAATATGGGGAGTGTGACCGGCGCGGGCGTGGCCGAGATCACCAACCAGCTCGAATATGACGATGAGGTCGCCTATCACGCCACGCGCAAGATTTATGACTATGGCCGCGGGCTGGATGCGCGGCCCTGGTGTCTGACGGTGAGCTTCACCCATCCGCATGACCCCTATGTGGCGCGCAAGAAATACTGGGATTTATATGAGGATTGCGCCCATCTTCTGCCCGAGGTTCCGGCGCTGGACTATGAGGCGCATGACGCCCACAGCAAGCGGATTTTTGACGCCAATGACTGGCGCTCCTTTGACATCACCGAGGAGGATATCCGCCGCTCGCGGCGGGCGTATTTTGCCAATATCTCCTATCTGGATGACAAGATCGGCGAGATTCTGGAGGCTCTGGAGAGCACGCGGCAAGAGGCGACCATCCTGTTTGTGTCCGATCATGGCGATATGCTGGGCGAGCGCGGCCTTTGGTTCAAGATGAGCTTTCTGGAAGGCTCCGCGCGGGTGCCGATGATGATTGCTGCGCCGCAGATGGCGGCGGGGCTGGTTGAGACGCCTGTGAGCAATATTGATGTCTGCCCGACGCTGTGCGAGCTGGCCGGGGTGAGCATGGCCGAGGTTATGCCCTGGACCACGGGGGAGAGCCTTGTCGCGCTGGGCCAAGGCGGGGAGCGCAGAAGCCCTGTGGCCATGGAATATGCCGCGGAGGCGAGCTATTCGCCGCTTGTCTGCTTGCGGCAGGGGCGGTGGAAATACACCAATTGCGCGCTGGACCCCGAGCAGCTGTTTGACCTTGAGGCCGATCCGCAGGAGCGGCACAACCTTGCGGCTGAGGGCGCGCAGCCCGAGGTGCTGGAGCGCTTCCGGGTGATGGCCGCGGAGCGCTGGGATCTGGAGGAATTTGACGCGGATGTGCGCCAGAGTCAGGCGCGGCGCTGGGTTGTTTACGAGGCTTTGCGGGAGGGCGGGTATTTCCCCTGGGATTACCAGCCGCTGCAAAAGGCCAGCGAGCGCTATATGCGCAACCACATGGATTTGAACGTCCTTGAAGAGAATCAACGGTTTCCAAGGGGCGAATAAGATGCAGGCAGATTATGTAATTGTGGGCGCAGGCTCGGCGGGCTGTGCTATGGCCTACCGCCTGAGCGAGGCGGGGCGCTCTGTGATTGTCATCGAGCATGGTGGCACGGATGCGGGGCCGCTCATCCAGATGCCGGCGGCGCTGAGCTATCCTATGAATATGAAACGGTATGACTGGGGCTATATGACAGAGCCTGAGCCACATCTCGGCGGGCGGCGTCTGGTTGCGCCGCGTGGCAAGGTGATTGGCGGGTCAAGCTCGATCAACGGGATGGTCTATGTGCGCGGCCATGCGCGCGACTTTGATCATTGGCGCGACAGCGGCGCAGAGGGCTGGGGCTATGCCGATGTTTTGCCGTACTACAAGCGGATGGAAAGCTGGGACGATGGCGGCCACGGCGGCGATCCGGCCTGGCGCGGCACGGACGGGCCGCTTCATGTGAGCCGAGGGCCGCGCAAAAACCCCTTGTTTCATGCCTTTGTCGAGGCGGGGCGGCAGGCGGGCTACCCTGTGACCGCTGATTACAACGGGCAGCAACAAGAGGGGTTCGGCGCTTTTGAGCAGACCGTGCACAAGGGGCGGCGCTGGTCGGCGGCCAACGCCTATCTGAAGCCCGCGTTGCGGCGCGAGACCTGCACTCTGGTGCGCGGGCTGGCGGAGAAGATCGTGATCAAGGACGGGCGCGCCACCGGGGTTCAGCTCCGGCGCGGTGGCAAGAGCGAGGTGATTGAGGCGCGTGCAGAAGTGATCCTTGCGGCCAGCGCCTTCAACTCGCCCAAGCTCTTGATGCTTTCGGGCATTGGCCCTGCGGCGCATCTGGCCGAGCACGGGATCGAGGTTGTTGCGGACCGTGCGGGCGTGGGCCAAAACTTGCAGGATCATCTGGAGATGTATATTCAATACGCCTCAAAGCTGCCTGTAACGCTTTATAAACACTGGAATATTGTCTCCAAAGCGCTGATCGGGGCGCAATGGCTTTTCACCAAGACGGGGCTGGGGGCGTCAAACAACTTTGAAAGCTGTGCCTTTATCCGCTCGCAAGCCGGGGTGGAGTATCCTGATATCCAGTATCATTTTCTGCCGATTGCTGTGCGCTATGACGGGCAGGCGGCGGCAGAGGGGCATGGGTTTCAGGCCCATACCGGGCCGATGCGCTCGGGTTCGCGCGGGGCGGTGACGCTGCGGAGCTCGGACCCTGCGGAGGCACCAAAAATTCTGTTTAATTACATGAGTCTAGAGAGTGATTGGGAAGACTTCCGCCGCTGTATCAGGCTGACGCGGGAGATCTTTCAGCAGGCGGCGTTTGCGCCCTATGTGAAGCATGAAATCCTGCCGGGCATGGCGGCGCAGACGGATGATGAGCTTGATGATGTGATCCGCGCGCACGCCGAGAGCGCCTATCACCCCTGTGGCACCTGCAAGATGGGGCGCAGGGAGGACCCGATGGCTGTGGTGGACCCTGAGTGCCGTGTGATCGGTGTGGAGGGGCTGCGGGTGGCGGACAGCTCGATTTTCCCAAGGATTACAAACGGAAACCTAAATGGCCCGTCGGTCATGACCGGGGAAAAGGCCAGCGATCATATTCTTGGCCGTGCGCCTCTGGCGGCGGCCAATGAGGCTCCTTGGATCCACCCCGACTGGCAGCGGCAGCAGCGTTAAGGCTCTTGGCCAATTCTGATTGAAGCCCGCAGGGCGCTGGCCCATATTAACCAAATGTTAAGGTTGGTTAATATGAGGCGCGCGGCTTTGGCTCTGCTTTTGTGCAGTGTGGCAAGCTATGGGGCTGCGGATGTGGCGGGGCGTATAGACGTTGTGGATGGCGATACGCTGCGGATCTCGGGCGAGACGGTGCGTCTCTTTGGGATAGATGCGCCCGAACTTGCGCAGGAGTGTGAAGCCGAAAACGGCGCGGTCTGGGCCTGTGGCCGCTGGGCGCGCGCGCAGATGCGCGACGCGTTTCAGGGCCGGTTTGCGCGCTGTGTGGAAGAGGGCCGCGACCGCTATGGGCGCAGCGTGGCGCGCTGTGACGTGGCGGGGGTCGATCTCGGGCGCTGGCTTGTGGAGCGCGGGGTGGCCTTTGCCTATCGCAGGTATTCTATGGCCTATGATCTTGCCGAAAAAGGCGCGGTTGTGACGGGGCGCGGGCTGCACAAGAGCCGCGTTCAACCGCCGGAAGCCTTCCGGGCGGCAGGGGCTTTGCCTGCACAGGTGGCGCCTGACAGCCGCTGTCAGATCAAGGGGAATATCTCGTCCGGCGGGGCGCGGATTTATCATGTGCAGGGTCAGGAGCATTATGGGCGCACCCGCATCAGCGCGCACAAGGGCGAGCGCTGGTTTTGCAGCGAGGCAGAGGCCATCGCCGCAGGCTGGCGGCGGGCGCGGCGCTAGAGCGTGCCGCGGGCGCTGGATCGCAGCGGTTTGGAAGGGGGGCTTTGCCCCCCGAAGGCCAAGCCTGCGGCTTGGCCTCTCCCCCCAGGATATTTTCTGGAAAAGAAAAGGGGGGAGAGCGCTCTGACAGCCTTTGGGTCTCGATTGTGAGAAAGGGGCGCAAAGCGCGGATTTATTGATCATGATCAAAGTGCAGCGGGGCGTTGCGCTTTAGCGTCAGCTTTGACACAGGATCAGGAGACCAGAATGTCAAACACACCCCATGAGCTGCACGAGGAATTTCCCGAGTTTGCGGCGAAGATGACCGAGATGAAAGCCGCCAATGCGCATTTTGCCAAGCTGGCGCAGGAGTATCACGATGTGAACCGTGCGGTGCACCGCGCGGAGACCAATGTGGAACCGACCGATCAGTTTAACGAGGAGGGGCTGCGCAAAACACGGGCGGCTTTGAAAGACGAAATTTACAAGATGTTATCGGCCTAGGGCGTTTTTTGTCAGGTTTTTTTTGTCAGGCCAGAGGGGGCGGCGGAGGCGATCTGCCGCCCTTTGCTCTTGAGCGGAATGATCAGCCGACTTCATAGGGCAGGATGCCCCGGCTGTCGGGATTGATGGTCAGGCGGCGTTCGAGCGGGGGCACGGAGCGCTGGTGACAGTTGGTGCGCTCGCAGATACGGCAGGAAATGCCGATCGGCTCAAAGCTCTGGCGTTCGCTGACATCCAGCCCGTCGGCATAGACGATATCGCCGGCGTGGGTCACTTCGCAGCCCAGGGCGATGGCGAAGCGGCGGGTCGGAGCGCCAAACTGGCCGCCTGTTTTGCTCACATCCCGCGCGATCGAGATATAGCGCACCCCATCGGGCGTTTCGGCGAGCTGGCGCAGAAAGCGACCCGGTGTTTCAAAGGCGCTGTGCACGTTCCAGAGCGGGCAAGCGCCGCCAAAGCGGGCAAATTGCAGCCGTGTGGCGGAGTGGCGCTTGGTGATGGTGCCGGCTTGATCGACGCGCACGAAAAAGAACGGCACGCCTTTGGCCCCCGGGCGCTGGAGCGTCGAGAGGCGGTGGGCGACCTGTTCGATCGAGGCGCCAAAACGGCGGGCGAGCCTTTCGAGGTCGTGGCGCGTTTCGCGGGCGGCGGCGAGAAAGGCGGTATAGGGCATGAGGGCCGCGCCGGCGAAATAATTGGCGAGGCCGATTTTGGCGATGGTGCGCGCCTCGGCCGAGTGAAAGCGGGCCAGATCGAGCGTGGCGTCAATGAGCTTGTCTTGTTTGAGCAGCGCGAGCTGGAGCAGCAGTTGGAAGGTGCGGGTGCCCGGGCTGGCGCGGGTCGAGAGGGTGAGGGTGCGGGTTTCGCGGTCAAAGTTGCGCAGCTCGGCACGGTCCAGCTCGTGCACAGTGATGCCCTCGTCGCGCAGGGCGCGCACGGCGGTTTGGCGGATGTCTTCGCTTTGGGCGGCGAAATGCTCGGCGGCGCGATCGACGGCGTCGATGTAATTGTCACAATAGTGGAAGAAATCGCGCACCTCATCCCAAGGGCTGGCTTGGGGGCGGGCGTCTTCGCGGCCAAGGGCTTCGTCAAGCGAGGCGAGGCGCTCGTGGGTCTGGCGGTAGGCGTTGTGCAGGGCCAGAAAGGCGCGCGCAAGCCCCGGGGCATTGGAGGCTGTCAGGCGCAGATCGGCCAGCGGGGGCGGATCATCGGCAAAGATCGGATCGGCCATGGCCTCGCGCATATCCGAGACCAGCCGCTCGCTGTCGGCCGAGGTCAGCTCGGTCACATCAAAGCCGAACTCCTGCGCCAGCCCGAGCACCACGGTTGTGGAGACCGGGCGTTTGTTGTTTTCCATCTGGTTGAGATAGGGCAGGGACACGCCGAGCTTTTGGGCGAAGTCTTTTTGGGTGAGGCCGAGGCGGGTGCGCGTTTCGCGCAGTTTGGCACCTGCGTAGAGTTTTTGCTGGGGCATGGGCCTCTCCCTTGGTTTGCAACTTAGCTATAGGGAGACTGTGCCTTTGCAAAGAGGTTGTGGCAAGCGCGGTTTCGACTTTTCGCTGCGCGAAAATCCGACCGCTTGAGGGGGCTGGCCGCTACACGCTGGTTTAGGTGGGGGCCAGCCGCCACGCGCAGGTTTGGTGGGGGCCAGCCGCCACGCGCAGGTTTAAGTGGGGGCCAGCCCCCACGCGCTGGTTTAGGTGGGGGCCAGCCCCCACACGCAGGTTTAAGTGGGGGCCAGCCCCCACACCCCCGGGATATTTCCGGAAAGAGGAAGCACAAGTTCAGAGGCGCAAGCGGCGTTCGCGGCGCATGACAAGGAGGATGACGCCGAGGGCGGCGACGCAGCAGAGTGTCATGAGCACGATCAGCGGCAGGTCGGAGGCGCCGGGGTGTAGCAGGGCGCCCGCTGCGGCGGAGAGGGCGGCGCCGCCGCCGATCATGATGGCGCTGCCAAGGCCTGAGGCGGTGCCGGCGAGATGGGGGCGCACCGAGAGCATTCCTGCCTGTGCGTTGGGGATCACCATGCCGTTGCCCACGCCGAGGAAGACCACGCAGCCGAAGAAGGCGGCCGGAGAGCCGGCCCCTGCGAGGCTGAGCAGGAGGGCCGGGGCAAGGGAGGCGGCGCAGATCACATTGCCCCAGAAGATCATCGGATTGACGCCGACGCGGGCGGAAAAACGGGCTGTTATAAAATTACCGATGAAATAGCCAAGGCCCGGGGCGGCGAAGTAGAGGCCAAGCTCGTCGGGGCTGAGGCCATAGACCTGCTCGCCCACGAAGGGCGCGCCGCCGAGATAGGCAAAAAAGGCCCCCGAGGAGAAGGCGGAGGCCATGCAATAGCCCCAGAAGCGGGGCGATGTGAGCAGTTCGGGGTATTCTGCGAACTGTTGGCCGAGGCTGTTGCTGCTGGGGGGCGCGGTTTCGGCGAGGTCAAACCATGTGATGGCATAAAGCAGCACCCCAAAGCCGAGCAGCATAACGAAGCTCGCGTGCCAGCCATACCAGACCTCAAGCAAGCCGCCGATCGCCGGGGCGATCATCGGGACAAGGGACATTCCCATTGCGACATAGCCGATCATCGAGGCGGCCTGATCTTGAGGGTAGATGTCGCGCACGACCGCGCGGGCGAGGACCATGGCAACCGCAATCACCGCCTGAAACATCCGAAACAGCATGAAGATTTCGGCGCTGGAGGCCAGCAAGCAGCCAAGGGTTGCGAGATTGAACAGGCCAAGGCCCCATAGGATTACGGCGCGGCGGCCGTATTTGTCGGAGATCGGCCCGATGAAGAGCTGTAAGAAGCCGTTGATCGCGAGATAGAGCGCAACCGAGAGCTGCATAAAGGCGTAATCGGTCTGGAAATAGGCCGTCATGCCGCCGAGCGAGGGCAAGAAGATATTCATTGCCAAGGCAGAGAGGCCCGCGAGGCTGACCAGAGTGAAGATATGGGGTGGTGTCGTCCGATCAAACAAACGACTCGGCAAAGGCTGCTGCATGATCTAGCCCTAGGCCTGATCATTTGTGATGTCCAGATTGTCCGGCGCAGACGGGGCGTCGGGTAAGACGATTTGCATTTATTCAATTAGCTGAAATTATTCTGACAAATATTTGCAAATTTGCTGGTTTGGCCTTTGTGTGTCGCTGTTGTGACAGTATACAGGGCCAAACCAAAGGGGGGCATCCTATGAAAGACATTCTTCAAAAGCTCGAAGAGCACCGCGCGCAGGCCCGTCAGGGCGGTGGCGAGAAACGTATTGCCGCGCAGCACAGCAAAGGCAAGTTGACGGCGCGCGAGCGGGTCGAACTCCTGCTGGATGAGGGCAGCTTCGAAGAGTTTGATATGTTCAAAACCCATCGCTGCACCGATTTTGGCATGGAGCAGCAAAAGCCGGCCGGTGACGGTGTGATCACGGGTTGGGGCACGGTCAATGGCCGGATGGTTTATGTCTTTTCGCAGGATTTCACTGTGTTTGGCGGCTCTTTGTCGGAAACAAACGCGGAAAAGATTTGCAAGATTATGGATATGGCGCTGCAAAACGGCGCGCCGGTGATCGGGATCAACGATTCAGGCGGGGCGCGTATTCAGGAAGGGGTGGCCAGTCTTGCGGGCTATGCCGAAGTCTTCCAGCGCAACATTATGGCCTCGGGCGTTGTGCCGCAGATCAGCTTGATCATGGGGCCATGCGCGGGCGGGGCGGTCTATTCGCCGGCCATGACGGACTTTATTTTTATGGTCAAAGACAGCTCCTATATGTTTGTGACGGGGCCTGACGTTGTGAAGACGGTGACAAACGAGGTTGTCACAGCCGAGGAGCTTGGCGGGGCGTCGACCCATACCAAGAAATCATCTGTTGCGGATGGTGCGTTTGAGAATGATGTGGAGGCTTTGGCCGAGGTGCGCCGTCTGGTCGACTTTTTGCCGCTCTCCAACCGCGAAAAACCGCCGGTGCGCCCGTTTTTTGACGAGCCGGGCCGTGCGGAGCCAAGTCTTGATACGCTGATCCCCGAAAATCCGAACCAGCCTTATGATATGAAGGAATTGATCCTCAAACTGGCGGATGAGGGCGATTTTTACGAGATCCAGAAGGATTTTGCGGCCAATATCATCACCGGCTTCATCCGCCTTGAGGGGCGCAGTGTCGGGGTTGTGGCCAACCAGCCGATGGTTTTGGCCGGGGTGCTCGATATTGACAGCTCACGCAAGGCGGCCCGTTTTGTGCGCTTTTGTGATTGCTTTGATATTCCGATCCTCACCTTGGTCGATGTGCCCGGATTTTTGCCGGGGACCAGCCAGGAATATGGTGGGGTGATCAAGCACGGGGCCAAGCTCTTGTTTGCTTATGGCGAGGCCACTGTGCCCAAGGTCACTGTGATCACGCGCAAGGCCTATGGCGGCGCGTATGATGTGATGGCCTCCAAGCATTTGCGCGGCGATTTCAACTATGCCTGGCCGACCGCCGAGATTGCTGTGATGGGGGCCAAGGGCGCCTCGGAGATCATCCACCGCGCCGATGCGGGCGATGCTGACAAGATCGCGCAGCACGCGGTGGATTATGAGGAGCGCTTTGCCAATCCGTTTGTGGCGGCCGAGCGTGGCTTTATCGACGAGGTGATCATGCCACATAGCACCCGCAAGCGGGTCAGCCGTGCGTTTGCCAGCCTGCGCGGCAAGCAGTTGAGCAACCCATGGAAAAAGCACGATAACATTCCGCTGTAAGGGCTTTTGATGCGCAAGCTCCTCTCTCTTTCTGCGCTGGCCTGTGCGGGGCTGGGTCTTTTGGCCCTGCCTTTGCGCGCGACCGATCTGCCACAGCTGCCCTCCGGGCTGGTGCCGCAGCTCTTGGAGGCCTTTGTGGAGGTGAAGCCCGATGGCGCGCTGACCTATGCGCGGTTTCGGTTTGTTGTGCCCGAAATCGGGCAGGCGGGCGGGGCGGATTATGAGGGTCTGGCGCAGGATTTTAGCGTGCTCTGTGCGCAATATGCGCTGCCCCGGCTCGCAGATCAGGCGCAGACGATCGAGAGGATTGTTATTTCCTATTCGGACAGGGCGGTCGAATTTGGCCAGTCCGACCCTGAGGCCACGCAGTTTTTTGAGGTGTTTTCGCTCAAGGACGGGGCCTGCATATGGGAGGAATATTGATGACTACACAATATGTTGAGGGTCGGAGTTCACGTGGTCGTCCGGTTGCGACTTTCCCGTCACAGCCCGGAGCGCTTGCGGTTGTTTCATATCGCTTGGGGCGGGTTTCAGGTATAGTGCGCCCATACGCCCTTGGTTGGGCGGGTATCTCATATGAGAGGCAGGACGAGGGCAAAGCCCCGTTCGTGGTAGAGCAAAAAGACAGGAGTAAGATATGTCTAAGACGATTAAAGCCCTTTGCGCACTTGGATTTGTGGTCACGGTTTCCGCTTGTGGCGGCGACAAGGCCCCTGATGATGAATATATTGTGGTCGACCCTGCGCCGATCTCGGTTGAGCCAAGCTACACCGGCAAATACAAATAAGACACTCGCAGGGCGTGCCGAGCGGCGCGCTCTGCTTCCTCGGCTTCACGGCGGTTTCACTCTTGCACAGGAGGGCCGGCCATGTTGAAGCATCGCGGCTTCCCGGGCCGGCTTTCCGGCACTGATTTTCAATTTGTTATTCGGCGGGCAAACCCCAAGGGGGTCACGCCGATCACGGTGCGCGAGCGCTATCGCGACCGCCGCCCCGCCGACAAGCGCGCGGATGTCGGCTTTATGGCTGCGCTTTGGGCGCAGTTTGGCGATGCGCCCTTTGAGCGCGGCAATCTGGATGCGGGGCGTCTGTCCTGGCTGTTTGGCCGCGAGGTTGTTGCGGCGGAAGATCCGTTTGACCCTGCAAGCTATGACGCTTTGTTGCGGATTGATGTGCGCGTGGCCGAAGCCTCGTTTCCCGATATTTTTGACGGGTCTTATGTGGAGGAGGGTCAGGCGTGAACGTGCCTTTGCCATCTCTGCGTAAGCCGCGGCCAGCCTATGACAGGGCGGTGAGGGGTGCGCTTGTCGGTTTGCCACGCGAGGCGGCTGGTTCTGCGAACAAGCGCTCATGGGCGCAGGCGCAGGGGGGGACGCTTCGGCTGTCACCCGCGTCGATCTGGCCACAGGCGCGCGCGTCGGCGTGGTCGCTAACGTGGCCTACTGCCAGATACTTCCGTCGCGCTGCTGAGAGCGTAACGGCGGCCCCGCATGGGGCCAGACAGAGACCGAACGCCATGTCCGAGCCTGCCTCGGGTGTGGCTTTTTTATGTATTCTGAAGCGCGCGCTGCGCAGCTTCTAGACCTGAACGAAGAGGGGACAGACCATGTTTAAAAAGATCCTGATTGCAAACCGTGGCGAGATTGCTTGTCGCGTGATCAAGACAGCTAAGAAAATGGGGATCAAGACGGTCGCTATTTATTCGGATGCCGACAAGCAGGCCTTGCACGTGCAAATGGCGGATGAGGCGGTGCACATCGGCCCGCCCCCTGCGAACCAGTCCTATATTGTGATCGAGAACGTGATGCGCGCGATCAAGGAAACCGGCGCGGAAGCGGTTCATCCCGGCTACGGGTTTCTGTCGGAGAATGCGAAATTTGCCGAAGCGCTCGAAGCGGCCGGCGTTGCCTTTATCGGGCCGCCCAAGGGCGCGATCGAGAAGATGGGCGACAAGATCACCTCAAAGAAAATCGCTCAGGAGGCCCATGTGAGCACGGTTCCGGGCTATATGGGGCTGATTGAGGATGCCGAGGAGGCCGTCAAGATCTCCAACGAGATCGGCTATCCTGTCATGATCAAGGCCTCTGCCGGCGGCGGCGGCAAGGGGATGCGGATTGCCTGGAGCGATGATGAGGCGCGCGAGGGCTTTCAAAGCTCCAAGAACGAAGCGGCCAATTCCTTTGGCGACGATCGTATCTTTATCGAGAAGTTCATCACCCAGCCCCGGCATATCGAGATTCAGGTGTTGTGTGACAGCCATGGCAACGGCATTTATCTGGGCGAGCGCGAGTGCTCTATTCAGCGTCGCCAGCAGAAAGTGGTTGAAGAAGCGCCCAGCCCCTTCCTTGACGAGGCCACGCGCAAGGCCATGGGCGAGCAATCGGTCGCTTTGGCCAAAGCGGTTGACTATGCGAGCGCGGGCACGGTCGAATTTATCGTTGATGGCGAGAAGAACTTCTATTTCCTCGAGATGAACACGCGGCTTCAGGTCGAACACCCTGTCACCGAGCTGATCACGGGGGTCGATCTTGTCGAGCAGATGATCCGTGTGGCCTACGGCGAAAAGCTCGCTCTGGCGCAAAAGGATGTGACGCTGACCGGCTGGGCGATTGAAAACCGCCTCTATGCGGAAGACCCGTATCGCGGCTTTTTGCCCTCGATCGGGCGCCTCACGCGCTACCGCCCGCCAGCCGAAACGGCCTCTGGCCCGCTTCTGGCAAACGGCAAATGGCAGGGTGATGCGCCGCAGGGCGACTTTGCGGTGCGCAATGACACCGGCGTCTATGAGGGCGGCGAAATCAGTATGTTTTATGATCCGATGATCGCAAAGCTCTGCACATGGGCGCCCACGCGGCTTGAGGCGATTGCGCATATGCGCGATGCGCTTGACGGCTTTGAGCTTGAGGGGATCGGACACAACCTGCCGTTCCTGTCGGCTGTGATGGATCATGAGGTCTTTATCAAGGGCGAGATGACAACGGCCTTCATCGAGGAGCAATATCCCGAGGGCTTTGAGGGCGTGACACTTGAGGAGGCGGCGCTGCGCAAGATTGCGGCGAGTGCAGCCGCGATGCACCGTGTTGCGGAGATCCGTCGCACGCGTGTGTCCGGGCGGATGGACAACCACGAGCGCGTGGTCGGGACCGAGTGGGTTGTGAGCCTTCAGGGGCAGGACTTCCCGGTGTCGATTGCGGCGGATCGTGACGGCTCGGATGTGCGTTTTGCGGATGGGGCTGTGTTGCGGGTGGCCTCGGACTGGACGCCGGGCGACCAGCTCGCGCGGCTGGATGTCGACGGTGAGGGCCTTGTTTTGAAGGTCGGAAAAGTCTCGGGCGGGTTCCAGATCCGCAGCCGCGGGGCCGATCTTAAAGTTCATGTGCGCACACCGCGTCAGGCCGAACTGGCGAGGCTGATGCCCGAGAAGGTTGCGCCTGATACGTCCAAAATGCTCTTGTGCCCGATGCCCGGATTGATTGTGAAGATCAATGTGCAAGAGGGCGAGGAAGTGCAGGACGGGCAGGCGCTCTGCACGGTTGAGGCCATGAAAATGGAAAACATCCTGCGCGCCGAGCGCAAGGGGATTGTTGCCAAGATCAACGCTGCGCCGGGTGATAGCCTGGCTGTGGATGAAGTGATTATGGAGTTTGAATAGGCTTCATGCGCCACAGCCGCCCATATGCGTCAAGACTTCCGCAAGGATTTGTCGCTAGTCTGAGCAAGGATTGTCCTTGTTGGGAGCGCCTAAGCTATGCGCAGGATCATAGCCTGTCTGGCGGCGCTCGCCGTTTTGGCGGGCTGCGCGTTGGACACACAGGAGAGCTTGAAAAAGCAGCTCTCGGCGCGGCTTTATATTTTGGAGGTGATGCATTTCACCTCCAAATCAAGCTGCACAGCGGCTGTGTTTACGCTGGCGGTGGGGGCGTTTCGCAAGCCCTATCCGCAGGCGCGCAGTATCGACAGCGCGCTGGAGCGTATTCGCGGGCAAAACCAGGTTCAATTTCAGTTGGACGGCCTCAGCCCGAACGAGATCACCGAGGCGATCATGAGCCGCGATTTGCCGCATGGTCTGGGGCTGATTTCGGCGGGGATCGGGCCGGCGCGCGACTGTATGGATGCGCGGATTGCGCGGGGGTATCATCGGGTGTTGCTCTCGCCGCTGTCGCAGATGGTTTATCTGCCGCAGGACAACGCCTTGCTCATTCTCTATCCGCCCGAAAAGCTGGCCTTTTTTCTGCGCGGCAACGTCTAGGCGGCTATTCGCGGCGGTCGCGGATTTCCTGCTGGCGTTGGGGGAGCTTGTCGATCGAGCGGGAAATTTCGCGCACGCTCCACGGCAGGGGCTTGCGCAGATATACTTGCCCGTCCTTGCCCACCAGCATCAGCATAAAGCCCCGTGGGCGGAACTTTTGCCGCAGGGCTGTTTTGGCGGCGGGGTCTGTGTCTAGAATGACTTTGACGTCGCGCTCGGCAAGCTCGCTTGAGCGCTCGGCCAAGAGCGCGACCTGCTCATTAAAACGCGGGTCGGCGGCGGAGTCTGCAAAGACAATCACCAGCCTGTTTGTCCATAAAAATAAAGACAAATCTGCCTCTTCGGCGTTTGAAAGCATCTCTTGCGGGAGCGTTTTTGCCGCTGTTTCGGCATATAGGGTTCCCGCTGAAAAGACAGCAATTACAATGCTTAAGACCCGTATCATCGCCTCTCCTTCTGAGCAGGATATAAGCCCTTCTTGCGGCATTACGACAAAAAAGATCGGGGGGGATGATTTTTTTGCGCCCTTAATGCGATCCTTAGGCCCTGTCGGGCAAACTCGGCCCTGTCCTCATAGCGCTCTGTGGCAGAGCGATCGGGGCCAAGCGGGGCAGAGCAAGATGCAGATTATTCTTCATTTGGGGGCGCAGCGCAGCGCCACGACCAGTTTTCAGCACTATATGCGCAGCCATGCCGAGCGGCTTTCGGCACTGGGCGTCGGCTTCTGGGGGCCGGGGCGGCTGCGCGGCACGGGGCTTTTTGAAGGGCTGTATGCCGGCCCAAGCGGACGGGTGAGCGCGGCGGCGATTGCCAAAGCCAAGCCGCGTCTTGCGGCGGCGTTGGATGGGGCGCGCGCGCGGGGGGTGCGCAGGCTGGTGATCAGTGAGGAGAATATGCTCGGATCTGTGAAGGGCAATATACGCCACCGTGCGCTCTATCCGGACTGTGCCACGCGCCTTGAGGGATTCGCCGCAGCTCTGGGCTGCCCTGTGGACATGATCTTGCTCGGGCTGCGCCCGCTGCCGGACTATTGGACATCGGCGCTGGCGTATGGGGTCAAGCGCGGCTGTGCGCTGCCGAGCGCTGCGGCGCTTGAGGCGATCAGCGCATCAGAGCGCAGCTGGCGCGATGTGGTGTGTGATATTGCGGCTGTGATGCCCGGCGCGCAGATCGAGCTGCACCGGTTTGCCGATTTTGCCGATGCGCCCGATGTGCGGCTGGCGCAGGTTTTGGGCGCAGATCTGAGGCTGCCGCAGGCCAGCGCGGGGCTGCGCAAGAATGAAGCGCCCGACCTTGCCGCCTTGCGCGGAGCCTTGGGCGCGCGCGGCGCCCGCCCAGCCGGGCTGCCCGAGGGCGAAGGGCGCTGGCAGCCCTTTTCCCAAGACCAGATCGCGGCGCTGGCCGAGCGCTATAGCGATGACATTTTTTGGTGTGCGGCGGGCGCAGGCGCGCTTGCCAAACTGATAGAGAGAAAAACGCTGGAAGAGGCGGGGAGACACCCGCTGCCAGCCGAAAGAAGAGGACATATCCATGACCAAGCGAGACGAATGGGCCAAGCGAGCTGAAAAAGAGCTGCGCGGCAAGACGATTGACGATCTGACGTGGCAGACCCTTGAGGATATCAAGGTCAAGCCTGTCTATTTTGAAGACGATCTTGAGGGCATGAGCCATCTTGGCTCTATTCCGGGCTATGAGCCGTTTACCCGCGGTGTCAAATCGACCATGTATGCCGGCCGTCCCTGGACGATTCGCCAATATGCGGGCTTCTCCACCGCCGAGGAAAGCAACGCCTTTTACCGCAAGGCGCTGGCGGCGGGGCAGCAGGGCGTTTCTGTTGCCTTTGATCTGGCCACGCACCGCGGCTATGACAGCGACCACGCGCGCGTTGTGGGCGATGTGGGCAAGGCCGGTGTGGCGATTGACTCCGTTGAGGATATGAAAATCCTGTTTGACGGTATTCCGCTGGATCAGGTGTCTGTCTCCATGACCATGAACGGCGCGGTGATCCCGATTTTGGCGAATTTTATTGTGACGGGGCAGGAGCAGGGCCACGACAAGGCGCTTCTGGCAGGTACGATCCAGAACGATATTCTCAAAGAGTTTATGGTGCGCAACACCTATATTTATCCGCCCGAACCGAGCATGAAGATTATCTCCGATATCATCGAATATACCTCAAACGAGATGCCCAAATTCAACTCGATCTCGATTTCGGGCTATCATATGCAGGAGGCGGGGGCGAACCTTGTGCAGGAGCTGGCCTATACGCTGGCGGACGGGCGCGAATATGTCCGGGCGGCGATCAATGCGGGCATGGATGTTGACAAATTTGCGGGCCGCCTGAGCTTTTTCTTTGCGATTGGCATGAACTTTTTCATGGAGGCGGCCAAGCTGCGCGCGGCGCGCCTGTTGTGGCACCGGGTTATGACCGAGTTTGACGCCAAATCCGAGCGCTCCAAAATGCTGCGCACCCATTGCCAGACCTCGGGTGTGAGCCTGCAAGAGCAAGACCCCTATAACAACGTGATCCGCACCGCCTATGAGGCGATGGCGGCGGCGCTGGGCGGCACCCAAAGCCTGCACACCAATGCGCTGGATGAGGCGATTGCCTTGCCGACCGAATTCAGCGCGCGCATTGCGCGCAACACCCAGCTCATTTTGCAGGAAGAGACGGGGATTACCAATGTCGTCGATCCGCTCGCAGGCTCTTATTATGTCGAGAGCCTGACCGCCGAGCTGGCCGAGAAGGCCTGGGCCTTGATGGAAGAGGTCGAGGAGATGGGCGGTATGACCAAGGCTGTGGCCTCCGGAATGCCCAAGCTTCGGATCGAGGAGAGTGCGGCCCGCCGTCAGGCGATGATTGATCGTGGGCAGGAAGTGATTGTCGGGGTGAACAAATACCGTCTTGCGAAGGAAGACCCGATCGACATTCTGGATGTGGACAATGTGGCGGTGCGCGAAAACCAGGTGAAGCGCCTTAAGAGCATCCGGGCAAGCCGCGACGAGGGCGCCTGTCTGGCGGCTCTGGCCGAGCTGACCCGTCGCACAAAAGAAGGCGGGAACCTCTTGGAAGCCGCGGTTGAAGCGGCCCGCGCGCGGGCCACAGTGGGAGAAATCAGCATGGCGATGGAAGAAGAATTTGGCCGCCACCGTGCCGAAGTCAAGACCCTCGCCGGCGTCTATGGCGCGGCCTATGAGGGGGATGAGGGCTTTGCCGCGATCCAGAAGAGCATCGAGACCTTTGCCGAGGAAGAGGGCCGCCGCCCGCGCCTGCTTGTGGTCAAGATGGGGCAGGACGGGCATGACCGTGGTGCGAAAGTGATTGCCACAGCCTTTGCCGACATCGGCTTTGATGTGGATGTGGGACCGCTATTTCAAACCCCCGAAGAAGCGGCACAGGACGCGATTGACAATGATGTGCACGTGGTCGGGATTTCGAGTCAGGCGGCGGGGCATAAGACCCTTGCGCCACAGCTGATCAAAGCGCTTGAGCAGAAGGACGCGGGCGATATCATTGTGATCTGTGGCGGGGTTATTCCGCAGCAGGATTATGCGTTTCTCAAGGCTGCCGGTGTGAAGGCGATCTTTGGCCCGGGCACCAATATCCCCGAGGCGGCCGAGGATATTCTCAAGCTTATTCGCGCTGCGCGCGCCTAAGCCCGGGCGGGGGGCTGTCTGCCCCCCGGTCTTCAAAAGCCTGCGGCTTCTGAAGACTCCCCCCGAGGATATTTTTGGAAAGAAAAAGGGCCGTGCTGTGTATGAATTTGATCATCTGGTGATTGCTGCGCAGGAGCTTGAGGCGGGGGTGGCCTGGGCGCAAGAGCGCCTCGGGGTTGCGCTTCAAGCGGGGGGGCAGCACGCGCGCTATGGCACCCATAATGCGCTGCTGGGTCTGGCGGAGGGGCTTTATCTGGAGGTGATTGCGATTGATCCGGAGGCGGCGCCCCCTGCGGGGGCGCGCTGGTTCGGGCTGGACGCGTTTTCGGGTGCGCCGCGGCTTGTCACTTGGGTGTGTCGTGTCAAGGGGCTGGCGGCGCGGCGCTTGCCGCAGGGGTTTGGCGGGGTTGTGGGCCTGACGCGCGGGGCGCTCAGCTGGGATATGGCGGAGGCGGGGGGGGGGCGC
>JAHBAM020000194.1 GCA_018500125.2 Roseobacter sp. | reverse complement strand
GGTATGGTGTTTCAGGAGCCGATGACGGCGCTCAACCCGATCCAGACCATCGGCGCGCAGGTGGCGGAGACGATCCGCATTCATGAGAAAGTGAGCCGCAAGGCGGCGCTGGCGCGCGCGGCGCAGGCGTTGCGGCGCTGCGAGCTGCCAGAGGAGCGCTTTCCGCTCAGCCGCTATCCCCATGAGCTGAGCGGCGGGCAGCGCCAGCGGGTTGTGATCGCTATGGCGATTGCCTTGCAGCCCAAACTTCTGATTGCCGATGAGCCGACAACGGCGCTGGATGTGACAACGCAGGCCGAGATTCTGACGCTGCTCAAGCGGTTGGCGCGCGAGGACGGGATGGGGCTTTTGCTGATCAGTCATGACCTTGCGGTTGTCTCTGATATGGCGGACCAGATTGTCATTATGCGGCGCGGCGCAGTTGTGGAGCGCGGGCCGTGCCCGGCCATTTTTACACAGCTCACGCAGCCTTATTCGCGCGCGCTACTGGAGGCTTCTGACCATGCGCCCGTGCGAGAGGCACCGGGCCTTGCGGCGCCTTTGCTGACGGTGCGGAACGTGGTGCGCGACTATGCTTTGCCGCGCGCGGGGCTGTTTGGCCGCGCGCGGCGGTTTCGCGCGGTGAAGGGGGTGAGCTTTGACATCCGCCGCGGCGAGAGCCTTGGCCTTGTGGGCGAGAGCGGCTGTGGCAAGAGCACTTTGACCCGCGCGATCCTCGGGCTTGAGGAGGTGCAGGGCGGGGAAATACGGCTTGATGGCGCGCCTGTCTTTAGCGGCAGCCGGCCCGACCGCGCGGTGCGCCGCAAGATGAATGTGGTGTTTCAGGACCCCTACGGCAGCTTTAATCCGCGTTGGACCGTCGGGCGGCTTGTGGCGGAGCCGTTTCACCTTTTGGAGGATGCCCCCGAGGGCGGGGCGCGACAGGCGGCTATTGTCGAGGCGCTGGAAAAAGTGGGGCTGGAGGCGGCGGACGCCCAGAAATATATCCACGAGTTTTCCGGCGGGCAGCGGCAGCGGATTGCGATTGCGCGGGCGCTGATCATCAAGCCCGAGCTGATCATTCTGGACGAGGCGGTGTCTGCGCTGGATGTGAGCATTCGCGCGCAGATCCTTGATTTGCTCGCCGATCTGGGCACGCGATATGGGCTGACCTATCTGTTTATCAGCCACGATTTGAGCGTGGTGCGCAATGTAACGGACCGCTGCCTTGTGATGCAGGCGGGCGAGATTGTGGAGGAGGGGGCGACGGCGGATGTTTTTGAGCGGCCAAAGCACCCCTATACCAAAGAGCTGATTGCGGCTGTGCCGCGGCTGCCAACGTCGAAAACCGCGTAAGAGGAGCGAGAGATGAGCCTTGAGGATCTGGGGTTTGACCCTGCGAAATGCCTGATTGACGGTGTGTGGGTTGCGCCCGAAGCGGGGCAGACCCTGCCGCTGTTGAACCCTTCGACGGGGGCGCAGATTGGCGAGATTGCGCGCGGGCAGGCGGGCGATGTGGAGGCGGCCATTGACGCGGCGCGGCGGGCCTTTGAGGGCGGCTGGGCGCGCACCCCTGCGGCGGAGCGCGGGCGCATTCTGATGCGGCTTGGCAAGCTCGTGGAGGGGCGCGCCGAAGCGCTGGCGCGGCTGGAGGCGCTCGATGTGGGCAAACCGCTCAAGCAGGCGCGGGCCGATGCGCTGGCGCTGGCGCGCTACTGCGAGTTTTATGGCGGGGCGGCAGACAAGCTTATGGGCGAGAGCATCCCTTATCTGGATGGCTATACTGTCTATACGCTGCGCGAGCCGCATGGGGTGACGGCGCATATTGTGCCTTGGAACTACCCTATGCAGATTATTGGCCGCTCTGTCGGGGCGGCTCTGGCGGCGGGGAACACCTGTGTTCTCAAGCCCGCCGAGGACGCCTGCCTCACCGCGCTGGCCTTTGCCGACTTGGCCCGCGAAGCGGGGTTGCCGGACGGGGTCTTGAATGTGGTGCCCGGCCTTGGCCGTGAGGCGGGCGCGGCTTTGAGCGGGCATGACGGGATTGACCATATCTCTTTCACAGGCTCGGTTGCGACGGGGAGTCTGATCCAGATGGCGGCGGCGAAACACGTCAAGCCTGTGACGCTCGAACTGGGCGGGAAAAGCCCGCAGCTTGTGTTTGAGGATGCCGATCTGGATGCGGCGCTGCCGTTTCTTGTCAATGCGGGGATCCAGAATGCCGGGCAGACCTGTTCGGCTTCCTCGCGTATTCTGGTGCAGCGGCGGATCTATGACGAGGTGGTGACGCGGATGGCAGAGCGCTATGGGCAGTTGCGCGTCGGGCAGGCTTTGGCCGATCTGGACGTGGGACCGCTGATTTCGGCCAAGCAGAAGGGGATTGTGCGCGGCTTTCTGGCCGAGGCGGGCGATCTTGAGCGGGTCGGCGAAGGCGTGCTCAGCGATGCGCCGGAGGGCGGGAATTTTGTTGCGCCCAGCTTGTTTGCGGGGGTGCCGGCCAGCCATGCGCTGGCGCGCGACGAGATTTTCGGCCCTGTGCAGGTGATCATCCCGTTTGAGGACGAGGCGGAGGCCGTGGCGATTGCCAATGGCACCGATTATGGCCTTGTTGCTTCGGTCTGGAGCCAAAACGGCGCGCGCCAGATGCGGCTCGCCAAGGCCATTCGCGCGGGGCAGGTGTTTATCAACAATTATGGCGCGGGGGGCGGTGTGGAGCTGCCTTTTGGCGGCGTGGGCAAGTCGGGCCATGGGCGCGAAAAGGGCTTTGAGGCGCTTTACGGCTTTACCGCGTTGAAAACCGTCGCGGCTTTTCATGGCTGATTTCGGGCTTTTCATTGGCGTCGCGGCGCGCAATGATCGCAGGCCTAGAGCAAGGGGCGGCTGATGCGCGGGTTTTTGGTTTCTCTGACGGTGGCCCTCGGGCTTTCGGGGGCGCCTGGCTTTGCCCAGGAGCCTCCCGGCAAAGCCGAGATTCTGCGCATATTGGGCGAGATTGCGACCCTGCCTGAGATACGGGCCTCTGTTGTGCAAAACGGCTATGAGGACGAAAATCTCGCGTTGGCTTTGGCGCAGATGGCGCGGATGCTGGGCGATGAGGCGATTGCGGGCCATATTGCAGAGCGGATTCTGGCGGCGGAGCGGGGCGACTGGGCCACGGCGCAGGCGGCGCAGGGGCTGATCCATCCGCTTCTGGCGCGCGGGGTCGGGCACCTTGCGCCCGATGAGCTGGCCTATTTTTTCGAGGTGGAACGGGTTGTTGTCGGGGCGGTGTCGCGGCGCAGCTGCGGGCTGATGTTTCAGAACCGTCTGGGGGCTGAGGCGATTGGCCGGCACACCGCCGAGGCTGTGGCGCGGCTGAACACACCTGCCTTGAAGGAATATTACCGCCTTCAATACAAAGCGGCCCGGCTTGGCGCGCCGCGACCCACGCCGCGGCTTGCGCCTGAGGCGCGGGAGCGGGCGACTGCGCAGATGGCCGCGGCATTGGGCGCGGCGGCGAGGACAGCTTCGGCACAGGCCGCGCTGGCGGATTTTGAACGTCTCGAGCAGGTGAGCGCCCGTCGGGCCTGTCTGGCGGGGCGATTTTTTCTGGATGTTGTGATGGAAATGGAGCCTCGGGCGCGTCATCAGGCGCTTCTGGTTTTGTCGGGGCGCGAATAGGGAGAAGAGGCGATGCGACTAGAGGGAAAAACAGCGATTGTGACCGGCGGCGCGAGCGGCTTTGGCGCGGGGATCGCGCGTAAATTTGCCGCCGAGGGGGCGCAGGTCATGATTGTGGATCAGAACCACGACGGGGCGATGGGCATGGCCGAGGAGCTGGGCGCGGGATGTTTCGGGCATCAGGCGAATGTGGCTCTGGCGGCGGATGTGAGCGAGGCGGTTGCCACGGCGCGGCAGGTCTTTGGCGAGGTGGATATTCTGGTGAACAACGCCGGCGTCACCCATTTGCCGACAGCCATGGAGGAGGTGAGCGAGGAGGAGTTTGACCGTGTGTTTGCGGTCAACTGCAAGTCTGTTTACCTGTTTGCGCGCGCGCTTGCGCCGGTGATGAAGGCGCGCGGCAAGGGGGCTATTTTGAATATTGCCTCAACCGCAGGAGTCAGCCCGCGCCCGAGGCTGAACTGGTACAATGCCTCCAAGGGCTGGATGAACACGGCGACCAAAGCGATGGCTGTGGAGCTGGCGCCCTTTGGCGTCAGGGTGAATGCGCTCAACCCCGTGGCGGGGGAGACGCCGCTTCTGGCGAGCTTTATGGGGGAGGACACGCCCGAGATGCGCGCGAAGTTTTTGAGCACCATTCCTTTGGGGCGGTTTTCAACGCCTGAAGACCTCGGCAATGCGGCGTGTTTTATGTGCTCGGATGAGGCGAGCATGATCACGGGGGTCTGTATGGAAGTGGATGGCGGGCGGTGTATTTGAGTTCGAATTTTCGCTGCGCGAAAATCCGACCAAACTGGGGGACCAGTCCCCCAGACTTAAGCAGCTTGCGCAGCAAGCGCGAACCGACAGAGCGCACTTGCTGCGCGGAGTCGGCCCTGGGATATTTAGAGCAATAAAAAAGAGCCAGAAAGGGTTCATCTGATGCGCGTTGATTTGATTTTGCTGTGTTTTGCTTATGTGTTGAGTCAGTTTTATCGGGCGTTTCTGGCGGTTTTGACCGAGGTTCTGGAGCGTGATGTGGGGGCCAGTCCTGAGGATCTGGCGACGGCTTCGGGGCTTTGGTTTCTGGCGTTTGCGGCGATGCAGATCCCTGTGGGCTGGGCTTTGGACAAGGTCGGGCCGCGGCGCACGGCGTCTGTTTTGCTGCTGATCGGGGGCGGGGGCGGCGCGGCTGTGTTTGCTCTGGCGACTGCGCCTGTGCATATTTCGATTGCGATGCTTTTGATCGGGGTCGGGTGTTCGCCTGTTTTGATGGCGTCATACTATATTTTTGCGCGCAGCTACCCTGCGGCTGTTTTTGCCACTTTGGCGGCGGTTGTTCTGGGGGTTGGTTCGGTGGGCAATCTGGCCTCGGCTTTGCCGACCACATTGGCGGTTGAGGCGTTTGGCTGGCGGGCTGTTGTCTGGGGCACGGCGGCTGTGAGTGTGCTCACGGCTTTGGGGCTGTTTTTTGTTGTGCGCGATCCGCAGGCTGTGCAGTCGGATGTGAAAGCCTCGCTGATGGATTTGCTCAAGATGCCGGCGCTTTGGCTCGTCTTTCCTTTGATGACGTTTCATTATGCGCCTTCGGCGGGGGCGCGCGGGCTTTGGGTCGGGCCGTTTTTTCGC
>JAHBAM020000114.1 GCA_018500125.2 Roseobacter sp. | reverse complement strand
TATGGTCGTCGGCTTCGGCTTTTCTGAGGCTGTGGGCTGGCGGCTGTCTATGGTTGTGGTCGGGGTGATCATCTTCCTCACCGGGATTGGCTATTATTTCCTCACCCAAGACGCGCCTGACGGCAACTTTGACGCGCTGCGCGCGGCTGGCAAGATGGAAGAGAAGAAAAAAGTCACCGGCAACTATATGAACGCGTTGAAAGACCCGCGGGTCTGGGTGCTCTTTGTGATTTATGGCGCCTGTTTTGGCATCGAGCTGACGGTGAACAACGTCGCCGCGCTCTACTTCATGGACTACTTTGACCTCAGCCTTGTGGCGGCGGGATTTGTGGCGGCGTCTTTTGGCCTGATGAATCTTTTTGCCCGCACCTTGGGCGGACTCTTTGGCGACAATTTCGGCGCGCTCTGGGGCCTGAAGGGGCGCAGCTTCTGGCTCTTTGTCTGTATCTTCTTTGAGGGCTGTGCGCTCATGGTCTTCAGTCAGATGCACGTGTTGTTTCTGGCCTTGCCGGCGCTGATTGTGTTCTCACTCTTCACCCAGATGGCGGAAGGGGCGACCTATTCGGTTGTGCCCTTTATCAACAAGAAAGCGCTGGGCGCGGTGGCAGGTGTTGTGGGCGCGGGCGGCAATGCGGGCGCGGTGCTTGCGGGCTTTCTCTTCAAGAACGTGATCGACTGGTCCCAAGCGTTTTTCATCCTCGGGATCGTTGTTACCTGCGCCTCTTTCCTCGCGTTTTTTGTCCGCTTCTCCAGCAAGCAGGAAGACGAGGAGCGCGCCAATTTTGCCGCGGCCAATATCGAGACCCTGAGAAAGCGGGCGGCGCGTGCCAATGCCGAGCTTGACGAAGGGATCGCGGCGATTGCGCGCAAAGGCGAGCAACCCGCCTGACCCTGACAAACCCCTGGCGGGCTGATGAGCGGCCCGCTGTTCCTAAATCCGCCACCACGGGAGGACCCCACCAATGGCGAGCACAACATCACATTCAGTCAACAGCGGACATCTGCTGACCGACTGGCGCCCTGAAGACCCTCAGTTTTGGGAGAGTGAAGGCAAGCGTATTGCCACACGCAACCTCTGGATTTCGATCCCCAACCTGCTTCTGGCCTTTTCGGTCTGGATGGTGTGGTCGGTGGTTGTGGCCAAGATGCCTGCGATCGGGTTTAACTTCTCGGTGGGCGAACGGTTCTGGCTTGCGGCTTTGCCGGGGCTGTCCGGCGCAACGCTGCGGATTTTTTACAGCTTTATGGTTCCGATTTTTGGCGGTCGAAAATGGACTGCAATATCGACCGCCTCGCTGCTTTTGCCGGCGCTGGGCATTGGCTTTGCGGTTCAAAATCCGCAGACAAGCTATTTTACCTTCCTGATGCTCGCGCTGATGTGTGGTTTTGGCGGCGGTAACTTTGCCTCGTCGATGGCCAATATCGCCTATTTCTTCCCCAAGAAAACCAAGGGCAATGCGCTGGCTCTCAACGCGGGTCTGGGCAATCTGGGTGTGTCGGTCATGCAGTTTGTTGTGCCTGTCGTTATCACAATGGGCGTGTTTGGCGCGATCGGCGGAGAGCCTCAACAGCTCAGCGATGGCGCGCAGCTCTTTGTCCAGAATGCAGGTTTTATCTGGGTTCCCTTCCTCGCGATCAGCGCGATTGCGGCCTGGTTTGGCATGAATGACATTGCCGATGCGAAATCGTCATTCAGCAGCCAGTCGGTTATCTTCAGCCGCAAGCACAACTGGATTATGTGTATTCTATACACCGGCACATTTGGCAGCTTTATCGGCTATGCCGCGGGCTTTCCGCTTCTAATGAAGACCCAGTTTCCGGAAGTTGATGTGCTGCAATATGCGTTCCTCGGTCCGCTTGTGGGCGCGCTCAGCCGCGCGGCAACCGGCTGGATCTCGGACAAGTTTGGCGGCGGGCGTGTGACGTTCTGGACCTTCCTTGGCATGATTGTCGCGGTTTATGGCGTGCTACAGTTCCTGCCATTGGGGGACACTGTCGGAAACTTCTGGGGCTTCTTTGCCTGCTTTATGGCGCTGTTCTTTTTGACCGGTGTGGGCAATGCCTCGACCTTCCAGATGATCCCTTCGATCATGAAACAGGAAGTGCCGCGCCTTATGCCTGCGCTTGATGCGGGGGCGCTCCAGAAGCAAACCGAAATGGAAAGCGCGGCGATCATCGCCTTCACCTCCGCGATTGCGGCTTACGGGGCGTTTTTCATTCCCAAGAGTTACGGCACATCCATCGCCATGACAGGCGGGCCTGCGGCGGCGCTTTGGGGCTTTCTGATCTTTTATGCGATCTGCGCTGTGATCTGCTGGATCTATTATGCGCGCAAGTCTGCGCCTGTTCCCTGCTGATCTTCCAACAGTCTTCCGTGCCGCTGCGGCGGCGCGGGACCCCTCATTCAGGAGAAACAAAATGAGCCACCTGCTCGACAGATTGAACTTCCTTCAGTCCAAGGAACTGGAGCAATTTTCCAACGGCCACGGGCAGGTGACCCGTGAGAGCCGCGATTGGGAAGACACCTACAGAAACCGCTGGCGGCACGACAAGGTTGTGCGCTCGACCCATGGGGTGAACTGCACAGGCTCCTGTAGCTGGAAAATCTATGTCAAGTCAGGGATTGTCACCTGGGAGACCCAGCAAACGGATTATCCGCGCACGCGGCCCGACCTGCCCAACCACGAGCCACGCGGCTGTGCCCGCGGCGCGAGCTATAGCTGGTATCTTTATTCTGCCAACCGCGTGAAAAACCCGCTGGTGCGCGGGCGGCTCATGAAAATCTGGCGCAAGATGCGCGAAACCATGGAGCCGATCCAAGCCTGGAGCAAATTGCAGGCCGATCCGATCTTGCGGGCCTCTTATGTGGAAACGCGCGGCAAGGGCGGCTTTGTGCGCGCCACATGGGACGAGGCCACAGAAATCACTGCCGCCGCAAACGCCTATACGGCCAAGACCTACGGGCCTGACCGTGTGTTCGGCTTCTCGCCGATCCCGGCGATGTCGATGGTGTCTTATGCGGCCGGCTCGCGGTATCTGAGCCTGATGGGTGGCGTATGTATGTCGTTTTACGACTGGTATTGCGATCTGCCGCCGGCCAGCCCGATGACATGGGGCGAGCAGACAGACGTGCCGGAGAGCGCGGATTGGTATAACTCGGGGTATTTGCTGCTTTGGGGCTCCAATGTGCCGCAGACCCGCACGCCGGATGCGCATTTTTATACCGAGGTGCGCTATAAGGGCACGAAATCGGCTGTGATTTGTCCTGATTACTCGGAAGCGGCGAAATTTGGCGATGTTTGGCTCAATGCCAAGCAGGGCACCGATGCGGCGCTGGCGATGGCCTTTGGCCATGTGATCCTGCGCGAGTTCCATCTTGATCGCCAGACCGAGTATTTTGAAGAGTATACCCGCAAATACTCCGACTTCCCCATGCTTGTGAAGCTCGAGGAAAAAGACGGCAAACTTGTGCCGGGCCGCTTCCTGCGGGCGGATGATCTGGATGGCAAGCTCGGAGAAAAGAACAACCCCGAGTGGAAGACTGTCGCCTATGACGAGCTGTCCAAGGGCTTTGTTGCGCCCAACGGGTCTGTTGGCTACCGCTGGGGCGAAGACGGGGAGTGGAACCTCGAGGAGAAGGCCAGTTCGGCCGAGACACATCTCAAGATGAGCTTTGTGCTTGAGGAAGATCATGACGCCGTTGTCGGCGTGGATTTCCCTTACTTTGGCGGCGAGGCTTACGGGCAGTTTGCGACCGATGCCAGCCACCCTGATATTTTGACACGCAATATTCCTGTCAAAACCGTCAAGACCAAGGCCGGCAAGGTCACTGTGGCGACGGTGTTTGATCTGTTCTGCGCCAACTACGGGCTTGACCGCGGGCTTGGCGGCGATTGGGTCACCGCTGATTATGCCGACGAGATGCCGGGAACCCCGGCGTGGGCCGAGAAGATCACAGGGGTGCCGGCGGATAAGATTATCCATGTGGCACGCGAATTTGCCGACAATGCCGAGAAGACAAACGGCAAGTCCATGATCATCATCGGCGCGGCCATGAACCACTGGTTCCATATGGATATGAACTATCGTGGTGTGATCAATATGCTCGTCATGTGCGGTTGTGTCGGCCAGTCGGGTGGCGGCTGGGCGCATTATGTGGGGCAGGAAAAGCTGCGCCCGCAGACCGGCTGGCAACCGCTTGCCTTTGCGCTCGACTGGACCCGCCCGCCACGGCACATGAACTCGACCTCGGCGTGGTATGCCCATACCGACCAGTGGCGTTATGAGACGCTGGAGGCCAAGGAAATCCTGTCGCCGACCGCGCCCGAGGGCGACTGGGACATCAACCTGATTGACTATAACATCCGCGCCGAGCGGATGGGCTGGCTGCCCTCGGCTCCGCAGCTCAAGACCAACCCGCTTGACGTTGCCAAGGCGGCGCAGGCGGCGGGCCAGGAGATTCCGGCTTATGTGGCGCAGAACCTCAAATCCGGCGCGCTGGAAATGTCATGCGAAGACCCTGACAACCCCGCCAACTGGCCGCGCAACCTGTTTGTGTGGCGCTCCAATCTCTTGGGATCGAGCGGCAAGGGGCATGAGTATTTCCTCAAGCATCTGCTTGGCACGGACAATGGCGTGATGGGCAAGGATCTGGGCGAGGAGGGGGCGCAGCTTCCGAAAGAAGCGAAGTGGCACAAGGACGCGCCCCGCGGCAAGCTCGACCTGCTGGTGACCATCGATTTCCGTATGAGCACCACTTGCGTTTACTCCGACATCGTTCTGCCGACAGCGAGCTGGTATGAGAAAGACGATATGAACACCTCTGATATGCACCCGTTCATCCACCCGCTTCAGGCGGCGGTTGATCCGGCTTATGACAGCAAATCGGACTGGGAAATCTTCAAGGCGATTGCCAAGAAGTTTCAGGAGATCACGCCGGGCTATCTGGAGAAGGAAGTCGACATCGTCGCGCTGCCGATCCTGCATGACACGCCGGCCGAGATTGCCCAGGATCAGGTTCTGGACTGGAAAAAGGGCGAATGCGATCTGATCCCCGGAAAGACCGCCCCGGCCTTTGTGGCGGTGGAGCGCGACTATACCGCGATCTATGACCGGTTCACAGCGCTTGGCCCGCTTCTGGACAGCCTCGGCAACGGCGGTAAGGGCATCAGCTGGAACACGCAGGACGAGATCGACAACCTGTCGGCGCTCAACGGTGTGCAGCTTGAGGGTGCGGCCGCCGGGCGGCCCAAGATCGACACGGCGATCGACGCCTGTGAGGTGATCCTGATGCTGGCGCCGGAGACCAACGGCGAAGTGGCCGTCAAGGCCTGGGAGGCGCTCGAAAAGGCCACCGGGCGCGAGCACGCCCATCTGGCCGAGGGCGAGCATCACACCAAAATCCGCTTTCATGACATTGCCGCACAGCCTCGCAAGATCATTTCCAGCCCCACATGGTCGGGGATTGAAAGCGAGAAGGTGAGCTATAATGCGGGCTATACCAATGTTCACGAGCTGATCCCGTGGCGGACTTTGACCGGGCGGCAACAGCTCTATCAAGACCATCTTTGGATGCGGGCGTTTGGCGAGGGCTTTATGTCGTATCGCCCTCCGGTCGACCTAAAGACCATCACGGCGGATGTGCAGGATAAGGGTGACACGCTGGTTCTGAACTTTATCACGCCCCACCAGAAATGGGGGATCCACTCGACCTATACCGACAATCTCCTGATGCTCACGCTCAACCGTGGCGGGCCTGTTGTCTGGATATCGGAAGTGGACGCCAAATCGGCGGGGATCGTCGATAACGACTGGATCGAGGTGTATAACACCAATGGCGCGCTGACGGCGCGGGCGGTTGTCTCCCAGCGGATCAAGGAAGGCTCGACCTTTATGTATCATGCACAGGAGAAAATCGTGAACACGCCCGGCTCGGAAAAAACCGGCCACCGCGGCGGTATCCACAACTCTGTGACCCGTGCGACGCTCAAGCCGACCCATATGATCGGGGGCTATGCGCATCAGTCTTATGGCTTCAACTACTATGGAACCGTCGGCAGCAACCGCGACGAGTTTGTTGTTATCCGGAAAATGAAAAAGGTCGATTGGCTTGATGCTGAAAAAGCATGGAATCCAAAAAATAAGGAGGCCGCAGAATGAAAGTTCGTGCTCAAATCGGCATGGTGCTGAACCTCGATAAATGTATCGGGTGTCATACCTGCTCTGTCACTTGCAAGAACGTATGGACGAGCCGCGAGGGCGTCGAATATGCCTGGTTTAACAACGTCGAGACAAAGCCCGGAACAGGCTATCCGACCGACTGGGAAAACCAGAGCCGCTGGAAGGGCGGCTGGGAGCGCACCAAAGCGGGCAAGCTTCAGCCCAAGCAGGGCGCGAAGTGGCGGATTTTGTCCAATATCTTTGCCAACCCTGCGATGCCCGAAATCGACGACTATTACGAGCCGTTTGATTTTGACTATGACCACCTGAAATCTGCCCCCGAGATGGAGGCCTTTCCGACCGCGCGGCCACGCTCCAAAATCACCGGCGAGCGGATCGAGAAGATCGAGAAGGGGCCGAACTGGGAAGAAATCCTCGGCGGCGAATTCTCCAAACGCTCGCAGGATTACAACTTTGAGGGCATTCAAAAGCAGATGTATGGCGAATACGAGAACACCTTTATGATGTATCTCCCGCGCCTGTGCGAGCATTGCCTCAACCCGGCCTGCGCCTCTTCCTGCCCCTCTGGCGCGATTTACAAGCGCGAGGAAGACGGGATTGTCCTGATTGATCAGGAGAAATGTCGCGGTTGGCGGATGTGTGTGTCGGGCTGTCCTTACAAGAAGATCTATTACAACTGGGAAAGCGGCAAATCGGAGAAATGCACGCTGTGTTACCCCCGGATCGAGAGTGGCAATCCGACGGTGTGTTCGGAAACCTGCGTCGGGCGTATCCGGTATCTGGGCGTCATGCTCTATGATGCGGACAAGATCGAGACGGCGGCCAATATGGCGGACCCGCAGGCTCTCTATGATGCGCAGCTTGGTGTTTTTCTGGATCCGAGCGATCCTGAGGTCATTGCGGCGGCGCGCCGGGACGGTATCCCTGAAGACTGGATCAAATCGGCCAAGGACAGCCCGATCTGGAAGATGGCGATGGAGTGGAAAGTGGCCTTCCCGCTGCACCCCGAGTATCGCACGCTGCCTATGGTTTGGTATATCCCGCCGCTCAGCCCGATCCAGAACGCAGCCGAGGCGGGGGCGATCAGCTCTCGGGACGGTATGCCCGATGTGAAGAC
The DNA here is from genome assembly GCA_018500125.2 of Roseobacter sp. GTDB lineage: Bacteria > Pseudomonadota > Alphaproteobacteria > Rhodobacterales > Rhodobacteraceae > Lentibacter. The sequence goes on along the minus strand of JAHBAM020000114.1, from coordinate 584 downwards.
GCTGCGTATTCCTGTGCGATATCTCGCCAATATGCTGACAGCGGGCGAGGAAGCCCCTGTTGTCACGGCGCTGGAACGGATGTTGGCGATGCGCTCGTATATGCGCTCAAAGAGCGTCGATGGTGTGATTGACGAGGGGATCGCCGAGCGCGTTGGCCTCAGCGGGCGCACCATTGAGGAGATGTATAAGATCATGGCGCTGGCGGATTATGAGGATCGCTTTGTGATCCCGACGACGCACCGCGAGCAAGTCGAGGAAGCCTATGACCTCAAGGGCGGCTGCGGATTTACCGACAGCAACGGCTGCTCCACAGGGATATCCAAGGGATCGCTGTTTGGCGGCAAGAAGAGACCCCTGAAAATGCCAACGGAGGCGCTGTAATATGGACCGTTCTCTCAAAGCCCTGTCCTTGATCTTGAGTTACCCCACCCGTGAGCTGCAAGCGGCGATGCCTGAAATCAGCGCTGTTCTGGCCTCGGACACGCGGCTGACGGCGGCCATGCGTCGGGGGTTGCGCCCGTTGGTGGAGGAGCTGGCGGCGCGCGATATTTACGATCTGGAAGAGCAGTTTGTGCTGCTCTTT
>JAHBAM020000063.1 GCA_018500125.2 Roseobacter sp. | reverse complement strand
GCGTCATTTCTGCGCTTGCGAAAGGGGGCGGCGCGCTTTAGCTCGGGTAGCAGGACACCCCTCCCTAACGAGGGGCTTATATCTGGAAGGGTATCATGACTGATATTTCAAAACCGGCAGTGCGGCCGGCCAATCCGCGCTTTTCTTCTGGCCCCTGTGCCAAATACCCCTCATTCACTTTGCAACAGCTGGACAGCGCGCCTCTGGGCCGCAGCCACCGTGCTGCTGTAGGCAAAGACAAGCTCAAAGCCGCGATTGAAGAGACCCGCGATCTGCTCGGCGTCCCGGCGGACTACCTGATCGGGATCGTGCCCGCCTCTGACACGGGGGCTGTGGAGATGGCGATGTGGAGCCTCTTGGGCGCGCGCCCTGTGACCATGACCGCCTGGGAAAGCTTCGGCGCAGGCTGGGTCACGGATGTTGTGAAACAGCTCAAGCTCGACGCAACCGTCAAGACAGCCGACTACGGCGAGATCGTCGATATGGCGGCGCTTGATTATGACAGTGATGTGGTCTTCACATGGAACGGCACAACTTCGGGCGTGCGGATGCCTTCAGGCGATATGATCCCCGATGCCCGCGCCGGCCTGACGATTTGCGACGCGACATCAGCCGCTTTCGCGCAGGATTTGCCTTGGGACAAGCTCGATGTGACAACCTTCTCCTGGCAGAAAGTGCTTGGCGGCGAAGCGGCTCACGGAATGCTGATCCTCAGCCCCCGCGCTGTGGAGCGCCTTGAAAGCTATACGCCCGCATGGCCCCTGCCCAAGATTTTCCGCCTCACCAAAGGCGGCAAGCTGATCGACGGAATCTTCCGTGGCGAGACCATCAACACACCCTCCATGCTGGCGGTGGAAGATTACTTGCACGCTCTGGCTTGGGCGCGCTCGGAAGGCGGCCTTCAGGGGCTGATCGCGCGGGCCGATGCCAATGCGCAGGCGGTGTTTGATTTCTGCGCCGCCAACGGTTGGATCGACAACCTCGCCTCTGACCCGGCCACGCGCTCCAACACCTCGGTGTGCCTCAAGTTCACCGATGCGCGCATCACCGATGGCGCAGCCTTTGCCAAGGCTGTGGCCAAGCGCCTTGAGGCCGAGGGTGTCGCCTATGACATTGGCGCCTACCGCGATGCGCCGGCTGGCCTGCGCATCTGGTGTGGCGGCACGGTCGAAACGACCGACATTGAAGCGCTTCTGCCCTGGCTCGCTTGGGCCTTTGAGGCCGAACTCAACGCATAATCGTAGGGTGCGCATTTACTGCGCACCTTCCCCCGACATTCTCCTATTTGAAGGACGCTCAAAATGGCTCCCAAAGTTCTCGTTTCCGACAAACTCAGCGAAACCGCTGTCCAGATTTTCCGCGACCGGGGCATCGAGGTGGATTTCCGCCCCGAGCTTGGCAAGGACAAAGAGGCGCTCGCCGCCGCGATTGGCGACTATGACGGCCTTGCGATCCGCTCGGCCACCAAAGTCACCCCGACCATCCTCGCCGCCGCCGACAAGCTCAAAGTCATCGCCCGCGCCGGCATCGGCACCGACAATATCGACAAGGACGCCGCCTCCAAGAAAGGCGTGATCGTGATGAACACGCCCTTTGGCAATATGATCACAACAGCCGAACACGCGATTGCCATGATGTTTGCCGTGGCGCGCCAGATTCCTGAAGCCTCGGCCAGCACCCATGCGGGCAAATGGGAAAAATCGAAGTTCATGGGCGTCGAGCTGACCAACAAGACGCTTGGCGTCATCGGTGCAGGCAACATCGGCGGGATCGTGTGTGACCGCGCCCGCGGCCTGCGCATGAAGGTTGTGGCCTATGACCCCTTCCTCTCGGCGGAGAAGGCCGAGAAGATGCAAGTCGAGAAAGTCGAGCTTGACGAGCTTCTGGCGCGCGCCGATTTCATCACGCTTCATGTGCCCCTCACCGAGCAGACAAAAAATATCCTGAGCCGAGAAAATATCGCCAAAACCAAAAAGGGCGTGCGCATCATCAACTGCGCGCGCGGCGGATTGGTGGACGAGGAGGCGCTGGCCGAAGCGCTCAAGTCTGGCCATGTTGCCGGCGCGGCCTTTGATGTCTTCTCCCAAGAGCCGGCCACAGAAAACCCGCTCTTTGGCCTGCCCAATGTGGTCTGCACGCCACACCTTGGCGCCGCCACCACAGAGGCGCAGGAAAACGTGGCGCTGCAAGTGGCCGAGCAGATGTCAAACTACCTGCTCACCGGGGCCGTCGAAAACGCCCTCAATATGCCCAGCGTGACAGCAGAAGAAGCCAAGGTCATGGGGCCGTGGATTTCCCTTTCCGGCCACCTCGGAAACTTCATCGGCCAGCTGACAGACGAGCCGATCAAAGCCATCAACATCCTCTATGACGGCGCGGCCTCCGAGATGAACCTCGAAGCGCTCAACTGCGCGGTTGTCGCAGGGATCATGAAAACCGTGACCCCCGATGTGAACATGGTCTCCGCTCCGGTGATCGCCAAGGAACGCGGCGTCAAAATCTCGACAACAAGTCAGGACAAGTCCGGCGTGTTTGATGGCTATGTCAAAGTGACCGTGGTCACAGACAAGCGCGAGCGCTCGATCGGCGGCACAGTCTTCTCCGATGGCAAGCCGCGCTTCATCCAGATCAAAGGGATCAACATCGACGCCGAAGTGGGCCGTCATATGCTCTACACAACCAATGATGACATCCCCGGCATCATCGGCACATTGGGCCAGACCATGGGCGAGAGCGGCGTCAATATCGCCAACTTTACACTGGGCCGCTCTGCGGCGGGCGGCGAAGCCATCGCGCTGCTCTATCTTGATGCCCAGCCAGAAGAGAGCGTGCTTGACAAGCTCAAGGCCACAGGGATGTTCCAGCAGGTCAAACCGCTCGAGTTTGACGTCAGCTGATCCATCAGACAAAATGCAAGGCCCGCCACCCGCGCGGGCCTTTTCATGTCTTTTTTATTGCTCCAAATATCCAAGCGGGCCGGTGCAGCACGCGCGCGATCGATGATCGCCCGAGCCTCGCAAAAAGAGCGGGGAGCGCGAGGGGCTGGCCCCTCGCATGGGTCGGATTTTGCGCAGCAAAATCCGATTATCCCTTCAAAGCCACCCAGGCGTCATACTGGGACAGATAGATATCCCCGCTCAGGTCGGCCAGAAAATGGCTTCGCTTCAAACGGTCCATCACCGGCCCTTTGACCTCGCTCAGATGCAGCCGGATGCCCATGTCCTTGAGCTTGAGGTTCAGCGCCTCAAGGCTCTCAAGCGCCGACAGATCGACTTCGTTCACCGCCGAAAACATCAGCACCACATCGCTCAGCGGCGCATCACAGACGACGCGCGCGCTGACATGATCCTCCAGAAACCGCGCATTGGCAAAATAGAGGCTCTCGTCAACCCGCAGGCTCACAACATGGGGCAAGGTCTCGACAGCGTGGCGGTGGATGTTGCGGAAGTGCTGGGTGTTTGGCACAAGGCCGACTTCGGCAATATGCGGGCGCGAGGTCGCATAGAGCTGTAGCGCGATCGCGATCAGTACGCCGGCGGAGACACCGATTTCAACGCCGAACCCGAGGGTCAGCAAGATGGTCGCCGCGACAGCGGCGAAATCAACCTTGGAATAGCCCCAGGCCCGTTTCAGCACGCTGAAATCAACGAGGCTCAACACCGCAACAATGATCGTGGCGGCGAGCGTGGCTTTGGGCAAAAAATGCAGCAAGGGGGTCAGAAACAGCGCCGCCAGAAGGATCCCGAGGGCGGTGAACCCGCCGGCTGCGGGGGTCTCGGCGCCGGCGTCAAAGTTCACAACCGAGCGTGCAAAGCCCCCTGTGACAGGGTATCCGCCCGACACTGCGGCGGCGATATTGGATGTGCCAAGGCCGATCAACTCCTGATCCGGCTCGATGCGTTGGCGTTTCTTGGCGGCGAGAGTCTGGGCCACCGAGACCGATTCCACAAAGCCGATCACCGAAATCAGCAGGGCCGAGACAAACAGATCGCTCCAGAGCGCGGGGCTGAAGGAGGGCAGGGTCAGGGGCGGCAGCCCGTGCGGAACCGTGCCGACAATCTTGACGCCCATGTCCTGAAGTCCCAAGCCCCAAACCGCGATTGTGGTCACAGCGACAGCCGCAACAGGCCCGGCCTTTGCGCCGATGTCCGCCAGCCGGGGCGCCAGCCCAAAGCCGAGCAGCAGGGGCTTCAGCCCCTTGCGGACCCAGAACAGAAAGGCTGTCGCGCTGACGCCGATCACCAGCGTGGCAGGGTTGATCTCTCCCAGATGCGCAAGCAGCGCGGCCAGAATTTGGGGCAGCGTATGCCCGTGCGCCTCAATGCCGAGCAGGTGTTTGAGCTGGCTTGTTGCAATCAGCAGGCCGGAGGCTGTGATAAATCCGGCAATCACCGGGTGGCTCAGAAAATTTGCAAGAAACCCGAGCCGCATCACCCCCATGACAGTCAGCATAGCGCCCGACATAAAGGCCAGCGTGCCCGCCGCGAGCGCCATGGCGGCGGGGTCGGTCAGGCCGAGGTTGCCAATCGCGGCCGCTGTCATCAGCGAAACAACAGCCACAGGCCCGACCGCCAGCGCGCGGCTGGTGCCGAAGATGGCATAGGCGACCAGCGGCAGGATCGAGGCATAAAGCCCCATCTCGGCGGGCAGGCCCGCGAGCAGCGCATAGGCCAGCGACTGGGGGATGAGCATGATCGTTACAATCACGGCGGCCACGGCATCGCTGACAAATGTGTCGCGGGTGTAGTCCCGCGACCAAGTCACAATCGGCAGGTAGCGCAGAAGCGCTTTGGGAAATCTGGTCATGGCGCGTCCTTTTGTGTGTCTCATATATTCGATCTGCGGAATGTGTAAAGGTGATTTTGTGAAAGATCATTGCCATTGAAGGGGGGCGGGCTTAGCTAGATGTCATGAGAGAGACGATTTATGCCATTGGCGATATTCACGGCCAGCACGAGCTTTTGCTGGATGCGCTCGCGCTGATCGAGCTGGATGGTGGCCAAGAGGCCAAGGTCATTTCTTTGGGAGATCTGGTGGATCGTGGCCCCGACAGCCGGGCCGTGATTGAAACGCTGAGGGAGGGGATCGCGCAGGGCCGCAACTGGCAGGTTCTGATGGGCAACCATGACCGCCTGTTTGAGCAGTTCTTGCGCAGCGGGGTGATCACCCATCCGAAGATGCGGCCAAGTTATACATGGCTCAGTCCGGAGCTGGGCGGGCGCGACACGCTCGCCTCTTATGGTGTTGATGTGACGCTGGCCGCAGAGGCGCTGCGCGCCGCAGCGCTTGAGGCTGTCCCTGACGAGCACCGCGCTTTTCTGGCGGGGCTGCCGCTCTATGCCGAGGCGGGCGACTGTCTTTTTGTCCATGCCGGGGTTCAGCCGGGTCTGCCGATGGCATGGCAGAGCGAAGAGGATCTGATCTGGATCCGCGATGCGTTTCTCACCCATGACGCGCCGTTTGAGCGGCTCGTCATTCACGGTCATACCGCTGTTTTGGCCCCTGAACACCGTGGCAACCGGGTCAATATAGACAGCGGCGCGGGCTTTGGCCGGGCGCTGACGGTCGTTGCGATCGAGGGTACAGATGTTTTTGTGCTTGAGGAAGACGGGCGCAAACGCCTCACTCCGCAGGGCTGAGCAAGCCGACGGCGGACGGGCGGGCGCGTGCGGGCGGTCAGCCTTGGGCGGTCGGTGCGGGGCGGTCGGTGCGGGGACGGGGTG
>JAHBAM020000065.1 GCA_018500125.2 Roseobacter sp. | reverse complement strand
GCTCAAATCCCTGCAAGAGGTCCCCCACGGGCCCCACCCGATGAGGGCGGCCGGAATGGCCATCATCCGCAGGACCCATGGCGCCGATCTGCCCACACCCGGCGAGCTTTTTGACCAGCTCGTCGGGTGTGGGCAGATCGGCGACATGGGTCATGCGGATGATGGCCATTTCGGCGGCCATCATCGTGTTGGGCGCGTGGGCGACCTCTTGCAGGGATTTGAGCAGCATTTGCCACATCCGCGCCAGAACGCGCAGCGACAGGCCCTCGGCATAGCCTTGCCCGCGGGCGCGCTCGTCGGGGCCGATCGTCGGGTCATTGGCGGCGTCTGGCGTGATTTTGACCACGCTGACCCAATGGGTCAGCTCGGCCAGATCGCGCAGAACGGCAAGCGGATCGGCGCCATCGGCATATTGCGCGGACAGCTCGGTGAGCGCGCCGGCGGCGTCGCCTTTCATCACCATTTCAAACAGGTCCATGACGCGGCCGCGATCGGCCAGGCCCAGCATGGCGCGGACCTGATCGGCGGTTGTTTCGCCGGCGCCGTGGCTGATGGCCTGATCGAGCAGGGAGGTGGCATCGCGCGCCGAGCCTTCGGCGGCGCGGGTGATGAGCGCAAGGGCGTCATCGGCTATTTCGGCGCTTTCGGAATCGGCAATGCGGCGCAGCATCGCGATCATGTCTTCGGGTTCGATGCGGCGCAGATCAAAGCGCTGGCAGCGCGAGAGCACGGTGACGGGGACTTTGCGGATCTCTGTTGTGGCGAAGATGAATTTCACATGGGCAGGCGGCTCTTCGAGCGTTTTCAACAGCGCATTGAAGGCGTTGTTGGAGAGCATATGCACTTCGTCGATGATGTAGATTTTATAGCGCGCAGAGGCGGCGCGATAGGCGACAGAGTCGATGATTTCGCGGATGTCATTGACGCCTGTGCGAGAAGCGGCGTCCATCTCCATGACGTCGACATGACGGCCTTCCATGATGGCCACGCAATGCTCGCAAACGCCGCAAGGCTCGGTTGTGGGCGTGCCTGTGCCGTCGGGGCCGATACAGTTCATGCCTTTGGCGATGATCCGGGCGGTCGTGGTTTTGCCGGTGCCGCGAATGCCTGTCATGATGAAGGCCTGCGCGATGCGATCGGCGGCGAAGGCATTTTTGAGCGTGCGCACCATAGCCTCTTGGCCGACGAGATCGACAAAAGTCTCGGGGCGGTATTTGCGCGCGAGAACCTGATAGCCTGTCTGTGGAGTATCGCTCATTGTATGCCTTGTCAGATTCGAAGCTGGTCCAAGGTAGCGGCGCAGGGGCGCAAGGTCTAGCGTTTGTCTTGGATCTTGGGCAAGGGCGGGCAAAGCTTGGCAGGGCGGCGCAAATGCGTCAGTCTGGGTTGAGCGGAGCGACTTGGGGGCTTGGGGGATTTGGAATGCGGTTGAGACGAGCGCGGCGAGCGCAGGCCGACGACAGCAGGCGTGGCACGGTCGGGGCCGCAAAAGAGGCCGCCAAAAACCCGATGTGGCGCTGGCATGGTTGAGTTGGAAATAGCGGCCCTTTCGGTGGGTGAGGGGACTTTGGCGATTGCCTCGCTGCCCGGACGCGGGGGCGATCTGAAGGGCGATCTGGCCTTGTTTGGCGAGTTCAAGCCCAGCCTTGTTCTGACGATGGTGACGGCGGCCGAGCTTGAGGGCGTCGGGGCGGGCCAGTTTGGCTTTGAGGTTCAGGCGCTCGGCTCGCGCTGGGCGCATTTGCCTGTGGCGGATTATGGTATCCCGACGCTTGACGCGCTGGCCCGCTGGGCTGGTGTGAGCCAGATGGCGCGGGCCGCGCTGAACGGGGGCGGGCGTGTTATTGTCCATTGTAAGGGGGGCTGCGGGCGCTCCGGCATGGCGGCGCTGCGGCTGATGATCGAGGCGGGGGAAGCGCCCGAGGCGGCGCTCAAACGCTTGCGCGCGGTGCGGCCCTGCGCGGTGGAAACGGCGGAGCAGCTTGCCTGGGCCATGGCGCAGCCTGCCGCAAGATGATTCGCGATGTGGCGCAGACCGTGCCGCAGACCGTGCCGCAGCGTTAAAAAGTGCCTTTAACACATAGCTTTACCAATTATGATGCAATGGCCCTTTAATTAGACGCTTTGAGCCTGGGGTGCGGCATTTTGGTAAACTAATATTACCAATCAGAAGAAATTTTCGTTGTAATCTAGTCTGACTTGCTTAGTAATTGCGTATGGAGGGGAACCGGCACAGATCGGTACTGTTCAACAAACATAACCATATCGAACGTGGAGGATGAATATGGATCGTCGTAAATTTCTGAAAGGTGCTGCTATTGGCGCCGGAGCAACGGCTCTGGCCGCGCCAGCTATTGCCCAAGGTGGCAAGCAGCTCACAATCGTTTCGACCTGGCCACGGGACTTCCCGGGTCTGGGCACGTCAGCCCAACGCCTTGCGGCACGTATCGCCGAGCTTGGCGACGGTGCTTTCAATGTTGAGTATTTTGCGGCTGGCGAGCGCGTCGGTGCATTTGACTCATTTGACGAAGTTGCCTCGGGCAACAGCCAAGCCTATATCGCGGCAGACTATTACTGGACAGGCAAGCACCCCGGCTTTGCTTACTTCACATCGGTTCCGTTTGGCATGAGCACACCCGAGTGGAATGCTTGGATCAAGTTTGGTGGCGGTCAGGAGCTCTGGGACGAGCTGTCCGGCAGCTACGGCCTCAAGGCGCTTGCCTGTGGCTCGACCGGCACGCAAGCCGGCGGCTGGTTTAACAAAGAGATGGAAAGCCCTGACGACTTCAAAGGTCTGAAAATGCGTATGCCAGGTCTTGGCGGGCAGGTTCTGACCAAAATGGGCTCCTCAACCGTCTCGCTGCCCGGCAGCCAGATCTATGAAAACCTCGTCTCCGGTTCGATCGAAGCGACAGAGTGGGTTGGTCCATACAACGATTACTTCATGAAGTTCTATGAAGCCGCCAAATACTACTACACGGGCGGTATGCACGAGCCAGGCGGCGGCCTTGCCTTTGGCATGAACAAAGACTTCTGGGATGGTCTTAGCGACTATGAGAAAGCTGTGATTGAAGCGGCGTGTAACGAAGAGCACGCAGCCTCACACGAGGAAGCCATTGCGAAGAACGGTGAGTTCCTCACCAAGCTCGTCAACGACCACGGCGTTCAGGTCCGTGCGTTCAACGACGACATCTGGGATGCAATGGGCGAAGCGGCTGCGGAAGTATTTGAAGACACACGCGCCCACTCAGAACTTGCAGCGCGGATTGATGACAGCTTCCAAGCGAAGCTCCGCGAGTATGGCACATTTATGGCCAACTTCGAGGGCACGTTCATCAACCAGCGCAACCGCGTGCTGGACATTATCTAAGCCAGCGAAAGCGAGACTTGAGCGGGGCCTTTTGGCCCCGCTCTGCACACTGGCACCACAGTTTTACAGCTTGGCAAACTTCGGGCGTCTGGCCCTTGAGGTGGAAGCTGATTTCGGGAGGCAGATAAGCTAATGGCTTTTGCAGCAGATCTTTCGCGCACGGGGGGGGCACCTGCGCTTCTTGCGCGCTCCTTTGCTTGGGGGATGCTCGGCTTTCTGGCCGCCTTCCTTGTGAACAATATTCTGAACATTGGCTGGGGGTTTCCCACGCTTGCGGATGTTTTCAGCGGCACATCGGGCGCTTTGGTCTGGGTTCCGCTTCTGGTTACGGTTTTGGGGCTGGGGGCAGGGATCGGCTATGTTTTGCGCTCGCCGGATACGGCGCTGCGCTGGGACGCTATGAAAATTCACGGGTTCAACGCCTATCTGGTGCGGGCCTGTTTCTGGATCATCGTTTTGATCGGCTTTGCAGATTCGGCTATTGCGCTGGCGCGGGTTGAGGGGCTTTTCAACGGGGTCTTGAGCGATGAGATGGTCATCAACATTGGCCGCTCGCAATTTCTTGGCCCGATGGTGCACCTGCCACTAATGGTTCTTGGCGCCCTGATTGCTGTCAAGCACCGCGGCCTCGGGTTTCACTGGCTGGCCCTGCTGATTGTTGTGGCCATGCTCTTTATCGTGATTTCGCGCTTTGTGTTTTCTTACGAGCAGGCCTTCATGGGCGATCTGGTGCGCTACTGGTATGCGGGGCTGTTTCTCTTTGCCAGCGCCTACACCTTATTTGAAGACGGGCACGTGCGGGTTGACGTTCTCTATGCGGGGTTTGGCAAGACCAAGAAGGGCTTTGTCAACGCCTGGGGCGCGATCGTTCTGGGGATGTCGACGGCCTGGGTGATTATTATCATTGGTCTTGGCAGCAAGACCTCGATCATCAACGCCCCTGTGATGAACCTCGAGATTACCCAATCCGGCCCGACGGGCCTTTATATCAAATATCAAATGGCGGCCTTTCTGGGAATTTTCGCTATTACAATGCTCATCCAGTTTGTGAGCTATTTTCTTGAATCCGTGGCTGACAAGCGCGACGAGCCGGGGCACCGCCTCGTCACACCCACCGGTCACTGAGGAGCGACACCTATGGAATTATTCTTTCTCGCCGTCTTGCTGATCACTATGGCTGCTGCGCTTGGCTCGGGCTTTCCCGTTGCTTTTGCGCTTCCCGGATCTGCGATCATCACCATCTCCCTTGCGGGCCTTGCGGGGCTGGTTTTTTCCGGAGATGCGAGTGCCTTTTTCCATACGGGCGGGCCGCAGCAATGGCTTTCGGCGGGGGTGACAAACCTGCGCGGGGGGTTTTGGGAGGTGGAGCGGGATACGCTGATTGCGATTCCGCTGTTCATTTTTATGGGCATCATGCTTCAGCGCTCCAAGATTGCGGAAGATTTGCTTGTCACGATGGCGCAGCTTTTTGGCCCGGTGCCGGGCGGGCTTGGTATTTCGGTTGTGTTTGTAGGCGCGCTTTTGGCGGCGACCACGGGGATTGTGGGCGCGACTGTTGTGGCCATGGGTCTGATCAGCCTGCCTGCGATGCTGCGCAATAACTACTCTCCGTCGCTGGCAACAGGGACGATTGCGGCCTCGGGCACTTTGGGCCAGATCATTCCGCCCTCGATTGTTCTGATTATTCTGGCCGACCAGCTTGCGAGCGCAACCGACCAGGCGAGCACGGCGCGCAAGGCGCTGCACAAAGCCTCCACGGGCGAGCTTTCCATGCCGTCAAACTTTGATGTGTCCTCGACATCGGCCGGGGAAATGTTTCTCGGGGCGTTTGTGCCCGGCATCCTGCTTGTCTTGATCTATATGGTTTATATTCTGGTTTATGCGTTTCTGAAGCCGTCGGCGGCGCCGGCTGTGAAAGTGGAAGGCAAGTTTGACCGTGCCTTCTGGGGCACTGTTGCCTTGACGCTTATTCCGCCACTGACCCTGATTTTCCTTGTGCTTGGCTCGATCATAACAGGGGTTGCCACCGTCAACCAAGCCGGCGCGATCGGCGCGGCGGGGGCCATGGTGATGGCTGGATACCGGCTGTATGACGGGGACAACAAAAAGCTGACCTTTGTGCCGGCGATTCTTGGATTGGTGGCTTTGTTTATGCTGGCCTATGTGCTTGGCAGCTACGAAATGAACATCAAGTCGATCGACACAGCCCAAGACCAGCTCGGGATCACGCTCGGCATTATTGCCTCGGTCCTGATGATTGTGGCCATTGGCTGGAGCGGCTGGCGGGTGTTTCGCACGGATGGAACGCTTGACGGCGTCATGATGGAAACCGCAAAGACGACCTCGCTTGTCTTTATCATTCTCTTGGGGGCGGCGATGCTGACCTCTGCGTTCCGCGCCTTTGGCGGGGAAGAGCTTGTGCGCGAGTTCCTCAATTCGCTGCCCGGCGGGTTCTGGGCGCAGTTTATCATTGTGATGCTGGTGATATTCATTCTCGGCTTCTTTCTCGACTTTATCGAGATTGCCGTGGTTGTTGTCCCGATTGTTGCGCCGATCCTGCTGGCGGATCCGAGTGCGAATATCACGGCGGTCTGGCTTGGTGTTATGATCGGTCTGAACATCCAGACCAGCTTCCTGACGCCGCCGTTTGGCTTTGCGCTGTTTTACTTGCGCGGGGTTGCGCCGGCGACGGTGAAGACCATCCAGATGTATAAAGGGGTGATTGCCTTCATCAGCCTGCAGCTTTTGGCGCTGGCGGTGGTCGGGCTGTATCCGCCGCTTGTGAACTATCTGCCCAACCGCGTGTCTTTCCTTTCGGAAAACGCGCCACCGCCGCGCAACCCGAAGCTTCAGTATTGTCTTGAAGACTATGTCGGCGAGCAAGTGGCGGCCAATGGTGCTATGCTCGAGCAAGCCATTGCGCGCGCGCAGGGGATCGATCTTTCGGCGCTTCCAAAAGGGCTGGCCAAAGACCTTGCGGCTGGCTTTGCCGCGGCGCCTGAAGCTTTTGTGCAGTTGCAAAAGGCGTTTGACACGGAAGTCCTGATTGACGAGGCGGCGGTTGTGTATCGGCCAAAGCAGATCCTTGTGCGCAAGGTTGAAAAAGAGATCCGCAAGCTCGAGGAAGAGGCCGAGGATCTGCGCGTTACAATCGGGCGCATGAAGCGCGAGGATCAGGCCAGCCGCCGTGCAAGGCTTGAGGCCAAGCGCGAGGAGATGCTTGCGACGATCGAGCATCTTGAGGGTGAGATACCCGAGACATGGAAGCCGGTGCATGACGAGTTTGCCAAGCTCACAACCACAGAACAGCGGGCGCGCTCGACCTATCAGCGCAATGCGGACAACGCATGGGAAGCCGCGAGCGAAGCATTGGCGACGCTGGAGGCCAACGACAGCTTTGTCGCGCTGGAAGGCGATTTGCGCGGATTGCGCGGGCAGATCGAGGCCTCTGTGAAGGGCGACGAGGCCGGGCAAGACGCCGTCAAAGCGCTTGAGGACAGGTTCTCCGATGTGGCCGGCGCGAGCGATGTAAAGTCTGCCCTTGGCAAGGCGCGGCGCGCGCTTGGTGCCAAGCGGTTTGATCGTGACAAGGCGCTTGCCGAGTTTGAAGAGGCGGTTGCCGAGTTTGAAGAGCAGAAGCGCTGGCGGGCGGAGGCGGAAGCTTTGAAACCCGAGCTTGTCGCGTATCTGGAGAGCATTCGCAGCACGCTTGGCCTGCGCAGTCAGGACGGGCTGAGCCGCGAGGCGGCGCTTTACATGGCGTCTTGCAGCTCCACGCACCGCGATATTTCGCTGAACTTCTGATCTGCGATCCAGCAAGACGAGTGCCGCCGCCCCAGACATGAGGCGGCGGTTTTCTTTTGGGCGGGAGAGGGTAGACTTTTGGCAGGGTTGCGCAACCACAGCAGGCAAAGGAGATCGAGGATGGG
>JAHBAM020000150.1 GCA_018500125.2 Roseobacter sp. | reverse complement strand
AGATGTGTATAAGAGACAGGATCGGGACGGGGGCGGCGCTGATCGGCGCGGCTTTGGTGCAGATGTTTCGGGCGAAAACCACGATTGTGCCGCGCCATGACGCCAGCGCGCTTGTGACGGGGGGTGTGTTCGGGCTGAGCCGCAACCCGATCTATCTGGGCGATGCGCTCGTTTTGGCGGGGTTTGCTCTTTATTTGGGGGCTTGGCCTAGCCTTGTGCTTGTGCCTGTGTTCATGTGGCTGATCAGCTGGCGCTTTATCGAGGGCGAGGAGGCGCGGCTGCGTCGGGCGTTTGGGCCAATGTTTCGGGCCTATGAACAGCAGACGCGCCGATGGCTTTGATGGCAGGGCGTGAAGAAACTGCGGGGAATGCCGCAACGCGGCATTGACTTCGCTGTGAAGTTTTACAAAAGTCGGGCGGTAGTTCGGCGCAATAATATTTCTCGGTCGATCGGGCCGGAACGGAAGACAAACCAGAGGGGACGCTAACGTGATAATAGGAACGCCAAAGGAAGTGTTTGCAGGCGAGGCGCGGGTGGCTATGACACCTGCCTCGGCGCTTGACCTGCAAAAGCTCGGGTATGAGTGCATGATCGAAACCGGCGCGGGCGCCGGCGCGGGCTATTCGGACGCCGACTATAAGGCCGCCGGTGTGAGCGTGAAAAAATCTGCGGCCGCCCTTTGGAAAGACGCCGATATCATCGCCAAGGTGCGCCAGCCCGAAGCCGAGGAGCTGAAATATCTCAAGGCGGGCAAGACCCTGATTTCATTCTTTAATCCTGCGGTGAACGACGCGGGCATGAGCACGGCCAAGAGCAAGGGTGCGACTGTGATCGCGATGGAGATGGTCCCGCGGATCAGCCGCGCGCAGAAGATGGATGCGCTCAGCTCGATGGCCAATATCGCCGGCTATCGCGCCGTTATCGAGGCGGGCAACAACTTTGGCCGCTTCTTCACTGGCCAGATCACGGCGGCGGGCAAAGTGCCGCCTGCGAAGGTTCTGGTTGTGGGGGCCGGCGTGGCCGGGCTTGCGGCCATCGGCACCTCGACCTCGCTTGGTGCGATCACCTATGCGTTTGATGTGCGCCCGGAAGTGGCCGAGCAGGTCGAATCGATGGGCGCGGAGTTTGTTTACCTTGATTTTGAGGAAGACCAGCAAGACGGCGCGGCGACAGGCGGCTATGCGGCTGTGTCCAGCCCCGAGTTCCGCGAGGCCCAGCTTGCCAAGTTCCGCGAGCTTGCGCCTGAAGTTGATATTGTGATCACCACAGCGCTTATTCCCAACCGTGAGGCGCCCGAGCTTTGGACCGAAGATATGGTCAAGGCGATGAAGGCGGGCAGCGTGATTGTCGACCTTGCGGCCGAAAAGGGCGGCAACTGCAAACTCACCGTGATGGACGAGAAGATCGTGACCGAGAACGGCGTGACGATCATCGGCTATACCGATTTTCCGAGCCGCATGGCGACGCAGGCCTCCAACCTCTATGCCACAAACATCCGTCATATGATGGCCGATCTGACGCCCGAGAAGGACGGGCAGGTCAACCACAATATGGAAGACGATGTGATCCGCGGCGCGACCGTGGCCCATGCCGGCGAGATCACCTTCCCGCCGCCGCCCCCCAAGGTGGCTGCGATTGCGGCCAAGCCCAAGGTCGAGGTGAAAGAGCTGACGGCTGAGGAGAAGCGCGCCGCAGAAGTGGCCGCCTTCAAGCAACAGACCAAGACCCAAGTGACGCTTCTGGCGGTCGGGGCGGCGCTTTTGCTGGGCGTGGGCCTTGTCGCGCCAGCGAGCTTCATGCAGCATTTTATCGTCTTTGTGCTCGCCGTTTTTGTCGGCTTCCAGGTGATCTGGGGGGTGGCGCATTCTTTGCACACGCCGCTGATGGCTGTGACCAATGCGATCAGTTCGATCATCATTCTGGGCGCGCTGATGCAGATTGGCTCCAGCTCTTTTCTTGTCGTCCTTCTGGCGGCGGCCTCGGTCTTTATGACGGGGATCAACATCTTCGGGGGCTTCCTCGTCACACGGCGAATGCTTGCCATGTTCCAGAAATCTTAAGGGAGGCGTGATCATGGAATTCGGTTTCACAACAGCGGCTTATGTAGTTGCCGCCATCTTGTTTATCCTCTCGCTGGGCGGCCTTTCGGGGCAGGAAAGCGCCAAACGCGCGGTTTGGTATGGCATTGCCGGCATGGCTCTGGCCGTTGCGGCAACGCTGGTTGGCCCCGGCGCCGGCTACTGGCTCTTGTCGATCATGATGATCGCGGCGGGCGGGGCCATCGGCTATCAACTGGCCACCAAAGTGCAAATGACGCAGATGCCCGAGCTTGTGGCGGCGATGCACTCGCTTGTCGGTTTGGCGGCGGTGTTTGTCGGCTATATTGCGCATATAGAGCTTGGCCGTGTTCTGGCGATGGCGCCGGGCGCGCGCGAGGCGCTTGAGGGCTTTGCCGGACTTTTGGCCCATAAGAGCGGTGTCGAAGTGGCGATCTTGCGGGTCGAGCTTTTCCTTGGGGTCTTTATCGGGGCTGTGACCTTCACCGGCTCGGTGATTGCTTATGGCAAGCTGGCTGGCAAGGTTGACAGCGCCGCCAAGAAGCTGCCCGGCGGGCATATTCTGAACGCGGCGGCAGCGGTGCTCTCGCTGGTGACTTTGGTCTGGTATTTCAACACCGGCGCTCTTTTGCCGCTTGTGATCATGACGGCTGCGGCCCTGTTTATCGGCTATCACTTGATCATGGGGATCGGCGGCGCGGATATGCCTGTGGTTGTCTCGATGCTCAATTCCTATTCGGGCTGGGCGGCGGCGGCGATCGGCTTCAGCCTTGGGAACGACTTGCTGATTGTTGTGGGCGCGCTTGTCGGCTCCTCGGGGGCGATCCTGAGCTATATCATGTGTAAGGCGATGAACCGCTCGTTTGTCTCGGTGATCCTTGGCGGATTTGGTGGCCCTGCGGGCGAGCAGATGGCTGTGGAGGGCGAGCAGATTGCCATTGAGGCCGATGGTGTGGCCGCGGCGCTCAATGATGCGGACTCTGTGATCATCATTCCCGGCTATGGCATGGCTGTTGCGCAGGCGCAGACGGGTGTGGCCGAGCTGGTGCGCAAGCTGCGCGCCAAGGGCAAGAACGTGCGCTTTGCCATTCACCCTGTTGCGGGGCGTCTGCCCGGACATATGAACGTGCTCTTGGCCGAAGCCAAAGTGCCCTATGACATCGTGATGGAGATGGACGAGATCAACGAGGACTTTCCGAGCACGGATGTGGCCATCGTGATCGGCTCCAACGACATTGTGAACCCTGCGGCGCAGGAAGACCCCAACAGCCCGATTGCCGGGATGCCTGTTCTGGAGTGCTGGAAGGCCAAGCAGGTCTTTGTCAGCAAGCGCGGGCAGGGCACGGGCTATTCGGGGATCGAGAATCCGCTGTTCTTTAAGGAGAACACACGGATGTTTTATGGCGATGCGAAGGCGAGCCTTGATAAGCTTTTGCCGATGATCGACTGATCTTGCGGCGCACAAATTGGCGAGGGCGCTCTTTTTCGGGGCGCCCTCTTTTTGTTTGGTATACAAAAGTATTCCGCTAACACTATGATTTTGCGACAAAAAGCGCATTTACTTGTGCGGTGGGGGCGCTAAGCTGCGCGCAACACAGGAGAGCGCGCTATGACGGCTTTGCAAGACCACCCGCTGCGATACGAGCTGGCCAACGAGCTTCATGCGCGCCCCTTTCCGAGCCTTGCGGCGACGGCCAGCGCTGTTTTTGTCGCCTTGCGCCCCAAGCGGGACGCGGCGGGGCGCGACCGGGCGGCAGATCTGGCGCATCTCTGTGCCTTGCTGGACCGATATGGCGCGGCCCATCCGGCGCCGGATGCGACGCATTATTCGGGCGCGATCGGGCGGCATATGCTGAAATGGGAGAGCCACACCGAGTTTGTGACCTATACCGCCTTTTTTGCCGGAGTGTCCGGGCGGGCGTTTGATGCGGCGGATTTTGATATTTTTCCCGATGACTGGCTTGCGGCCTCGGGGATGGAGCGGGTGACGAGCGCTTTGATCCGGGTGACGCCCAGCCCGTCTGCGGCGATGATCAAGGCGGCGCTGGCCGAGTGGTTTGTGCCCGAGAGTGTGGCTGTGGCGCAGGTCTTGGACGAGGCCGCAGTGATTGCGGGGGATTTTCACATCGATCCGGCCGGACATATGCGCTTTGCGGTGTTCGTCAATGAGGGCACGGGGCCGCAGCGCACGGGGCGGATTGTGCAGCGCTTGTGCGAGATCGAAACCTATAAGACGCTTTCGATGCTCGGGTTTGCGCGGGTGCGCAGCCTGGCCAAGCCGCTTGCCAAGTTTGATGCCCAGCTGTCGGGTTTGATGGAGGATATGACGCTGTCGGAAACGCCGGCGGAGGCAACGCTTGACGAGCTGTTGAGTGTCTCTGCCGAGCTTGAGGCGTTGTCGGCGGCGGCGGCCTTCCGCTTTGGGGCGACGCAGGCCTATGAGGCTTTGGTGCATGAGCGGATTGCTGTTTTGCGGGAGACGCGCTTTGAGGGGCGCCAGAGCTTTGGCGAGTTTATGATGCGCCGCTATGATCCGGCGATGCGCACTGTGGCGGCGACGCGGGCGCGTCTGAGCAAGATGGCGGATCGGGCGATGCGCGCCGGCGAGCTTTTGAGAACGCGGGTCGAAGTTGAGCGCAGCGCGCAGAACTCGATGCTGCTTGAGAGTATGAACAAGCGGGCCGATCTACAGCTGAGGTTGCAGCAGACTGTGGAGGGGCTGTCTGTGGTTGCGATCAGTTATTATGCTGTGAATTTGGTGACCTATGCGGCCTATCCCCTTGGCAAGGCCTTGGTGGGCGTTGACAAGGGGATGTTGAGTGCGCTCGTCACTCTGCCGGTTGTAGGGCTTGTGTGGCTGGCCGTGCGCCGTATTCGGAACCGCTTTCACTGAGCAGGCGCGCGGCGAGTTTTGCGCCGAGGATGATCGCGGCGAGGGCGAGGAAGGCAGCAAAGCCGAGGGTCGGGATGCCCGAGAGGCCCGCGCCGAGCGTGCAGCCACCGGCGAGCACACCGCCAACTCCCATGAGGAGCGCGCCAAGCGCGTAGCGGCCTGTCTGGGCGGGGCTGTCAAAGCTTTGCCACTGAAAGCGGCCAGAGAGCAGCGCGGAGGCGGCCGCGCCTGCGAGGATGCCGCCGACAAGCCCGACGCCAAAGCCCGGCGTGATCGCTGTGCTGGCGATGCCCCAGAAGAGTGTGGCCGTGGCGGGGGCGGTCAGGCTGAGGCTTTCAGCCAGGATCGGGTCGAACTCGTCATAGAGCACATAGCCTGTGCCAACCCATGCGGCGGGCACGATGAGGCCGATGAGGGCTGCCAGCACGAGATTGCGCGCGCCCGCGCCCGAGCGCAGGGCAAGGCCGAGAAAAACCACCGCCAAGCCCGCCGTGTAGGGCAGCGCCCCGCCGGGGAGGGCGGCAAGCGATGTCAGCGTGCCCAAGGGGAGCGTGACGCTGGCCAGACCCGAGGAGAGCGTGGCGAAAACGCCCTTGAGGGTTGCGTGGGCGGCGATGGCAAAGAGCACGAGCACAAAGGCGGCGCGCAGGTTGCCCGAGCCTGAGAGCACGGCCAGGCGCGAGGCACAGCCGCGGGTGAGCACCATCCCTGCGCCAAAGGCGAGGCCGCCAAGCACAATCGCCAGAACGGGCAGCTCGGAGGCCAGCAGCCTGTGGCCCTCAAAGCTGATCAGCCCTGCGGCAACGCTGGCCTGTGTGCCCACGAGGGCCACGGCGAGGGCCATGAGCCAGACGCCGCCCGCAGAGCGGCGCTCGGATCTGTCCGCACTCACAAGGGCGCGGCGCAGGCAGAAGCGGGTGATTTCGGCGAGCACGCCGAAGGCCACGCCAAGGGCGAGCGCCAGATAGAGGCTGGCTGTGACGGGGGTCAGGGTTTCAAAACCGAAGGATTCAAACATGGCAGTGCTCCGCACTTTGAGGGCTGGTGCACGTCAGTTGGCAGGGGTTGGGCTTTGAGACAAGG
>JAHBAM020000125.1 GCA_018500125.2 Roseobacter sp. | reverse complement strand
CGTCGGCAGCGTCAGATGTGTATAAGAGACAGAGCTTGACCCTTCGGTCACAGATGTCCTGCGTCAGGAGGCCGCCCGCGAGGCTGCGGCCCGCGCCCGCGAGGCCGATACGCTCGAAGAGCAACCCGAGCTTGGAATCACCCCCCCGGATGATGAGGCGAGCCGCCGGCAGCGTGAGGCCAGTGAGCGCAAGGCGCGGATGCGCGGCGAAGATCCGACAGAGGCCAAAGCCGCCGCCGCCATGGCAGCCAGCGGCTCGCGCCGCGGCGTTCTGCCCGATATTGACGAAATCAACTCGACGCTGCGCAAAGACAGCGAGCGCCGCAAGACCGCGACAGAAGTGGCCGCCTCACGCGCCGCCACCGAGCAAAGCGGCGGCTTTGGCCGCGGGTTTCTGACGGTGGTTCTGCTCGCGGCGGGTCTGGTTGCGCTCTATGTGGTCGCGCCCCGCTTGGCCGAGGCTGTGCCGGCGCTGGCCCCGGCCCTTGAGGCCTATGTCGAGGCCGTCAATGGCGCGCGCTTCTGGCTGGATGCCCAGCTCAAAGCTCTTACGGGCGAGTGACGCCCCGCGCCGTTTCGGCGTCACGGGGCCGATTGCATCAAAGCATCAGCCAAAGTCACGGGGTCGCAAGCGGGCTAAAAGCGGTCGAGCAGCCGCTTTAGATAGCCGCGTTCTGTCTCGGAGCGCTCGGCTTCGCCACTGCGGCGGCGGATTTCGTCAAGAAGTTCGCGCGCACGGCGATAGACGTCTTCCTCCCCGACCATACTGTCATCGGCGCCGGAAAAGCCGCGCCGGTTGCGCCCCAAGGGATCGCTGTTCTGGCGGCCCGCGGTTTCGGCGCTTTGCCCGTCCTGCCCCTCCTGGCCCTCATTGGCCTGCGCCAATGCCTCGCCCAGATTGTCCATCCCCTCGCGCAATTGCTCCATGGCTTCGGCCTGACGGTCGATCGCCTCGGCAAGATCGTTCTGGCGCAACGCCCCTTCGGCCTGCTCCATCGCGCGGCCCGCCTTGTCGAGCGCGTCACGCGCCGCCTCTCCCGCCGCGCCGCCCGCGCGGGGCAGCCCCTCGGCCTGACGTGACAGCGCGTCGCGCAAAGCCTGCTGACGCTCGGCCAAAGACCGCTCTTGCGCCCCGCCCTGCCCGTCACCCTGCCCGTCGCCCGTCTCCTCACCCGTCTCCTCACCCGTCTCCTCGCCAGCACCGGCGCGGCCCTGCCCTTGGCCCGCGCCCTCATGCTCCGCGCCACGGCCCTCGCCGCCGTTGCGGCCTTCGTTCTGGCCGCTCTCGCCCGCGCGGGCGTTGGGGTTGAACTGCTCCTGAAGGTCGCGGAACGCCTGATCTGACAGGCCTTGCTGCTCGCGCAATGTCTCCGCCAGCCCCTCCATAGCCTCTTGGCCCTCGCCTTGCCCCGGCTGGCTGCGGGTCACGCGCATCGTCTCCATCATCTCTTGAAACTCGCGCAGCGCCTGTTCGGCCTCTGCCATTCGGCCCTGCGCCATCAGCTCCTGAATACGGTCCATCATATCTTGCAGGTCTTGCTGGGAGAGCTGCATGGTCTCGCCCTCTGCCACGCTCTCGCCCTCTTGCGCCTCTTGCTGTGCAAGCTGCTGCATATAGTCCTGCGTCGCCTCGCGCAGCGCCTGCATCAGCTCGGCAATCTCCTCCTCTGAGGCCCCGTTGCGCAGGGCTTCGGCCAGCTTGTCTTGCGCCTCCCGCATCCGCTCAAGAGCGTCCGAGAGGGTGCCGTCTTCCAGATCCAGCGCCAGATCCCAGAGCGCGCCCGCAAGCTCGGACACCACCGCGTCATCCAAACCGCCATAGGCCGTTTTGGTCTCCATCCGCCGCAAAATCATCCGCAAGCGCAGATAATCGGTCTCGCGCTGGAACAGCCCGTCCGGCGCATGGGAGATCGCCCGCAAGAGCTGGGCAATCCGTGGCGCATTCTCGCGGTTCCAGAGCAGATCGCGGCGCAGCTCGACCACGGCGGCGGCCAGCGGATTGAAAAACCTGCGCGCCGCAAGGCTGATCTCGACAGGATCGCTCGCGCCCTGCTGACCGGCCTCGTCCTGCGCTGTCAATGTGATCGTCACAGGCAGGTTGGCCCAAGGGTGGGCCGAGAAATCCTCCATCAGCGTCTCTTCAAAGTCATCCCGCGCCCCTGTCACAGGCAGCGGCAGCGCAACCCGGAGCGGCGCGGCGCTCTCGGGCGGCAAAGCCAGCCCGTAGCGGCGCTCCAGCCGCGCCATATCCAGCGCGATCACCGCTTCGCCACGCGCGATCCCGTAATCGTCCATCGCCTCAAACGGCATCGCAAAAACACCGCCCGCCGCCGTCTCGGCCGGCCCTGTGGCCTCAACAAACGGCAGCGCATCCGGACGCGCCACAATCTCCCAGCTGCGCCCGCCCTGACCGGCAATCTCAAGCACACCATCCTGAACGATCTCAAAGCGCTGTTCGCGCGCCGCAACAGAGCCAAGACCGCCAAGCTGCGCCGAAACCGTCTCGCTCACCGTAAGCGCCCCCGCCGCCCCGTATAGCCGCAGCGTGACCGCGCTGCCCTTGGGCAGCTCAAGCACATCCGTTGCAGCCTCGTTGAGATAGATCGAGGGCAGGCCGGTATAGCGCGGCGGCTCGATCCAGCCCTCCCAGCTCGGCCCCATCGCCACATGGGCTGTGGCCCCGCTTGGCCCGGCAATCTCGCCAACCGTGGCCAGCCGCCAGACCGAGCCAAACAGCAGCCCGACCGACAGCGCCAGCAGCGCGACATAGCGCAGCCCGAAAGGATCGGCCCCTGCAAGGCGGATCTTGGGCGCAACCGCGCGCGCGCTGCGAATTTTTGCCATCATACGGCGCTGGTATTCCTGCCACAGCGCCTCGGAGGCCACATCTCCCGCGCCGATCGCCTGCCTGTCGCGCACCGCCCGAATGGGCCGCCCGACAAGGCTCGCGTCGATCCGCATGAGAGCCTCTTCATAGCGCGGCAGCGCAAATCTGCGCCAGGCATACCAAGCCCCGACTCCCGCAGCCAAGGCCACCAAAACAAAAAAGCCCCACACCAGCTCAAGCGGCCACACCTCGTGTAACCCCAAGAAGACAAACGCCAAACCAGAAATAAGCGCCGACCAGATCGGCCAAAACCCGAGACAAAGCCGCTCGGCCCAAAGGCCAAGATAGGTCAGCATGAGCGGACCTTTCAGATCATTCCACACAGGCTTTCGGGTCTGCTCTGACACGCCGCTCCTCCGTCGGGTCTGCGGCTGTGTTGCGCCCTAGCGCTACAGCCACGCGGGCATGGTATCGCGCGCGAGCATCTCTTCCAAGCTCGGACGTGGGCGAATGACAGCAAATTGATCACCCTTCACCAGAACTTCGGGAATGAGCGGGCGCGAATTATACTCGCTCGCCATCACCGCCCCGTAAGCTCCGGCACTGCGAAACGCGACAAGATCGCCCTCGCCCATCGCGGCCATGCTGCGCCCCTTGGCAAAGGTATCGCCGCTCTCACAACCCGGACCCACAATATCATAGACCTCAGGCTCGGCCCCCGCCGCAGGCTCCACCACAGGGACAATATCGTGATAGGCATCATACATCGCCGGGCGGATCAGATCGTTCATGGCCGCATCCAGAATGAGAAACTGCCGCCCCTCACCCTGTTTGACATAGACCACATCACTCACCAAAACCCCCGCATTGCCGGCAATCAGCCGCCCCGGTTCGATCTCGATTTCGCAGCCCAGATCGCCCAGAACCTCGCGCACCATGGCGCCGTAATCTGTCGGCAAGGGCGGTGCCGTATTGGAGCGCTCATAGGGAATGCCAAGCCCGCCTCCAAGATCAAGACGGCGGATATCATGGCCATCTGCGCGCAGCGCCAGCGTCAGCTCCTTGACCTTCTCATAGGCCAGACGAAACGGCGCAAGATCGGTGAGTTGCGAGCCGATATGAACATCGATCCCGACAATCTCAAGCCCCTTGAGGCCCGCCGCATGGGCATAGACCGCCCGCGCCTTGGCAATCGGGATCCCGAATTTGTTTTCGGATTTGCCGGTGGCAATCTTGGCATGGGTCTTGGCGTCTACGTCCGGGTTGACGCGGATCGTGACCGGCGCTTTGAGCCGCAGCTCAAGTGCCACCGCGTTCAGCCGCTCCAGTTCCGGCTCGCTCTCGACATTGAACTGGCGAATGCCGCCCTCAAGCGCCATGCGCATCTCGGCGCGCGTCTTGCCAACGCCGGAAAAAACGATCTTGTCGCCCGGAACACCCGCCGCCTTGGCGCGGGCATATTCGCCGCCCGAAACAACATCCATCCCTGCGCCCAGATCGGCCAGAACCTTGAGGATCGCCAGATTGGAGGCCGCTTTCATGGCATAGCAGACAAGATGCTCCATCCCCTCAAGCGCCTCGTCAAACAGGCGGAAGTGACGCTCCAAAGTGGCCGTGGAATAGCAGTAAAACGGCGTGCCAACCGCCGCGGCAATCGCGCTCAACGGCACATCCTCGGCATGAAGTTCGCCGTTTTGATAAAGAAAATGGTCCATTGCGCGCCCCTTCGCTGTCTTGCGCCTGCTCTAGCGCAAACGCGGGCGCGCGCCAAGCCTGTTCAGCGGCCTGTCGCCCGAGCCGCGGGCGCAGAGATACCGCCACAAACAGGGCAAGCACAGACGGAGCCGGCAGGCTCACTCATAAACAACCCCGACCGTCCCATAGCCTGACAGGGTCACACCGCCAGCGGCAGCGCTGTCGCTCTTTTCCATTGATGGCCGCATAGGCGCCCCGTCAGCGCCACAGCCCGCCAAGACCAGAAGACCCAACCCCAAACATAAATACCGAACCACAACACACCTCCTTCAAGAGCTTGCAGGGATCCTATCCCCTCCGCCCGCGCAGATAAAGATAGAGCGGCAACCCACAGCTCACCCCGATACAAAACGTCGCGGGAATCGCCAGAAGCCGCAGCCCGTCGCGGGTTTTGGATACCTCATAGATCACCCAGACCGTGAGACTGAGCGCCGCAATGATCAGATCCCAGGTCAGGCCGGTGGTCGAGGCATTGACATACCAGGCCCGCGACAGCCCGGCGAGGCCGACGCCCTCAGCCTTCATATAGGACAGAAAATAATACATCGGATGCACCGTGCCCCAGAGCGCCAGCCCGAGCCAAAGGCGGTTCACGCCAGCGCCTCTTTCCAGCGCGCGATCTGCTTGCGCACCTCGCTTGGTGCCGTGCCGCCATAGCTTGTGCGCGACGCAACAGACGCCTCGACCGTCAGCACGTTAAACACATCCTCGGTGATCGCCGCAGCGACGCTCTGCATCTCGGCAAGCGACAGATCCGGCAAGTCACAGCCCTTCGCCTCCGCCAGCGCCACAAGGCTCCCCGTCACATGATGCGCCTCCCGAAACGGCATATTGAGCACCCGCACACACCAGTCGGCAAGGTCGGTCGCCGTGGAAAAGCCGCTGCCCGCCGCGCCCGCAAGGCTCTCGCGGTTGGCGCTCATGTCGCGCACCATCCCCTCCATCGCCGCCAGCGCCAGCATCAGGTTGTCGGCCGCATCAAAGACCTGCTCCTTGTCTTCCTGCATATCCTTGGAATAGGCCAGAGGCAGCCCCTTCATCACCATCATCAGTGCCACATTGGCCCCGAAAATCCGCCCGATCTTGGCGCGGATCAGCTCCGCCGCATCCGGATTTTTCTTCTGGGGCATAATGCTTGAGCCGGTCGAAAAGCTGTCAGACAGCTGCACAAAGCGAAACTGCGCCGAAGACCAGATCACCAGCTCCTCGGCAAAGCGGCTCAGGTGCATGGCGCAAATGCTCGCCGCACTCAAAAACTCGAGCGCAAAGTCGCGGTCACTCACCGCATCGAGCGAATTCGCCGCCGGGCGCGCAAAGCCGAGCGCCTCGGCCGTCATATGCCGGTCAATCGGAAAGGAGGTGCCCGCCAGCGCCGCCGCCCCCAAGGGGCTTTCGTTCATCCGGGCGCGCGCATCCTCAAAGCGCGAGGCGTCCCGCCCGAGCATCTCGACATAGGCCATCATGTGATGCCCCCATGTCACAGGCTGCGCCGTCTGCAAATGCGTAAATCCGGGCATAACCCAATCCGCCCCCGCCTCGGCCTGCCCCAAAAAGGCAAGCTGAAGCGCGCGAATGCCGGCAATGGCCGCATCCATCTGGCCGCGCACCCAAAGCTTGAAGTCGGTCGCCACCTGGTCGTTGCGCGAGCGCCCCGTGTGCAAACGCCCCGCAGGCGCGCCGATCAGCGCCTTGAGACGGCTCTCCACATTCATGTGGATGTCCTCAAGCTGGGTGGAAAATTCAAAGGTCCCGGCCTCGATCTCTGACAAGACCGTGAGCAGCCCTTCCCTCATCGCCGCAGCATCGCTATCACTGACAATGCCCGTGGCCGCCAACATGGCAGCATGGGCCCGAGAGCCGGCAATGTCCTCGGCCGCCATCCGCTGGTCAAACCCGATCGAGGCGTTGATCGCCTCCATAATCGCGTCTACGCCAGCCGAAAAGCGGCCGCCCCACATTTGGTTCGAGGTGTCGTTGCTCATGGGTTTAATGCCTTCGAAAGGATGAAAATGTCTCGCTCCAAGCTGGTTTATACCGCCCTCGCCGCATTCGCAATCATCAGCGCGGTTTTCGCGCTGCGCCCCTCTGAAACGCCCGAAGGCGGGCTGTCTGCGACCACCCGCCAACAGCTCCAAGCGCTTCAAAGCGCAGATATGAAAAAACTCCTCTTGCACCCCGCCCCCCGCGCGCTGGCCACAGCGCCCTATCACACGGCCACAGGCGATCCGGTCGCGCTCACCGAACACAAAGGCAAAGTCGTCCTGCTCAACTTCTGGGCCACATGGTGCGCCCCCTGCCGCAAGGAAATGCCCATGCTCTCCGCCCTTCAGTCCGAGCTGGGCGGGCCGGACTTTGAAGTCCTGACAATCGCCACAGGCCGAAACGACCCCGCCGCCATGGCCCGCTTCTTTGCCGAGATCGGGGTCCAAAACCTGCCCCTGCACACCGATGCTACCTCTGCAATGGCGCGCGAAATGGGCGTTCTCGGCCTGCCTGCCACCCTGCTGATCGCGCGCGACGGCACAGAAGTCGCCCGGCTGCTCGGCGAGGCCGACTGGGCCTCAGACAGTGCAAAATCGATCCTCAAAACCCTGATCGCCGCCGATGACTGACCCCGTCTCCGGCTTTTTTATGGCCCCAAATATCCTAGGGGGTCCGGGGGACAACGTCCCCCGGCGCAGCGACGCCGAAGGCGGCGCACCCCCCGGCCCGAGCCTGTCTCTTATACACATCT
>JAHBAM020000116.1 GCA_018500125.2 Roseobacter sp. | reverse complement strand
AGATGTGTATAAGAGACAGGCGTCATCGGGGACGCCTTCGACCTGAACGAGATAGGTTTTGGGTTCTTTGAATTTGGGGCTGGAGAGCCGCGCTTGCAGGCGGCCATCATCGGTGAGCAGCAACAGCCCCTCGCTGTCGCGATCCAGCCGTCCGGCGGGGTAGACGCCTTTGACGGTGATAAAATCCGAGAGCGTGGCGCGGGGCGATCCTTGGGTGCCTTTGTCGGTGAACTGGCTGAGCACGCCAAAGGGCTTGTTGAACAGGATGAGCCGGCTCACAGGACACGGGCGAGGGGCCAGCCCCTCGCGCTCCCCGGGATATTTCTGGAAAGAGGAATGGCACAGGGCTGCGCGGCGGATTTGGGCATTGCAGGATCACCCATTGCCTGTGAAGCGGGTGGCATCGGCGGCGGCGCGCCGGATTGCGCCTGATTTATGCACTGTTTCCATATATTCGGCCTCGGGATCGCTGTCATAGACCACGCCGCCGCCGGCTTGGATGTAGAGGGTTTCATCCTTCACAAGGGCGGTGCGCAGCGCGATGCAGACATCCATATCGCCATTGGCTGCGAAATAGCCGACGCCGCCGCCGTAGATGCCCCGTTTTTCCGGCTCAAGTTCGTCAATGATCTCCATGGCGCGCACTTTGGGCGCACCGGAGACTGTGCCTGCGGGCAAGCCCGAGAGCAGAGCCGAGAGCGCGTCATGCTCGGGGGCCAGCTCGCCCACCACGTTGGAGACAATGTGCATGACATGGCTGTAGCGCTCGATGATGAATTCCTCGGTCGGGCGCACTGTGCCGATTTTGGAGACGCGGGCGGTGTCATTGCGGCCCAGATCAAGCAGCATGAGGTGCTCGGCCAGCTCTTTTTGGTCGGCCAGCAGATCGGCTTCGAGGGCGCGGTCTTCCTCGGGGGTTGCGCCGCGGGGCCGTGTGCCGGCGATCGGGCGGATTGTGACCTCATTGCCAAACACGCGCACAAGGATTTCGGGCGATGCCCCGATCACCTGAAAGCCGCCGAAATTGAAATAAAACATGAAGGGCGACGGGTTTGTGCGCCGCAAGGAGCGATAGAGCGCAAACGGCGGCTGGCGGAAGGGCTGGGACCAGCGCTGGCTGGGCACGACCTGAAAAATATCGCCTTTGCGGATATAGTCCTTGGCTTTTTCGACGGCGTCCTTGTAGCCCTCGCGGGTGAAATTGCTTTGCGGCTCGGCGTCGGTTTGGGCCTCGCCAAGATCGCGGGCCTGTTGGGGCAGGGCGCGCTCCAGATCGCGCACAGCATCCATCACCCGCTCGGCGGCCTGCGCATAGGCGGCCCGGGCCGACAGCCCTTCGCCGGCCCAGGCTGGGGCCACAACGATCACCTCGCCTTTGACGCCATCCAGAACGGCTGTGACCGTCGGGCGCAACAGCACCGCATCGGGCAGACCGAGGGTGTCTTCAGGGATATCGGGCAGATGCTCCACAAGGCGGATCATGTCATAGCCGAGATAGCCAAACAGACCCGCAGAGGCGGCGGGCAAATCGTCTGGCATGGTGATACGGCTTTCGGCGAGCAGCGCGCGCAGATTGGCGAGCGGGTCGCCGGACTGGTCTTCAAAGGCGCTTTCATCAAAGCGCGCCTGGCGGTTGAGGCGGCTTGCTGTGCCGTGGCACTGCCAGACAAGATCGGGCTTTAACCCGATGATGGAATAGCGCCCGCGCACCTCTCCGCCTGTGACCGATTCGAGCATGAAGGCGTTTTTGGCCGCGCCGGTCAGCTTGAGCATCAGCGACACAGGCGTATCAAGATCGGCCGCGAGACGGGTATAGACGAGCTGGTTCTCGCCGGCAGAAAAGCCCTGCTCGAACCGTGAGAAAGATGGGGTCAGCTCCACGGGGTCTGCCTTTTCGGTTAGAACTGGGTGTTGACCGCATTGATCGCGGCCTCATCCAGGGTGATGGGCATACGTGACTGAATGTCACTCACGAAGAGAGTATAGATATCCTGGGCCAGATCGTTTTCATACTGGCTTTCCAGAAGCTGGCGGGTGCTGGCCAGCTCGGGATCAGAGAGATCGGGCGCAATGATCATATCCAGTTGCAACAGCACGACGCTGTCCCCACCCCGCACAACGGCTGTTTCGCCCTGAGCGGTCAGGGCAAAGGCCTCAACGATGAGCGCGGCGGGCGCATCGGCGATGAACTCGGCGCGCGTCAGGCCGGTTTCGACACGCTCTGTGACCCCGAGCGCAGCAAAAGCGCGGCCTTCGCCCAGTGCTGCGGCCAGCGCGCCGGCTTTGTCTTCCAGTGCGTCAAGGAGCCGCTGGCGGCGCTCGTCAGCGACAACCTCGGCGCGCACATCCGAAAGCGGCTGCTCGGCGGCGGGCACCTCTGCGTCAAGGCGCAGGGCGATCAAGCCGCCATCGTCCAGCTCGATCAGCTCGGGAAAATCCTCAAGCGTGATCCGGCTTGCAGCCTCGCGGAAGGCGGCATAGCCCGCCGGTGTGGCCTCGGCGCGCTCGTGCCAGTCGATGGTGCCAAGCGTCATCACCGTCTCGTCGGCCAGCTCCTCCAGCGTGGCCCCGGCGGCGAGCAGGTCTTCAAAGGCTTCGCGCTCGCTCTCGATCATGCGGCGGGCGCGGCTCTGGGCATAGTCATCGCGCAGCTCTTCGATGACGTCGTCAAACTGCGTCTCCACGGCGGCGAGAATGCCGTTGATCCGGAACAGGGCCGGTCCCAGATCGGTGGGAAGCGGGCCGACAACCGCGCCGGATCCGGCGGCAAAGACGGCCTCGCCCGCGACGTCAAGCTCGGCGCGGCTGATGTCTCCCATGTCGATGTCCGATAGGGCGAGGCCACGCTCGCTCACAACCGCCTCAAAGCTTGTACTGCCTGAAGCGATCGCCTCGGCGGCGGCCTCGGCCTCGGTTTGGTCGGAGAAGACGAGCCGCTCGACGAGCCGGCGCTCGGGGCGGTCAAGCTCGGCGGCGCGCTCTGTAAAGAGCTGCTGAAGGGTTGCCTCATCGACCTCAACGGTTTCGATCATCTGCTCGGGGGTGAGCATGGCAAAGGTGATTTTGCGCAGGAAGGGCGTTTTGTAGTTTTGGGCATTGTCGCGGTGGAAGGCGACAAGTTCGGCCTCGGTCGCCTCGGGCAGGGGCGCTGTCAGGTGGCTTTCCTCGATCACCGCCCATGTAAAATCGCGTTCCTCGGCGAGAAAGCCGAGCAAGGTCTCGGCATAGCTTGCTGTCGGCTGGATGTTGCTGAAGAGGGCTGTCTGAACAATCTCGCGGGCCATTTCTTCGCGCAGGATCTCTTCATACTGGCGCTCTGTGAGGCCGATTTGCTGAAGGCGGAAGCGGTAATCGTCGCGGCTAAACGCCCCGTCGATGCCTTTGAAGGCGTCTGTTTGCACAATCTGGCGGCCGAGGCGCGCATCTCCGACCGAGAGGCCGAGGGCAGCGGTTTCGGCGTCAAGCGAGCGTGTGGCGATGAGCTGTGAGAGCACGAGGCGGTCAAGCTGTTGGGCTTGGGCCTGCGCAAAGCTGAGCGGCCCGCCTGTGGCGGAGGTCTGGCCCTGCAACATCTGGCGCAGGGCGCGGCTGTAGCTTTGGGTTGTGATGTCTTTGTCACCGACGGCGCCAATGGTGCGCACGGAGCCACCAAGGTTGGTTATTCCGAAGCCGCCGAGGCCCAAGATGAGCATCGCCATCAGGATCCAGACCAAAGTTTTGGTTGTCTTGCCACTCGCGCTCATCACGCTCTCCTCATGCCCAATTCTTGAGGGCAGTGTCTAAGGGTTTGCGCGCGCGGGAGCAAGGCTCAAGCGCGGGTCTTTTCCAGCCTGTCAAACAGGGTTTTGACACCCGCTGCATCGACATTGGCAAAGGCAATGCGCAGCTCGCGCGCGCCTGCGCCGTCCGGCGTGGGGCGAAACATCGTGCCCGGAAGGCACAGCACGCTTTGCTGGCGCACCAGCTCCTTGGCAAGCGCATCAGAGCGCAGATCAAACGGATGCGCCAGATAGGCAAAATAGGCGCCAAGGCCGAGCAGCTGCCACCCCTGCGCAGTGAGGCGCGGGGCCTCGGCCTCAATGGCGGCGCGGCGGGCAAGGATTTCGGCGCGCTCGCCTGCGAGCCATTGGCTCAGGTTCTGCATCCCCCAGAGCGCGCCCCGCTGGCCGATCTGGTTGGGGCAGATCGTGACCGTGTCAAGAAACTTCTCGACCTCGGCCAGACGCGCCTGTGACGCCACGATCGCGCCGACGCGGTGGCCGGTGAGACGGTAGGCTTTGGAAAAGGAATAGAGCTGGATCAGCGTGCTCTGCCAGCCATGGCGCGTGAAGAGATCATGCGGCGCGCCTGTGCGGCTGTCAAAGTCACGGTAGGTTTCATCGACAATGAGAGCGAGGCCGTGCTCCTGAGCCAGATCATAGAAGGCGCCGACAAGCTCTGCGGGATACTCGACGCCGGCGGGGTTGTTGGGCGTGACAAGCGCAATCGCGCGGGTGCGCGGCGTGATCAGGGCGCGGGCGTCTTCGGGATCGGGCAGAAGGCCTGCGCCGGCGGGCAGCGCAACGCTGCGCACAGCTGACATATCAAGCCACATTTTATGATTGAAATACCATGGGGTTGGCAGAATAACCTCGTCGCCCTCCGCGCAGAGCGTGGCGATGGCGGCGGCAAAGGCCTGATTGCACCCTGATGTGATCGCGACCTCGGCCTCGGCGATCTCGCCGCCATAGCCCGCGCGCCATTGCCGGGCCACTTCGGCGCGCAGCGCCGGCAGGCCGAGCGTCGGGCCGTAGAGATGGGCCTCAGGCTCCGTCAGGATGGCCTCGGCCATCGCTTCGCGCAGCGCGGCAGGGGGCGGAGCGGTGGGCGCGGCCTGGCTGACGTTGATCAGCGGGCGTTCGGCAGGAAAACTCAGCCCATCAAGCCAGCGCCGGGCTTCTTGCACGGGGGGCGGGAAGGTTGTTGCGGTGCGTGGCAGTGTCATGGCGGGCATCCCGTTGTGATGCAGGAGCCTCCGGCGGGGATATTTTCAGAAAGAAAAAGCCGGGGGTCTGTGATCCTTTTTCTTTCTCCAAATATCCCCCGCGGAGCGTCCTGCAGAAGCCAAAAAGTCAGGTGTCAGTCTTTGCCGCGGTAGGGCTCGACATATTGCAGCGCCATATCCCAGGGGAAGAAAATCCAGGTGTCCTGGCTCACCCCGGTGATGAAGGTATCGGCCTGCTTTTCGCCTTCGGGCTTGGCATAGACGCAAGCGAAATGGGCCTTGGGGTAGAGCGAGCGCACCAGCTCGAGGGTTTTGCCGCTGTCCACGAGGTCATCGACCACGAGAATGCCTGTGCCATCGCCCATCAGGCCGGCTTCGGGCGCTTTGAGGACTTCGGCTTCGCGGCGCTGGTCGGCTTTGCCGCCGCCGGAGTGATAGGATTTGACCGAGATGGTATCGACCGTGCGGATGTCGAGTTCGCGCGCCACGATCATCGCGGGGGCCATCCCGCCGCGTGTCACCGCGACGACGGCGCGCCACTGGCCGTTGTCGGGGCCTTTGCCATCAAGGCGCCAGGCCAGCGCGCGGCTGTCGCGGTGAATCTGGTCCCAGGAGATGTGAAAGCCTTTTTCGTGCGGGAGGCGGTCTGTCATGGCGGCGGTTCCTTTGTCGGTGGGTCTGTGTGGTTATTTTGAAATGAGCAGGCGCAGAGCGAGCGCGCCGAGAATGAGGCCCGCGAGGCGGTCGAGCAGGGGCTTGAGGCGCAGATAGGCTGTGCGGGCCGCCGGTGTCGAGAGCGCGATGGCAAAGAGCGTATAGAGCGCCCATTCGATCAGCAGGTGATTGAGCAGGATTGCGGCCTTGTCTGTCAGGCCGAGGCCTTGGGGGAAGATCACGAGGAGCACGGCCGAGGCAAAAATCACAGACTTCGGATTGGCCAAATTCACGGCCAGACCTGTGAAAAACGCGCGCCGCAGCTTGGGGGGCGTGACGGTGGACGGCGGCAGCGGCCGGGCGGCCTCTTTCCACATCATGAGAGCGATATAGATCAGGTAGAGCGCGCCGCCGGTCTTGAGCAGCGTATAGGCCCAGGGAAAGAGCCGGAACACCCCCTCAAGCCCCAAAAGGGCGAGGGCGGTCCATGTGGCGGCCATTGTGCCCAGGCCCAGACCTGTGACAATCCCGGCCATGCGGCCGGATGTGAGCGTGGTTTTGAGCGCCAGAAGAAGGGCCGGGCCGGGGCTGGCCATCGCGGCCAGCAGCGTCAGGTTGAAGGCGATGATGTGGCCCAGCTCCATGGCTTAGTCTTTGCGGCCGGTCACTACGTCGATATCGGGCGCATCGACCGCTTTCATGCCGACGACATGGTAGCCTGCGTCAACGTGAAGGTTTTCGCCAGTCACGCCTGAGCCGAGGTCAGAGAGCAGGTAGAGCGCGGATTTGCCGACATCGTCAATTGTCACGTTGCGGCGCAGCGGCGAATTGAGCTCGTTCCATTTGAGGATATAGCGGAAATCGCCAATCCCGGAGGCGGCCAGGGTCTTGATCGGGCCAGCCGAGATCGAATTGACGCGGATGCCGTCTTTGCCGAGGTCTTCGGCGAGGTATTTGACCGAGGCTTCCAGCGCGGCTTTGGCGACGCCCATGACGTTGTAATGTGGCATCACCTGCTCGGCGCCGTAGTAAGTCAGGGTGAGGGCAGAGCCGCCGGGCGCCATCATCTTTTCGGCGCGCTGCATGATCGCCGTAAAGGAATAGACCGAGATATCCATTGTCATGGTGAAATTGTCGCGGCTGGTATCGACGTAGCGGCCACGCAGCTCGTTTTTGTCGGAAAATCCGATGGCGTGGACCACGAAATCAAGCTGCCCCCATTCGGCTTTGAGTGTCTCAAAGAGCGAGTCCATGGAGGCTTCATCAGACACATCGCAAGGCACGACAAGTGAAGAGCCGAGCTGGGCGGCGAGAGGATTGACCCGTTTGAGCAGGGCCTCGCCCTGATAGGAGAAGGCTAGATCGGCGCCCGCATCGGCGCAGGCCTTCGCGATCCCCCAGGCGATCGACTTGTCGTTTGCGAGGCCCATAATAAGCCCGCGTTTCCCTGCCAAAAGCTGATTAGACATTCATATCTCCGCCCTGATGAATATTTGTTAATGAGTTATTGACGTCTTTAGGCGATTGCCTAGGGTGCTTCAAGTCTCAGGACTTGAAAGACAGAGGAATTACCATGGCAGACAGAACAGGTCTCTTCGCGGGCGAGGACCCTTTTGCGATTGCGCAGCGCTGGCTCGGGGAAGCGGAAGCCTCTGAAGTGAACGATCCCAATGCGATTGCGCTGTCGACGGTTGATCAGGACGGATTGCCCAATGTCCGCATGGTTTTGCTCAAGGAGATCGAGGCGGATGCTTTTGTGTTTTATACCAACTACGGCTCGGCCAAGGCCCAAGAGCTGGACGGCGCGGGCAAGGCCGCTTTTGTGCTGCATTGGAAGTCGTTGCGCCGTCAGGTGCGGGTGCGCGGGCTGATCAGCAAGGTCGAGGGGCCACAGGCGGACGCCTATTATCAGTCGCGCTCGCTCAAGAGCCGTTTGGGCGCTTGGGCCTCGGATCAGTCGCAGCCGTTAAGCTCGCGCGCGAGCCTTATGGCCAAGGTGGCAAAGATCACGGCTGAAAAAGGGCCGAATCCTCCCCGGCCACCCTTTTGGGGCGGATACCGGATTGCCCCGCTTGAAATAGAGTTTTGGGCGGATGGGGCGTTTCGGCTCCATGACCGGTTTCGCTGGCGGCGGGAGACTGTTGCGGCGGCGTGGGAAATTTTGCGTTTGAATCCTTAAGATAAGCGCTGATTGACGCTAAATAGCGTCATATTGTTAACGTGTTATTTCACATTTTTTTTCCGAAAATCGGATTTTTTGGTTGAATTAATCAACTGTTTGCCGCCACAACAGGTTTGGGGACGGAGTGAAACGGACAGGAAAGTAAATTTTGATAGTGGAAGACGTAATGTTAGTTCGCGGCAGCGTGAAGTGGTTTGATCCTGTAAAGGGATTTGGCTTCGTGGTTGCTGATACAGGCGGACCGGATATCTTGTTGCACGCCAATGTGTTGCGTAACTTCGGGCAAAATTCGATCGCCGATGGCGCTCGGATCGCTTTGAGTGCGCAGATCACAGAGCGCGGCGTGCAAGCGACAGAAGTGCTTGAGATCGAACCGCCCGAAAACACGGGTGAGCCGGCGCTGGCCGACTTTGAGGATATTGACCCTGCGATCATCGCGGCGGCCACTCTCGAAGCCGCACGGGTCAAATGGTTTGATAAAAGCAAAGGATTTGGCTTTGCAAATGTCTACGGCAAGGATGATGATGTGTTTGTACATATCGAAGTGCTCCGCCGCTCAGGCTTTGCCGACCTTCAGCCGGGCGAGGCGGTTGCCATCAAAGTGATTGATGGCAAGCGTGGGCGCATGGCAACGGAGGTTTGCTCTTGGGAAAGCGCAATTTAGACTTAATGTGTCGACTGAAATGCACAAGAGCGGCTGTTGTGGCCGCTCTTTTGGCTTTTCTGGCTCTCACAACCGGGCCGCTCGCGGCGCAGTGTCGGGAGGATGTGGTGGCGCTGCGCGGGCCGTGGGGCACGGCGCAATTTCAAATTGAAATCGCGGATACGGAGCGCGCACGTGCCAAGGGGCTGATGTATCGTGAGAGCCTGCCGCGGGGCGCGGGGATGTTGTTTGTCTTTCAGGCGCCTGCCAAGCTGGCCTTCTGGATGCGCAACACGCTGATTGAGCTTGATCTGCTGTTTGTGGATGAAACGGGGCGGATCAGCCACATTCATAATCGCGCACAACCCCTTGATGAGACAGTTATTTCAAGCAACGGGAAGGCGCTTGCCGTATTAGAGATCAACGGCGGTTTGGCTGCGGCTTACGGAGTGGGCGTGGGCAGCGAGATGCGCCATCCGGCTTTTGATCAGGCGGTGGCGGCTTGGCCCTGTTCCGAGTAGCCTGTGCCGAGTAGGCTGGGCGCGTGAGGGCCAAAAAGCTGGCATAAAAAACGCCCCGGCGGGAAGCCGGAGCGCTGTTTTTTGCAAAGTCTGAGCCTTTAGCCGCGGCGGCGTCCGCCTGTGCGGCCCGCGCGGCCGCGGCCTTCCTGGCCTGCTTTGGGGGCGACGCGGTTGAAGTTGATCCAGGCCGCGCCACCATCATCATTGTTGGTGAGGAAGTTGGCGGCGCGGATGGCCTCCATTTCCTTGCCGGCGCGGGGCTTGGTTGAGCCAAGGCCAAAGAGCTGGCAGAAGGTTTCATCATCCATATCGGCGGGCAGAACAAGACCCGAGGCCTCAACTTCGGCGCGCTTTTCGGCGATTTTGGTCGGGCCAACGGGGATCGCGACCGGATTCATGATCGCCGAGGTCATGCCTGCGGTGATGGCCATCGGCAGGAAGGCGTTGTTGATGCCGTGACGGTTTGGCAGGCCAAAGGAGATATTGGAGGCGCCACAGGTTGTGTTGACGCCCAGCTCTTCGCGCAAGCGGCGCACGAGCGTGAAGACCTGAAGGCCGGCTGTTCCCATTGCGCCGATCGGCATGACGAGCGGGTCCACAACGATGTCATGCGCGGGGATGCCAAAGTCTGCGGCGCGCTCGACAATCTTTTTGGCCACGGCAAAGCGCACATCGGGGTCTTCGGAGATGCCTGTGTCGTCATTGGAGATGGCGACAACGGGGACGTTGTATTTCTTGACCAGCGGCAGAACCTGCTCGAGGCGCTCTTCTTCGCCTGTCACAGAGTTCAGCAGTGGACGGCCTTCGGCGGCGGCAAGACCGGCTTCGAGCGCGCCCGGAACAGAGCTGTCGATGCACAGTGGAGAGTCTGTGACTTCTTGCACTTTTTCGATCAGCTCGCGCATCAAGGTTGGCTCAACGAAGTTGTTGTCTGCATAGCGGGGGTCTTCGGCCATTTTGCCCGAGAAGACAGCGCCCGAGTTGATATCAAGGATGGTGGCGCCTGCCGCGACCTGCGCCAGCGCGTCGGCCTGAACGCGGGAAAAGTCGCCACGCTCCAGCTCTTCGTTGAGCACCTTGCGCCCCGTGGGGTTGATGCGCTCGCCGATCACTGTGAAGGGCTGGTCAAAGCCGATGATCGCGGTTTTGGTTTTGGATTCGACGATTGTTCTGGTCATATCAGCGCTTTCTTATGCTTGGTTTGCCACGGCATTGACAGGAACGCCGGAAGCGCCGCCGTTTTCCGTTGCCCATGTGGCGTTGGTTTTGATGCCGCCGAGCGGGAAGAAGTGGACCTGCTCGATGTTGAAGTCGGGGTTGGCCGCTTTGTGGGCGGCCAGCTCTGCGAGAACCTCTGTTGGCTCATAAGGCAGAAGCAGCTTGGTCACATCCATCGCGCGCTTCTGAAGCACTTTGAGGGAGGGGCCAACGCCACAGGCAATGGCGAATTTGATCAGCGTTTGCAGCTTGGCGGGGCCAGCGATGCCGATATGCACAGGGATATCGACGCCGGCGGCTTTTAGCCCGTTGGCCCATTCGATGATCGGGCCGGCCTCAAAGGCGAACTGTGTCGCAAGGGCCATTTTGGCCTCGGTGCGCTCGGAGAATTTCTGTTTCCACTGGAGCGCGTCCTCGACGTTTTTGTTTGATCCGTCGGTGTCGATGTCCTTGTTGCCCTCCGGATGGCCGGCAACGTGAAGGCGCGTAAAGCCTGCCTTGTCAAAGAGGCCGGTTTCCAGAAGTTGCATCGAGGAATGGAACGCGCCATGGGGCGTGTCGACGCCCCCCGCAAGCAGCAGCGCCTGAGTGACGTTGGCTTCGCCTTGATACATGGCGATCCAGTTGGCGAGCATGGCTTCGTCGTGGATGATGCGGGCCGGGAAGTGCGGCATGACATCAAAACCCTCGGCGTTGATGCGTGCGGCTGTCTCGACCATTTCTTCAATCGGCGTGCCCTCGATATGGGCAATATAGACGCGTGTGCCTTTGGGCAGGATGTCGCGAAAATCCTCAACTTTGGAGGCGGTGCGCGGCATGACCTCTATGGAATAGCCCTGAAGAAAGGCCTCCAACTGGGCAGGGTTGGCCGTGGCTGAAGCGGTGTCAGCCGTCTTTTTGCGGAAATTAAGCAGTGCCATGATGGCCTCCCTGATGTTCATGAGCGCTCAGGCCCAGCCTTCGTTTGCGATCAGCGCTTTGATGCGCTCTTTGTCGTAGTCAGCGTCGATCCGCGCCGCTTCTGCGGCGGCGATAACCTCGGGGTCTCCCTCCACAGTGAAAGGCTCGGCCTTGCGCCATTCGGCCATATAGGCGTCACTGTCTTCTGCGCCGATTTTCATCGCAGCGCGATCAATAGCCTGCTCAAAGCGCTCGGGCAGGGGCGCTTTGGAGCCACGCCGGCCTTTGCCGACGATGACTTGAGCCGGAATGTCGCGCCAGTAAACGATTGTGACGTCGGGCATGGATGATTCCCTTTCCTCTTTGATCAACACGTCTAAAGGACGCAGCGCGCGCCGCAGTGCCCGTTTTCGACTTTGCGGCGCATTTGAGCGACCTTGCGCAGATTTCGCGGCAGAAATGAACAGGGGCGCCGCTCGGACGCCCCTGAAAAATCTTCATGGTCTTGATGAGGATCAGCCGATGAGGCCGCCGTCTTCGCGGCGCACGGCGATAATGGCGGAGCGGGGCACGCTGTTGCCGTCAGGCCATTGGCTGCCGCCGTCTTCGCCCGGATGCTGGATCCCGACAAACATCGTGCGGCGATCCGCAGACCAAGACAGCCCCGTCACCTCGCATTCGTTGGGGCCGACAAGGAAGCGGCGGATCTCGCCTGTGACGGGGTCGCCCGCGAGCATCTGGTTGTTGCCGTGGCCGGCAAAATCCTCGGCATTGGAGTAGTTTCCGTCGGTTTGGATCCAGAGAAGGCCCGCATCGTCAAAGGCGAGGCCGTCCGGGGAGTTGAACATATTGCCGGCAGAGAGATTGTCAGAGCCGGCACGGGTGTCTTGGTGGACCTGCGGATTGCCGGCCATAACATAGAGATCCCAGGCAAAGCCATTGGAAGTATGGTCGCCCGCATCGGGCTTCCAGCGCACGATTTGACCGTATTTATTGGCCTCGCGCGGGTTTGGCCCGCCAACAGGCGTCAGATCGCCGCCAGCATTTGGTTTGATGCCACGGTTTTTGTTGTTGGTCAGCGCACAGTAGAGTTCCGGCGCATTGGGATTGGCAGCGACCCATTCGGGGCGGTCCATCGTGGTTGCGCCGACTTTGGAGGCGGCTTGGCGGGTGTGGATACAGATTTCGGCTTTGCTCATGCCTGTGGCAGCTTCGGACAGCTCGAGCCATTCGCCGGCCCCTGTGTCGTGGAATTTGGCAGCATAAAGCGTGCCGTTGTCCATCAGATCGTCTGTGTCGACACCCGGCGCATAGACGTTGTCTGAGACGTAGCGATAAAGGAATTCGCCGCGCTCGTCGTCGCCCATGTAGATCACAAGCCTGCCGTCGTTGTTCACCACACATTCGGCGTTTTCATGCTTCATGCGGCCCAGTGCGCTGCGCTTTTTCGGGGTGGAGGTGGCATCGGTCGGGTCGATTTCGACGACATATCCGGCGCGATTTGGCTCGTTGGGGTTTTTGGCAACGTCAAAGCGTGAATCGGCCTCGGCCCAGCGATAGCCCCAGTCTTTGGCAGAGATGCCATAGCGCTTCAGCTCGGCTGACACCTCATGGGCGTCATCTTCGGCGGAGAAATAGCCGTTGAAGTTTTCTTCGCAGGCCAGATAGGTGCCCCAAGGCGTGACGCCATTGCCGCAGTTGTTCCATGTGCCGAGCACTTTTGTGCCTGTCGGGTCGGCGTCTGTTTTGACCAGATCATGACCGGCGGCGGGGCCTGTGAGCATCGTTTCGGTTTGAGGCGTAATGCGGCGGTTGTAGGGGCTGTCTTTGACCATCTGCCAGCCGTTTTCACCATCGGAAAGCTCGGCCACGGTGACACCATGGGCCATCATGCCTTTGAGAATGCCGTCTTTGTCAGGACCGGCTTCGCCACGATCGCCCCAGATGATGCTGCGGTTGGTGTATTCGTTGTTCACAACCAGCAGGGTGCGACCTGCGTGAGAGAAGATATCCATGCCGTCGGTATTGTCGCCAAAAGCGCGGGCCTGACTGGCGGCGGTGCCGCGTGTTGCGGGGTCAAATTCGGGGACATCAGAGAACAGCGGGTCACCCCAACGGGCGACGATCTCTGTTTTGAAGCCTGCGGGAACGGTGATGCTATCGGCTGTGTTGGTGGGGATGGCCTCAAAGGCAAAACGCGACCCGTCGGCGCGGGCGGTTGCGGGCAGCACACCGCCTGTCAGCGCTGTGACCGAGCCAAGCGCAAGAATGCCGCCGATAAAGCCGCGCCGCGACAGGGCGCGTTCGACGATATGGTCAAACTCCGGCTCAAGAAGGCGCGGGTTTACGACTTCGTCAAAGTCATCAAAGGAAAGCGTGTGATCTTTGGTCATGGGGGAGCAGCTCCTGCAGCTATGGCTATGGTCTTTGCCCTCAAGGGGCGTGCAGGCCTTTTGCGCGGTCTCTGTGACGCAGGCGTGAAAGCTTTGTAACACCGGTATGATATGTGAAACCCCTTGCAGAAGTCCGGTGCGCAGCATAGTTTGAACCCAACACGAAATGGAGGGCGTTACAATGGCGCCCAAGCGTCCCAAAGGTGCGGGCGCCCCCCTGAGAACGGTTGAGAGCCCCGCGCCGAAACCGCCTGAAACAGGGCCGCTCTATGCGGCGCTGGATCTGGGCACGAACAGTTGCCGTATGTTGATTGCCCGACCGTCGGGCAGTCAGTTTCATGTGGTAGACAGCTATTCGAAGTCTGTGCAACTTGGCCTTGGCCTTGAGGGCACGGGTAAGCTGTCGCGAAGCTCTATGCAGCGCACGATACAGGCGCTGAAGACCTGTCAGCAGAAGCTGAAGCGTCACAAAGTGCGCAAGATGCGGCTTGTGGCGACAGAGGCCTGTCGGCGCGCAGAAAACTCGGCCGAGTTTCTGGCCAAGATCAAGCGCGAGACAGGGCTGGTTCTTGATATCATCCCCGCCGAGGAAGAAGCGCGGCTTGCTGTGATTTCCTGCGCGCCTCTGGTCAGCCCCAAGACCGAGCAGCTGTTGGTGGTCGATATTGGCGGAGGCTCGACCGAGCTTGTCTGGATCGACTTGTCTCAGGTTCCGAAAAAGGCGCGCGCCAAGGCGATTATGCGGATGCACCGCGGCTTTAGCCATCAAGAGGGCAATGAGCCGATGGCCAAAGTGGTGGACTGGATTTCTGTGCCGCTCGGTGTGGCCACGTTGAAAGACCAGTTTGACGATGTCGAAGATGATGCGGCGCGGTTTGCGCTGATGAGCTGGTATTTTGAGGAAAATCTCGCCGATTTCACGCCGTATCAAGGCGTGCAGCAACGCGAGCGGTTTCAGATTGTTGGAACCTCGGGCACTGTGACAACCGTCGCGGCAAGCCATTTGGGGCTGAAGCGCTATGACCGCACGAAAGTAGACGGGTTGCGCATGAGCTCCGAAGAGATCGACCGGGTGATCCGCGATTATCTGGCGCTCGGGCCGGAAGGGCGCAGGCTTGATCCGCGGATCGGGCAGGACCGGCAAGCGCTGATTATGTCGGGCAGTGCGATTTTGCAGGCCTTGCTGCGCTGTTGGCCGACGGACCGGCTCAGCGTGGCCGACCGGGGTCTGCGCGAGGGGCTGCTCTATGCGCAGATGAGTGCGGATGGCGTCTTGGAGGACGGTCTTTTTTAGGCTAGAGCGGGATCATGGCAAAAAAACCAGACGGAAAAAACACTTCGGGACGCGGGCAACGCGAGCTGAAAGTCAAGGTCAAGACGGCGCGGGGGCGGCGAAGCTCTTCGACGCGCTGGCTTCAGCGGCAGCTCAATGACCCCTATGTCAAACGCGCGCAGGCCGAGGGCTATCGCGGGCGCGCGGCGTTCAAGATTATGGAGCTGGATGACAAGTTCGGATTTCTTGTGCCCGGTGCGCGGGTGGTTGATCTGGGCTGTGCGCCGGGCGGCTGGCTGCAGGTGGCTGTGCCGCGTGTCAACGCGATCGGCGAGAAAGCGGGGCCTGTCGGCACGCTGCTGGGCGTGGATTTGCAGGTGGTTGAGCCAATTGTGGGCTGTGACATACACCAGCTGGATTTTATGGACGAGGGCGCGGACGATCAGGTCAAGGACTGGCTTGGCGGCAAGGCCGATGTGGTCATGTCGGATATGGCGGCGTCAAGCTCGGGCCATAAGCAGACCGACCACCTGCGCATTATCTCGCTCTGTGAAGCGGCGGCTTACTTTGCGTTTGATGTGCTTGAAGAGGGCGGAACCTTTGTGGCCAAAGTCCTGGCGGGCGGGGCGGAGGGCGAATTGCAGAAGCTTCTGAAACAGAAGTTCACCAAAGTCGTCAATGTGAAGCCGCCAAGCTCGCGCTCGGACAGCTCGGAGAAATTTGTTATTGCGACGGGCTTCAGAGGCTAGCTTTCTCATTGGGCCGCAGTGTTTTGCCGGCCAGAAGGATCAGCCTCTCGGCGTCTGAGGCCTCGCACGGCCTTTGATGTGGCCTTGAGCGTGTGGCGAGCGCCATATTCTGCTGGCGCAGCAGCTCAAACAGGCGCGCATGACGCGGGCAGGGGAGTGCGCTTTTCAAAGATATCATCCTCACAACTCTTGCCCCACACCCAAGCCGATAAGGGTAAATCTCTTGCTAAAATATGGCGAAAATGGCCCGCGCGACGTGTCTTTTTGTGATGTTTGAGGGGCATGGGGGCCATGTCAGAGGTTTGAGCGGTTTTCTTTTGGGCCGGGCGCACCCATAAATGCTGTGAGGGGGGCGCAAAATGTCAGACGGAATCAGCGATATCTTTATTCTCGGCGGCGGTGTGAACGGCTGTGGCATAGCCCGTGACGCGGCCGGGCGCGGGCTGTCTGTGACGCTTGTCGAGCAGAATGATCTGGCCTCGGGCACCTCTTCGGCCTCGACCAAGCTGTTTCATGGCGGGCTGCGGTATCTGGAGTATTTCGAGGTCCGCCTTGTGCGGGAGGCGCTGAAAGAGCGCGAGGTGTTGTTGGGCATGATGCCCCATATCAGCTGGCCGATGCGGTTTGTGCTGCCGCTGAGCCGGCAGATGCGGTTTGATGGCGACACGCCGGCCTCAAAGCTGTTGGCGCGGCTGATGCCGTGGATGCGGGGGCGGCGGCCCGGCTGGATGATCCGTTTGGGGCTGTTTTTCTATGATCATATGGGCGGGCGTCAGGCCTTGCCCGCAACGCAGGCTCTGGCGCTTGAGGGCACGGCGGAAGGCGCAGCACTTGAGGCGCGTTTTGAGCGCGGATTTGAGTATTCGGACGTCTGGGTCGATGATGCGCGGCTGGTCTGCCTGAATGCGCGGGATGCGGCGGAGCGCGGCGCGCGTATCCTGACGCGCACACAGTTTGTTGCGGCAGAGCGCGTGGAGGGGCTGTGGCGCATCACTGTGGAACGACAGGGGCGCCAGGAGCAGCATCTTGCGCGCGCTTTGGTCAATGCGGCGGGGCCATGGGTGGCGCTGGCCTTGAGCCAGATCAAGACAGAAATGCGTGGTCAGATCCGGCTGGTGCGCGGATCCCATATTGTTGTGCCCAAGCTTTATGACCACGACAAATGCTATTTTCTTCAGGGCGAGGACGGGCGGATCTGTTTTCTCATCCCCTATGAAGAGGGGTTTACCTTGATTGGCACGACCGACGCCGAGCATGGCGCTGTGGATGAGACGCCTGTGGCCACTGCGGCAGAGCAAGCCTATTTGATCGCATTTGCGAACGCTTATCTGCGCAAGAAGATTGCCACCTCCGATATTGTCTGGTCCTACGCGGGCGTGCGGCCTTTGCAAGACGACGGGCAGGCCAGCGCCTCGGCGGCGACGCGCGATTATGAGCTGCGCCTTGAAGCGGACGATGCCCCGCTGCTGAGCGTGTTCGGCGGAAAGATCACCACCTACCGCAAGCTCGCGGAAGCGGCGGTGACGATGCTTGCGCCAGACAGCCGCCCCTGGACAAGAGGGGCGGCGCTGCCGGGGGGCGGCTTTGAGCTTGCGGACAAGCCGGCTTTGGCGGCGCAGGTTGCGGCGCGCTATCCGTTTCTTGAGGCGCGCACGGTGCGGCGGCTGGTGCGCAGTTACGGGCTTGATGTGTTTGAGATGCTGGGTGATTGCGAGGCGGTTGAGACTTTGGGCGCGGGGCTGAGCACGAGAGAGG
>JAHBAM020000098.1 GCA_018500125.2 Roseobacter sp. | reverse complement strand
CCCCCAGACCCCCCAGGATATTTTCAGAAAGAGGAAGAGGCGCCGGCTTAGCCGAGCAAGCGTCTTGCAATCACCTGTGCCTGGATTTCAGCGGCGCCTTCAAAGATGTTGAGAATGCGCGCATCACAGAGAATGCGGCTGATCTGGTATTCCAGCGCAAAGCCGTTGCCTCCGTGGATTTGCAAGGCGTTGTCGGCTGCTGCCCAAGCCACGCGGGCCGCAAGCAGTTTGGCCATGCCGGCCTCAAGGTCGCAGCGGCGGTCGTTGTCTTTTTCCCAGGCCGAGAAATAGGTGAGCTGGCGCGCCACCATGATTTCGACCGCCATCATCGCGAGCTTGCCAGCCACACGCGGGAAAGCGATCAGCGGCTTGCCGAATTGTTTGCGGTCTTCGGCGTATTGCAGCCCCACATCAAGCGCCGATTGGGCCACGCCCACAGCGCGTGCGG
The DNA here is from genome assembly GCA_018500125.2 of Roseobacter sp. Taxonomy (GTDB): domain Bacteria; phylum Pseudomonadota; class Alphaproteobacteria; order Rhodobacterales; family Rhodobacteraceae; genus Lentibacter. The sequence continues at coordinate 3,265 of JAHBAM020000098.1, read as the reverse complement.
CCGTCTGGATCCGCGCGGCCTCGAAGGTTTGCATGAGTTGTTTGAATCCCTGGCCTTCTTCGGAGCCGAGCAGGTTTGCGCCCTTCACCTTGAAGCCGTCAAAGGCCAGCTCGTATTCCTTCATGCCACGATAGCCGAGCACTTCGATTTCGCCGCCGGTCATGCCCTCGGTGGGGAAGGGGGCTTCGTCTGTGCCGGGGGTTTTTTCAGCCAGAAACATCGACAGGCCCTTGTGGTCGCTGCTGTCGGGGTTTGTGCGCGCCAGAAGCGTCATCACATGGGTGCGCGCCGCATGGGTGATCCAGGTTTTGTTGCCGGTGATCTCGTAGTCGCCGGTCTCGGTTTTCACGGCACGCGTGCGCAGGGCGCCAAGGTCGGAGCCTGTGTTTGGCTCGGTAAACACAGCCGTTGGCAGGATTTCGGCACTCGCGAGCTTGGGCAGCCAGTGCTCTTTTTGCTCTTGTGTGCCGCCTGCAAGGATCAGCTCGGCGGCAATCTCGGAGCGGGTGCCCAGCGAGCCGACGCCGATATAGCCGCGTGAAAGCTCTTCTGAGACAACCACCATCGAGGCTTTGCTGAGGCCAAATCCGCCGAAGTCTTCCGGGATTGTGAGGCCGAAAACGCCCATCTCGGCCAGCTCTTCGATCACCTCCATGGGGATCAGCTCGTCCTTGAGGTGCCATTCATGTGCAAAGGGGGCAACCTTGTCCAAAGCATAGCGGCGAAACTGTTCGCGGATCATCTCCAGCTCGTCTTCCAGCCCGGACTTGCCAAAGGTGATCTCGGCTTTGCCCTCTTGCATCAGGGCCACAAGCGCCATGCGGGCGTCTTGTGTGTTGCCCTTGCTCATGAGGGTCTGGACTTCGGGGCATTGAAAGCCTGACAGCGCATCCCAGCCAAGGCCGAGGTCTTGCAGCTTGAGGATTTCGCCCTGGTTCATCGGGATGCCGCCGGCAATCTGGTGCAGGTATTCGCCAAAGGCGATCTGGTGGATAAGGCCTTCCATCGGGCCGAACTGGCCTTTGGCCGTGAGGCCTTCGGCCCATTTCTGCATCTGGCGCAGGCTTTCCACATAGGTCGCAAGCCAGGCCAGCCCGTGGGCGGCGGTCTGGTTGTCTTCCAGAAGCTGCGCCGAGATCCGCCCTTGGTCGCTCACATCCTCCCGCAGGCGCGAGATGGCCATGTCCAAAAGCGCCTCGGCGGGGGCCACAGCCGCGCCTGTCAGGGCCAGCAAATCGGGGAGAAGCGTGTCTTGAGCCATTGTCATATGTCCGTCCATGAGTGAATCAGCCTTCTTATCGGGTTAGCTGTGTCTAGCTATTATGCAGGTGCAGCGCAATATTGCTACGTTGCACTGCGGCAAAATGATCAAAAATTACGCGTGTATTTTGATTTTTTGAGGCGTAAGACGACAGAATGGATATATTTCTCTCAGGTCTCACACCCGCTCTCTTTGTCCTTGCGCTCGCTGTGACGCTCCTTGCGGGGGTCGTCAAAGGCATGGTCGGCTTTGCTATGCCGATGATTATGATCTCGGGGCTGTCAAGTTTTCTGGCGCCCGAGCTGGCGTTGGCCGCGCTGATCCTGCCCACAGTGGCCACCAACCTTCAGCAAGCCTTCCGGCATGGTGCAAAAGAAGTCTGGGGCGCCGTCAGACGCTTCAGGATTTTTCTGCTGACCGGCGGCGTGTTCCTCTTGGGGTTTGCCCAATTGGTGAGTGTCATCCCCTCGCATATCATGCTCTTGTCGATCGGTGTGAGTGTCAGCCTCTTCACAGGCATTCAGCTTCTCGGCTGGTCGCCAAGTTTTGAGCGCGCGCCCAAGCGGTTTGAGGCGCTCTTCGGGGCCGCAGCGGGGGCCATTGGCGGCCTGTCAGGGATCTGGGGGCCGCCAACCGTGATGTATCTCAGTGCGCTGGATGTGGCCAAAAAGGAAAGCCTGCGCATTCAGGGGATCATCTACGGGCTGGGGGCGATGCTCTTGGTGGTGTCCCATATCGGCTCGGGGGTGCTCAATGCAAAGACCCTGCCTTTTTCTGCTGTCATGCTGGTGCCGGCGCTGGTCGGGCTGCAAATCGGCTTCAGGCTGCATGACCGGATTGATCAGCAAAGCTTCAAGCGCCTGACGCAGATTGTGCTGTTTGTGGCGGGGCTCAATCTTGTGCGCAAGGGCATGATGGGCTTTTAAAACAAAACGGCGCCGCAATGGGGCGCCGTTCTGATCTGTCGCCGTTCTGATCTGACTCTATCTGCCTGAGGCGCTAGGGCGCGCAAGAGCCTGCCGCACGGGCAGCACGGGCAGGCCGTGCTGCGCCAACGGGCTTAGCCGATGGGCTTAGCCAATGGCCGCTGCTTTCACATCTTCATCAATGAAGGGCAGGTATTGCTTGAAGTTTTCCGAGAACATCTCAACCAGCTTTTCGGCTTGGGCGTCATAGGCGGTGCCGTCGGCCCATGTGCTGCGCGGGTCGAGCAGAGCCGCGTCCACGCCCTTGACGGTCACAGGGACATCAAAGCCAAAGTTCTCGTCCTTGCGGAAGGTCGCGTCATTCAGCGAGCCGTCCAGCGCGGCAGTGAGCAGCGCGCGTGTCGCCTTGATCGGCATCCGCGAGCCTGTGCCATAGGCGCCGCCGGTCCAGCCGGTGTTCACAAGCCAGCAGGTCGCGCCGTGCTTGGCGATCTTGTCGCGCAAAAGATTTCCATAGGCTTCCGGACGGCGCGGCATGAAGGGCGCCCCGAAACAGGTCGAGAACGTGGGCTCCGGCTCGGTGACGCCGCGCTCTGTGCCGGCAACCTTGGAGGTGAAGCCCGAGAGGAAGTGATACATCGCCTGCGCCGGGGTAAGGCGCGCAATGGGGGGCAGCACGCCGAAGGCGTCACAGGTGAGCATGATCACATTCTTGGGGTGGCCGCCAAGGGCTGTGTCGGAGGCGTTTGAGATATACTCCAGCGGGTAAGCACAGCGCATATTGGCGGTCAGGCTGTCATCATCAAAATCAAGCGCTTTGGTCTCTTCGTCAAACACCATATTCTCGATGACCGTGCCGAATTTCTGCGTGGTCGCATAGATTTCTGGCTCGGCTTCGGCGTTGAGGTTGATTGTCTTGGCATAGCAGCCGCCTTCGAAGTTGAAGGTGCCCCTGTCTGACCAGCCGTGCTCGTCATCGCCAATCAGCGTGCGCGCCGGGTCGGCTGACAGGGTGGTTTTGCCCGTGCCGGAGAGGCCAAAGAACACGGCGGTGTCCACTGGGTTGCCTGTGGCGTGG
>JAHBAM020000035.1 GCA_018500125.2 Roseobacter sp. | reverse complement strand
ATAATCCGTGTACAGGATTGAATTGTCATAGGCATTGAGAAGCTCTTCTTGCGTGCATTTTGCAACCTGAACCGTCTTGCATTCGGGGGTAAACCGCGCAAAAGCCTCTGGATATTTGCTAAAATACGCCGGGCCATGACTGCCGGTTTGATGCAGCGTCACAAAAATCCGCTGCGCCTGCGAGCGCTCCAACATATCACCCAAGCCCCAGTTGAGCGCTGCGTCGCCCGTCGGACAATCCGCGCCGGTGCAGCGCGCCGCGATATCGGCGGCCCGCTCTTGCACCGTGGCCGTGATCGGCGGGGGGCCGGAATTGTTGCTGTGGTAGATCGTTTCAATGCCTTGGCGGGTCAGATAGCTTGGCAAAGGCTCAGAGAGCGTATGCGAAGACGCCTTGCGCCCCTCGGGCGTGAGGATACAGGCGGTCGATCCGATCGTATTGGTCGTGCAAGACTGCCCAACGGGCAGGGCAAATAGCGTGGTGTCTTTTGTGTATGTATTGGTCTCGCGGCCATAGCCATAAAGCGTAAAATTCGCAGCCCGCGCGGCCTCCCCAATCACCAAAACGACAATCTGCTTGCGCTCGGGGACGGCCTCGGCAAAGCGTGCGGGCGGCAATAGCACTTGCACACGCTCGTTCAGATAGCGCTTGTTATAGTGGCGCGCGGTGTTGACCACATAAGACCATGGCAGGATTTTGCTGCCCATCCGCGAGGCATGCTGATCATACCAAAGCCAGGTTGTTGACGTGACCAAAAGCCAGGCCACCAGAAGCCCGAAGCTCCCAAGGGCCGCCAGCAGCCGCAAAAACCGCTTGGGTGCCTGAATCTGGATACGCCAAACAAACCACGCCGGCAGAAGCCCCAACCCCGACAGATAGGGCAGAATCGACCAATGCCAAAGCCCCGCGGCTTCGCCTGTATCGGTGTTCAGCACATTGGCAATCATCGAGCGGTCTATCTCGATATTATAGGCCAAGACAAAGTAAAGCGCCGCCGCATTTACCACAAACACCAGTGCCACAAAAAGCTTCATCAGCCGGACCGAAAGCACCGACAGCAAAAACAGCACCCCTGCAAACAGGCAGATCTGCACCACCTGCACAGACAGAATCTGAAGCCAGCCCGTCGCATCCGGAAAAGAAGAAACCGAGAGCACAAAGGACAATAGCGGCTTTTGAAACAGCACAAGATTGAGCAGCGCCAGCACAAGCACAAAACGCGAAAGGCGCAGCCTCAAAATCCCGTCGAGAAAAACAATTCTGCTCATAAAGCCTCTCTAGCGGGGTTTTCGACCCTGGGAAAGTGCTGGATGTGCCTCCCGCCGCCTCGCGGGGTGCACGCGCGGGGCGGGCTGATCGCCTGCTGCACCCTTTGGTTGCATCCAGCCCAACTATTGTGACTCACGCCGCCGCGCAAAACAGGCTTTCTTGAGGCCATAAGGAGATCATTATGAAAAAATTCATTTCACTGTCCCTCTTGGCCCTCCTGCCTGTGTCGGCTGATGCGGAAATCGTTTCATTTGCAGGCAGCATGGCAAATTCTTGCACCCTCGGTGTCGGCTCTGACGGGGCGCTTGGCCTTGCCTCGGATGGCAAGAGCCTCAGCTCGCAGGAATTGGGCGGCGCTCAAGCGGCCATTACCATCGTATCGCTTGCAAACAACACGATCACCGTCGGCACACCGACCCTCTCGGCCTACCCCGCCGGCTATACCGCAGGGGCAGAGACCACAAAAATCGCATATCAGGGCGACGGCCTCTTGAGCACGGTGTCCCAAGATTTCACCGCCTCGGAAACCAGCTTTCAGGTCGGCGTTATCCCGATCACCTCGGTCGTGTTCGACAGCCGCACCGAGAACGACGCAGGCTTTGTCGAAGGCCAATACCAAATCGACACGGTCATCACGTGCTCGCCATAAAACAAAGGCTTGCGGGGCCGGTCTGCGGGCTGTTGCTCGCCGGACTGGCCAGCGCAGCACCTGACACAGCCCAGAGTATTGGCCTTATGCCAATGGAAAAGTCAGGCCACAGCGCCTCGGACCGCAAGGGGTTTTATCTCAACGTCCTCAATGAAGGCAAACGCAGCATTCTTGTTGATGTCGAGGTGATGCCCGCCCCCGATGGCACCCGACCCAGAGCCGTTAAGGTCCAGCCAAGCCGCCTTAAAATTGGCCCTAAATCTGTTCGTAAAATAATTCTGGTTATCGGAAACCTAGACAAAGAAAAACAAAGAGAGGTTCATGTTTGTGTCAGCACTCAAAAACACAACTCAAATACTTTGCTCAGGATTTGTGGGGCTTATACTGCTCACAAGCGCCACTGAGGCCGAAAATTTCTCAATAGACCTGCCCACACCGAGAAGCATGGGGAACGCCTCAGACACCATACAAACCATGGACGGAAGCCGGTGCAGCCAATCCGTCAACGGGGGTGGCGCTTTCTTTGACATTGGAGTAGCCAAAACAAAAAATGACACCCAATCTTTTACCAATGGCAGCAGCGGCACTATTTATGGCCGGTTGATTATTCCAATAGGCAAAAAGCCGAAACGTCTGGATTGCATTCGGCTCTATGAATTAGAACTACAGCGTCTCAGGTCCGAGATCGAATATTTATCAATGGAACTCGAATAGTGGTTAAAGTCACTTTGCAGCAGATGCAGTATTTTAAGGAAGTCGCCGAAGCGGGAAGCTTTTCGGCGGCCTCCGGCGCGATCGGCTGCTCCACAACGGCCGTCACCAAAGCCATCAACGCCATCGAAGGCGCTCTCGGGCAGCGGATCGTTTTGCGGGGCAATCGCGGCGTCGAGCTGACAGCCGCAGGGGCCAAATATCTCGAACGGGTGCACCCCATCGTCGAGCTGGCCCAGAGCGCCGAGGAAGAGGCCGCCCGACAGGCCCGACCCGCGCGTCAGGAAATCGTGATTTCCTCGATCCCGAGCGCTGCGGCCTATCTGCTGCCCATGTCGATCAAGCCCTACACACAGGCCGGCGGCACCGTTCGCGTTCTCTCCCAAAACAGTGCCCAAGTCGAAGAAAGCGTGTTAAACCACCGCTCCGACCTTGGCATTCTGGGCAATGGCAACAGGCTGCTCTCTGATCAGCTCAAATTCACCCTGCTGATCAAAGATTACTTTTCGCTCGTTTGCTCCAAAAAGTTCTTTGCCCGCGCCGAAGGCCCCGAAGCCTTCCTGCAAGAGGCCAAAGACCTGCCGATTGTGGTCCCGGCCCAAGGCACGAGCATCAACAATCAAGCCAAAATATTCCTGCGCTCCCTCGGCCTTAACAGGATCGAACGGCGCATCGAAACAGATTCCATTCCCTTCGCGCGCGGTGTTCTGGAAGCGTTTCCCAGCCTCTGCGTGCTTCCCCGAGGCATTGCGCAGGCCCTCAATGCCCTCGGCGGGCTGAACTGCTACAGCTTTGAAAATATCTCCCCGGAGATATCTGTCGGGATCGTCACCCGCCGCTCCACCGCAATCACCCCGGAAGTCAGAGCGCTGATCAGCAACATCCGAAAGCACAGCGATGTGATCAGTAAGGCCCCGCGCCCCTAACGCGCCTGCCTCCTTTTCGCACCCCGCCCCTGTTGCGCCGCACGCCAATCCGCCGCGCGCTCTGTTACGCTTTTGTAAATCCCCCAACCACAAACATTCACGCTCATCTGAAATTCTCTGGAGCTGTTGATGTCTGATACTTCTCACGTCCTGTCCCTGCCCCTGATCCAACCGTCACAGGCGCAAAAACATATCACCCATAATGAAGCCATACAGGTTCTTGATGCTGTGGTTCAGCTGGTTGTGATCGCATCTGACCAAAGCGCGCCGCCCCAAAGCCCGCAGACCGGCGACCGCTACATCGTTGCCGCCGCAGGCAGCGGGGCATGGGCCGGCCATGACGGTGACATCGCGGTGTATACGGGCGCCACATGGATTTTCATCACCCCCCTGCCGGGGTGGAGCGCACAGGTGCTCACGCCCAAAGGCGCTCTTCTGTTTGATGCGGTCCAAGGCTGGCAGAGCGCCGCCCCGACGCTTGAAACAACGCCCCAGCTCGGCATCAATGCCACCGCAGACCAGACAAACCGGCTCAGCCTCTCTGCCCCTGCCACCCTGCTCAATCATGACGGCGCCGGCCATCAGCTCAAAGTCAACAAAGCCACAGCCTCAGACACCGCCAGCCTCCTGTTTCAAAACGATTTTTCAGGCCGCGCCGAAATGGGTCTGGCAGGCGATGATGATTTTGCCGTCAAAGTCTCGCCGGATGGTGCGACGTGGCGCACCGCCGTGCAGGTCGACGCCCAGACCGCGCGGCTCGTTGCGCCCGAGGGGGTTGAGAGCCTACGCCTCGTGGCCGTCCATGGCACCACGCTTACGCTCACCCCGCCCTCGCCGGCGGGCTTCGCGATGATCTCTTCGGTCAGCTCCAATTTCCCCCAAAACGCGGCCAGCATGATTGTCTGCTATGACGTGGGCCTGTCCCCACAGCTCATGCTGGTGTGGCATGGTGGTGTTGTGCACAATCTGGGCAACACCCCCCCGACAGCCGCCAACGTGCCCGCCGGCAAGATTGGCCTCGCGGCCCAAAGCGACGGCACCCTCCTGATCCGCAATGAATACCCCAATGCGCTCGATCTGGAATATTGCATCACCTGGATCAACAGCTGGCGCTAAGCCCGCCCCCGCCCCCCTCCCGTCTGCGCAAAATCTCCGCCGCAGACGCAAGGGGGGCGCGCGGGGGGCAAGCCGCGGTGTCCGCCTCACCAGCCAAACAAGTCGTCATTGTCCAACACTGCGGCCTCGGTCTGCAAAAAGCGCACCTCAACCCCTTGGTCATAAAACACCAAATCCGCACCCTCCTGTTGCAAATGCGCCCGCACATCCTCTGGCGCGGTATAGCCAAAGTCCTGAAACACAAGCTGGTCCCAGACCTCCAGACCAATCACCTCGTGAACCCCCTCAAGGCTTGGGTTAAACACAAAACTGTCGCTCCACAGCCCGCCAAACAAGACATTGTGCCCGCCGCCGCCCTCCAAGACCTCATCCAAACCTTGCCCCCTCACCCAATCGCTCACAGCAGAGCGCGTCGCCGCCACAAATTCGGCACTTTGCGAAAATCCGGCAACAACCTCTGCTCTGGACAGTCCCGCCTCAAGCACATTGGTCCAGTTCGCAAAGCCGCCTTCATCGGGCGCTCTGTCCAAGACGTTGTTATACAAAAGCGTCACAAATTCGGCGTTTGACAGGCTGCCATAGGTGCGCTGAAATTCGGGGCTGGCCACAAACAGCGCCGCCGCATCGGTGATCGGCCGCCCCCCCGCCAGCCAGTAGGTCCAGTTTTCAAGACCCGCCGCATCTGGCTCGCGGTCAAGCGTTGCACGATAGAGCCGATAGACATCATCCGTCCATCCGCTGCGATACGCCTCGCGGCTGAAGTCCAGCGCATTCTGGAAGGTCGCGTTGATAAACTCGCGGCTTTCGGAAAACCCCATAACAACCTCGGCTCTGCTAAACCCGCCGGCCAGCGCCCCCATCCAGTTTTCCAGCCCGCCCTGATCCGGTGCGCGGTCTAGGACGTTGTTATAAAGCTGGGTGACAAAGGCATAATCGCTCAAATCGCCATAAACATTCTGGAACTCCCGCGAGCCGACAAACCCCGCCGCAGCCGTTTCCAGATCAAACCGTTCTTCCAGCAAGGCCACGGTCCAGTTGCGATGCCCCTCCAGATCCGGCGCGCGGTCGAGTGTGGCGCGATATAGCCGATAAACCGAGGCCGCCACCGGATCAAACACCGGGTCCACCGTTCCGCCGATAAACAGCTCGACACCGCGCCCGTTCATCACCCCGGCAAGGGGCGTTCCCCCTGTCAGCCCCTGTCTCTTATACACATCT
>JAHBAM020000209.1 GCA_018500125.2 Roseobacter sp. | reverse complement strand
CCCCCTACGGTTTTGTCAAACACATCAGAACGGAGCCGCGGGTATGACACGTGATGTTTGGGACAGACTGCTTGCGGAGGCGCGGCGCGCGCATACCGGCTCTGCCGCCCTGTCGGAGTTTTGTGCGTTTCCCGATGATCTTGCGGCGCAGGATGTCACGGCCTTTCCGATTGCGGCGGCGGAGTTGATGGCGCGCGAGGCCGGTTTTGCGCCGGGGCCAAACCCGTTTCGGGACGCTTTTGTCGCGGCGGGGCCTTTGGCGATGTGGCGAGAGACCTATAAGGGAACCGATATTGGCGAAGATTTTATGGCGCGGTTCGGCTGTTATTGTCTGATCGGAGCGGGCGGCGCTTTTGCCAGTCAGAAGATGTGGGCATGGGTTGTTTATATGCCGGCGGATTTGCATTACCGCTGGCATCACCACCCCGCCGAAGAGGCCTATTATGTGATTGACGGCACAGCGGAGTTCTTTCGCTATGGTGAGGCGCCCGAGCGGCTTGGTGCAAAGACTGTGAGTGTTCATCGCTCAAACCAGCCCCACGCCATGACGACGCATGAGGCACCTGTGATGGCCTATGTGGTCTGGCGCAACGGGTTTGAGACGCCGCCGGTGCTTACGGAATAAGGAACAGCGTGATCGCGGGGAAGAGCACGAGAACCACCACGCGCAGAAGATCGGAGCCGACAAACCACATCACCGCGCGATAGGTCTCGCGCATGGGGGTTGTCTTGTCCATGGCGTTGATGATGAAGAGATTCATGCCGACGGGCGGCGTGATCAGCCCGACTTCGACCACAATCAGCACGAGGATGCCAAACCAGATCGCCACGTGCTCGGGCGTCATGCCGAAATCGAGCTGGCTGATCACGGGAAAGAAAATCGGAATGGTCAGCAGGATCATCGAGAGGCTGTCCATCAGGCAACCGAAGACGAGGTAGAACGCCAGCACAATAACGAGCACCGTCCAGGCGCTATAGCCCTGCCCGACAACCCAGGCAGACAGCTCTTGGGGCACTTGCGAGAGCGCGAGAAAGCCGTTGTAGAGGGCGGCACCGAGCACAATGAAAAAGATCATGCCTGTGGCTGTGGCTGTGGCGATGATGCTTTCCTTGAAGACGGCCCAGCTCATATTGCCCGACAGAAGCGCGATCAGCCCAGTGCCCGCAGCGCCGATGGCGGCGCCTTCTGTGGGGGTGAACCAGCCTGCATAAATCCCGCCGACCACGAGGCCGAAGACGACAAGCACAGGCCAGACATCAAACAGCGCCCGCCAGCGCTCGGCCATGGGCACAGGCGCGCGGGTGCCGGCGGAGTCAGGGTGCACGCGGACATAGATCGAGATCGTGATGATATAGCCAAGGGCGGCGAGAATGCCGGGGATAAAGGCCGCCAGAAAGAGCTTGGCGATATTTTGCTCGGTCAGGATCGCGTAGATCACAAGGATCACAGAGGGCGGAATGAGAATGCCAAGCGTGCCGCCAGCGGCAAGTGTGGCCGTGGAAAAGCCGCCCGAGTAGCCATAGCGGCGCAGCTCCGGCAGGGCCACGCGGCTCATGGTGGCGGCGGTCGCAAGCGACGAGCCGCAGATCGAGCCAAAGCCCGCACAAGCGCCCACAGCGGCCATGGCCACCCCACCCTTGCGGTGGCCAAGAAAGCTCTCCGCCGCCTTGAACAAGGCCTGAGACATCCCCGAGAGCGTGGCGAACTGCCCCATCAGCAGAAACATCGGGATAATCGTCAGCGAATAGGAGGAAAATGTGCCATAGGTCTCGGTTTTGAGGCGCGACATGAACATATTGGTGTCGCCGGTGGCAAGCCACAGCCCGCCGATCCCCGCGAGCAGCATCGCAAGGCCGATCGGCGCGCGCAAAAAGATCATCAGGAGCAAGGCGGGGAAGGACAGAAAGCCCAGTTCAAGCATAGTCAATGGGACGCTCCTTCGGAGTGGGGCAGATAAGCGCGGCCTGTGACCAGCTCGGCGACCCGCGCGGCCGCGCAATAGAGCGCGACAACACAGGCGGCAAGGGAGGCAGCGAAGCTGGCGGCATAGGCCCACCAGATCGGAAACTGAAGCAGGAAAGTGGTTTCGTTGTATTGCATCTTGTCGAGCATTCCGGCGTAGAGGCGCAGCGCGACAAGCACGATCACCGCCGAGAGCACGACTTCCCAAAAGGCCATCAGCGCCTTATTGGCGCGGCGCGACAGGGCCGAGGTAAAGATATCGACAGTGGCATGGGCGCTATAGAGCTGGGTCAGCGGCAGGAAGGCAAAAATCGCGAAGGCAACGCCCGCTTCCAGCAGCTCGAAATCGCCCGTGATCGGGCCGACCCCCGCGCCGATCAGCCCCTCGCCAAGCGCGCCAAGGCTACCGGCGTGGCCCAGTGTATTGAGCGCGCGGCCAGAGACGCTGACGAAGGTCAGAACAACCAGAGCACAGAGCACAAGCCCGCCCAGAACGGCCATACTCCGCGCCAGTTGTGAAATATATTTGAGCATTGGCTCCCCCCAGATCGCCATATCATCGACCGATCGGTCGGAAATATCGGTTGCGCGCATACCTACACAGAACCCTAGAGCGATCAAGCCCGTGTTTCTACTTTTTTCGCCCTAGCGGGTGACTTCGGTGGGCTGGAAGATAGGGCCTTGCGCCGTGCTTTCATAAAACACACGGATGCCAAAGACCTCATTGAGCCGCTCGGGTGTGAGCACTTGGGCGGGCGTGCCATCGGCCACGAGACGGCCTTGGGACAGCATCAATATGCGCGTGCAATGGCGCGCTGCGAGGCCGAGGTCGTGCAGCGACACGATCACCGATTTGCCCTCTCGGGCGAGGGCTGCAAAGCTTTCCATTGTGCTGATCTGATGGGCCGGATCGAGGCCGGCGATCGGCTCGTCCACCATCAGCAGGGGCGTTTGCTGCGCCAAGGCGCGGGCAATCAGAACGCGCGCCTGTTCGCCGCCGGAGAGCTGGTTGGCAAGGCGGTCGGCAAACCCGGTCAGGCCGGTTTCGGCGAGGGCCGCATCCACGGCGGCCTGATCCTCGGGGCGCAGCTTTGTGCTGCGCGGCAGATGCGGGATACGGCCCAGCGCAACCACTGTTTGGACCGTCATCGGCCAGGCGATATCACGCGACTGGGGAAGCCAGGCCACGGCACGGGCGCGCTCGGCGGGCGAAAGCGCGGTGAGCGAGCTTGCGCCTTTGGCCGCCAGAAGCCCGAGCGCGGCGCGCATCAAGGTCGTCTTGCCTGCGCCATTGGGGCCGATCAACCCAACGCATTCGCCCTGCCCCACCGCCACGGTGACATCATCCACCACAGGGCACTCGCCCCGCAGGGCTGTGAGGCGCTCAAGCGACAGAAGCGCCGTCATGACAGCTCCCTCCGGGTCTTGAAGATCAGATGCAAAAACAGCGGCGCGCCAATCAGCGCCATCACAACGCCCAGCTTGAGATCACGGTCGGGCATGATCAGGCGCACAGCAATATCGGCGGCCAGAACCAGCGCCGCACCGCCAAGTGCCGAGGCCCAGAGCAGCCGCGACGGACGCCCCCCCACAAAGGGGCGCAGAAGATGGGGCACAACCAGCCCGACAAAGCCGATGGCCCCTGCGACAGCCGTTCCTGCGCCGACAACGCAGGACACCCCGACCACCAGCGACAGCCGCAGACGCGAGAGATTGATCCCCATCGAGCTGGCCGCATCTTCGCCCAGCGTGAGCGCATCAAGGCCGCGCCCCAGAGTGCTCAGCAGGCCCCAGCCCAGCGCCATGACGGGCAAGGCCAGCCAGACGTGCAGCATGGAGCGGTCAGCCAGCGACCCCATCATCCAGAAGACAATTTCATTGGCGGCATAGGGATTGGGCGAGAGGTTGAGCACCAGCGAGATCAGCGCGCCCGCCATGGCGGAAATCGCGATCCCTGCCAGAATAAGCGTCATCGAGGCGCCGCGCGGTCCAGCGAGCATCAGCACGAGCAAGACCCCGACAAGCGCCGCCGCCAGCGCCGAGAGCGGCAAGGCCAGCGCAAAGGCCGCCGCAAAGCCGGTTTGCAGCGAGAGCACCGCCCCGAGCGCCGCAGAGGAGCTGACCCCGATCAGCCCCGGCTCGGCGAGGGGATTGCGCAAGTAGCCCTGCATCGCGGCCCCTGCGAGGCCGAGGGACGCGCCGATCATCACGGCCAGAAGGGCGCGCGGCAGGCGGATTTCGCGCATCACCAAGGTGAAGGGCGTTCCGTCATCGCGCAAAAGGGAAGTGAGGCTTTGGCCAAAGCTCGCCTCGGCGGGGCCAATGGCGAGCGAGGCCGCAAACAAAAGCGCAACCCCCGCGCCGAGAAGGCTCATAAGGCGCATCATGGCACAAGCGCCCGCCGCTTGCCGGCCAGCTCTTCTATCGCGCGCAAGACAAGCGGTGTGCCACAGGACCAGTCACGGCTGACCATGCTGACAGGCGCGCCGCCGCCTGTGACCGCGCGCACAACCGGATGCTGGGGCACCTCTTCGGCGCGCGAGGCTCCGGCATAGGGCGTCGAGCTGATCACCAGATCCGGTGCGCTCATGGCGAGATGTTCCAGCGGCATACGGCCACCATAGTCGATACCCAGCTCGGAGGCGATATTGATAAAGCCCGCGGCGGCGATCATCTCGTCGGGAAGGGTATGGGCGCCCGAGGTATAGCCGTTGGCCGCATAGCCAACCGCGCGGGGGCGCTGCTTTGGCGCATCGGTGCGCAAGCGCGCAAGCCCGGCCTCAAAATCTGCCACAAGCGCCTCGGCGCGCGCCTCGCGGCCCAGCGCCCGACCCATCTCGCGCAGCCGCAACGGCACATCCGCAAGGCCACTGGCCGGCGCCATGCGCAACACCGGCACGCCGAGGCGCTCCAGCATTTCCACAGAGGCGCGCGCCGTATAGGTCCCCGCAAGGACAAGATCGGGCTTCATGAGATAGATTTCTTCGCCGCGGGCAGAATTGATATGATAGGCGCGCGCCTGCTCAACCATCCCCGAAATACGCGGATCAACCGCGAGGGCAGAGAGCGAATAAATCTGCCCCTCCCCCGCCACCAACATGGCAAGCTGATCGGTACAGACATTCAGCGAGACAACCTTCTGCGGTGCCCCGGCAAAAGCCGCCGCGCCAGCAAACACCAGCGCGGCAACACTTATGAGCCTAGAAAGACGCACGGACACCAAAGTAAAGCGCGCGGTCGGATGTATTAAACCCGTTGACCACTTCATAATCTTCATCAAACAGGTTCACCACGCGCAAATAAGCTTCAGTGCTATCATTGACCTTATAGCTCACATGAGCATTGACCGTGGTATAATCGGGCATCGGCGTGCTGCCGTTGTCTCGATCAAAACGGTCGGCAATATAATTGACCCCAAGACCACCAGCGAAGCCGTTGGCAAACTCACCGTTGATACCAATGTGCAGATCATGGCGTGGAACACGGCCTGCGCGGCCAGTGGGGCGGTAGGCATCCGTGTAGGTATAAGCGCCTGTGATGGCCCATGTCTCATTCAAATCAAATCCCCCCGACAGCTCAAGACCTTTGGATTTAAAGTTGGATTGAGCATAACAGTAGCTCGTATTCAACGGATCCGATGGTGTTGAACAGGTTCCTTCATAGACCAAATGGTTCTCAAGATCATTGTAGAACGCGGTTGCTCGGACAAAACCAACTTCGCCATAGGTTTTCTCAAGACCCAACTCAAAGGTCGTGTTTTCTTCTGGCGCCAGAGTAACGGTGCTATTGGCTGCGTTTGTTGTCGATTGGAACAATGACGGTGGCTTGTAGCCCGTAGCCGCTTGGGCCCGCAGAACCAAATCATTAGAGGCGCGATAGGCTGCGGCAACACGGCCAGTGGCTTGGCCACCAAGATCACTGTGATCATCATACCGCAAAGAACCTGTCAGATCGAGCGTCTCACTCATTGCAAACGCTGTTTCAACATAGGCGCTGTTAACATCTGCGCTTGCAGAAGCCGTTTCTTCAGCCATGTGATCGAGACCGAAGGTCCAGAGCGTATTTTCGTTTTCCTGATAGGTCGCTTTGTATCCAAGTGTCCTGCGCTTGCCGTCGAACTCTGTGGCAACAAGCGGGCTGCCAGACCAATGGGTCGCATAGCTCACACGGTCAATATCAAAATAGGATGCAGAAATCTCATGCGTCACGGCGCCAGTGTCAAACTCCCCAAACACACGTGCGCCGAGAGTTTGGTTTTCATTCGTCTCATCAAATGGCGCAGCGCCATCGCCTCCAAACTCATCAAACTCGCCTGCTGAGTCGATAGAGAGCAGCGCTGCACCGATACGGGCATGATCTGTCAGCTCGTATTTTACAAAAAGGTTTGCGCGCGTCGCTGAATAACCATCGGCTTCCGCGCCGGAAGACGACGCCGAAAACCCGTCAGTCTCAAACTTTGAAAGCGAGAAGCCCACTTCGGTGCGCTCGTCCATAAAGCCAAGACCCAGTGAGGCGCTCTTTGTGCCATAGGCCCCGAACTCAACAGCGCTTTGGCCGGAAAAGCCGTCTTTTGTCGGACGATACGAAGAGAGGTTCACAACACCCCCAGCCGCATTGACACCAAAGCGGGCCGATTGACCGCCCTTGAGCACTTCGATCCGCGACAGGCCGCCTGTTGTGAGGCCGCCCCAGTTGTAGCCAGCGCCCGTGCTGGCCGGATCAGAAATCTCGATCCCATCCAGATACACAGGCACATAGCCCGCGCCAAGGCCACGAATACGAAGGGTTGTTTGCGCGCCCACCCCGCCGGTTGCCGTGGCTGTCACCCCCGGCAATGTCGCAAGAACATCAGACAGGCTGGTTTCGGGCGCATCTGCGATTTCATCTTCCGTGACAACCTCGGTTGTGGTGCCGGAGCGGGACAGCTCTGTCAGCACCTGATTGGAAAACAACGTAATCTCCCCCAGATCAAACGCCTCTTGGGCATAAGCGGGGGTATGGGCGAGCAGCAATGCGAGAGCGGCAGAGGCCTTGAGTGTAGAGTACATTTTGGTCCTTCTCCTGCGCCATGCGCGCAAGTCATTGAGACGGGAGAAGACAAAGCTCCCCCGTGGTTACAGCGAATGCCACCACGACGGAAACTCCGTTACCCATGCGCCCCTCGCACACCGGTAGGGTGATCATCCTGGCAGGTCTCCTGACTTGCGGGTCGGGGCTAAGCCGAACCTTCCCACCCTTTCGGGGCAGTGGCTTCTATCAGCTTCGCTCGCCGCTTACAGTTGCGGGGGCGGTCGTGGAGTAGGCTCGCAAGCCGCACCACATTCCCTATTCACCGGCAAATGCCGGACCAGAATGCTTCCTCCTATTACGAGTCCTTCACAGAGGTCAAGCGCGCAAACGCCCGCCGCCCCGATTGACTTTTTCTTTCTGAAAATATCCACGGGGGGGAGAGGCCGCAGGCCGAGGGGGGCGCGTGCGCCCCCCCTTTACAAACCTGTGCGCGCAGAGCGCGCGCCGCCGGGTCGCCGCTGCCGGGTCGCCCGGGTCGGGCCGTCTGATCTATGGGGCGGCGCTCAGGTGCGCGCTGCCTCAAAGGCGGACCACGCGGCCTCAAAAGCCTCAAAGTCAAAGCCTTCGCTGCGGGCAGGTTCGAGCACCAGCTTTTCGGTCTCCAGAAGCGTCACAATCGCCGCTTCCAGCCGGTCCAGCACATCAGGCGGAATCACCAGCGCGCCGTGGCGGTCGGCGTGGACAAGCTCGCCCTCCTCCACGCGCAGCCCCATGATATCGGCCCCTGTGCCGACCTCGCGGACATGGACAAAGGCATGGCTCGGCCCGATCGAGCCTGCCACAACGGGAAAGCCGTCGGGCAAGTCGCCCAGATCGCGCATCACCCCGTTGGTCAGCGCGCCTGCGAGGCCAAAGCCTTTGTGCACCGTCGTATTGATTTCGCCCCAATAGGCGCCGACAGCCTCGGGGTAGTCGAGGTCTTCCACCACGGCGAGCGCGGGGCGCGGCCCCGTTGCCATATGGCGGTAATACGCCATGCGCCGCGCCTTGATCTGCTCGGGCGGCTCTGCCGGCGGGGCGAGTGCCGCGATTTTGGCGGTGCGGGCATAGCCGACCATCGCGCCCTCTTCGGGCGCGGAGGCCAGCATGGTGCCACGGGTGAATCGGGCAAAGCCGCGTTTGCCCTGGGCCACTTCAATGGCGTTGCAGACTGTGGGCGTGTCGACTTTTTTCAAAAGGGTGAGCAGAGAGTCGTTCATGTGACGCGCGCAGCCCCCTCTGACAGGGCTTCCAGTTTGGCATAGGCAATCGCAGGATCGACCGCGCCAAAGCCGGCAAAGGTTCCAAAGCCGCAGTCAGAGCCGGCAATAACCCGCTCTTGACCGACGATATCGACAAAGCGGCGGATGCGCTCGGCCACAAGATCGGGGTGTTCGACAAAGTTTGTTGTGGTGTCCACGACACCGGGGACAAGCACTTTATCCTCGGGGATATCGGCCTTGCGGTCGCGGAACACGGCCCATTCGTGGCCGTGGCGCGGGTTTGAGGTTTCAAACAGCATATAGCGCGCTTTGGTGCTCATGAGCGTGTCAAACATCTTGCTCATCGGGATATCGCAGCAATGCGGGCCTTCGTAATTGCCCCAGCAGATGTGCACACGGACTTTCTCGGCCGGCACGTCTTGCAGCGCATGGTTGAGCGCCTCGACATGGCTTGCCGCGACTTTGAGGAACTCTGCATCAGACAGATCGGTGAACAGCATATGACGGCTGAGCGCCAGATCGGGGCAGTCGAGCTGCAAATCCAGCCCGGAGGCGACGATGGTTTCGTATTCCTCCTTCATCGCATCGGCCAGCGCCGCGAGATAGGCTTCGCGGGTTTTGTAGTGATCATTCTGCAAGAAAAGGGAGATCACGCCGGGCGAGGCGGCGTTCATAAAGCCGCGTTCGATGCCTTGGGCCGCCATTGCGCCCTTGAGATTGGCGATGTCTTTTTGCAGCTCGCCCTGCCCTTTTGATTTTACCTCGCCCACACACATGGGGCGCGCATATTGCGGCGTGCCGCCATCGTTGGCGAGGCGCTCAAGAAAGCTCGGGAACATCTTCAAATCGGCCGGCGCGTTGCGCGGGCTGTCGCCGTCAAAGCCGGTGTAGCGGTCTTTGACATAGGTGGCGTAGCTGATTTTGGAGGTCTCGCCATCAGAGACGATATCGACGCCCACCGCCTTTTGCTTGGCCACAGTTTCGCCCACCGCGGCGGTCATGGCGGCGTCAAAGGCGGCTTGGTCATAGGCTTCGCCGCGCTCGCGCGCAAAGATGAAATCGACCACCTCCTGCGTGCGGGGCAGAGAGCCGACATGGGTTGTCTTGATACTCATGGGGTGTCCTTTCACTCTTTGCGCGCCGGTATGGCGCTTAGCCCTGCCATGTCTTGCCGGCCGGGTCGTCCGTGGCGACGATGTGGTAGAGCGCTGCGTCACCTGTCATCGAGGGCACAGCCGAATGGGCGAGGTTTTCGGGCACAGACATCGTATCGCCCGGAGCGAGGGTGGCATGGCCGCCGTCCCACTCCACACGCCAGTGGCCTGTGACGGGCATGAGCACCGAGGGGCGCGTGTGAGAATGCTTGGCCGCTGTGGCGCTGCCACGGGTGATAAAATCAACCTCAAAGCCGGGTCTGTCGCGCAGAAGCCCCGTCTCGCCGATGACCTTGCAGGGCTTACGGTCGGCCAGCGCGACCATATCCCAGTAGCGGGCCACATGGTTGGGCAGCACCTCTGCCGTGGTCGGCTCGGGGCGTTTGGCCAGCTCTTCGGGGGGCATCACGGGCATGGGCTTGACCCCGTCTGGCAGCTTTTGCTGGCGCTTGCTGTCATAGAGCTTGCCGTTGTCGCCAAGGATGAGGCCGTGATCGGCGGCGTCTTGGATAACTTGTGGTGCCCACATGACGCCACCGCCCGCATCATCGCCGCCAAGGATCGCCATGATCATGCCGTAGTCGTCGCCGATGTTTTCAAAGCCACGGAAGATACCTGTGGGGATGTTGAAGATATCGCCCTTTTCCAGCGTGACTTCGCCCGCGTCGCCCCAGCGGCCCCAGAAGAAGCGCCATTTGCCTGACAGCACAAAGAAGGCCTCGGCGGTGTGGTGGTCATGCAGCGAGTTGCGGCATTTGGGCGGCTGGCCCGCCGCGCCGATGTTAAAGCCATGCGGGATATTGATGTGCACGTGTTGGTCGGGCGACTCTGAGACGCCGCCGCCGATGATCGTGAAGTTTTCCTTCTGGTTGCTGCCCGGCGTGTGGGCGTCGATGAAGGCGGTTTTGCATGGCTGTAAATCGCCATAGCGGACGATGCGGGCTTCCATGTCTTGAGGTGTCATTGTGGTATCCTACTCTTTCAAAATATCTCGTTTGGTCTGTCTGCATAAGGCGGGGCTAGGAGCCGGGCGGATGCAGATTGAGCCGGCGCGCGCGCAGGCTTGCCAGATAGCCGTGACGGCGTTTGAGAGATTTTGATTTGAGCGGCATCAGAGATCGCCTGTTTTGAGCAGGATCTGTTTCCAGACCGATGTTTCATCGTAAAGTGTATATTCGCGGCGCAGGCCCCATGGCCCGAATTCGGCGTGGCTCGCGCCCATGATATAGACCTCAGCACCGGTTGGCGCGCCGTAGACGCCCCAGCCGTCGTGCTTGCCGTGCAGGCTCCAGCGGATGGCGGCGCGGGGCGGCATCATATCGTCGTCGCGGCCGATCTGGTGCTCGATGGTGAACTTGGCGTTCGGGAAGGAGGCGCGCAGGCCCATCCAGAATTTGTCGGCCCCGTCATGGCTGAGCGCCGAGACGCCGCCCGCATATTCGAGGTTTGCGCCACGGTCGTATTCTTTCGGGATCACGGTGAAATCGGCCCCCATGATGCGGGTGAGAATATCGGCGTATTTTGCGCCCCATGCGTTGTCATTGCCGCGCCCCTTATAGGGGCCTTCAATGTCGATCGCGGGGGTGAAGGGCTGCACGCAGCTCTCCGGGCCGCCCTCGCGGGCGATAAGATCGCGCGCGTAGGCCTTCGGCTCCCAGCCAAGCTGGCGCACGATTGCGCCTTGGTCGCGGATCAGCCATTCGTCGTTGATCTGGTTGTTGATGGCGTGGCAGTCGGCGATGATCCGGTAGCTCAGGCGCTTGCCCGTGGCCTTGCCATAGACCCCATCGTTGGCATGGGTCGCTGTGGAATGCAGCCGGTGCGACGAAAGCAATCCCTCCTCCGGTGTGCCCGACCAGATCACATCTTCGCCAAAGAGCGTGCGGTCGGGGAACTCGTGCAGGGTCGCCATTGTGGCGGCGATCACGCCTTGGTTGCCCTTCACCACAGAGGCGGGCGAGCGCACAGGAATATCGGGGGCGTAATAGTCGTGCAGCGTGGCGATGCCGCGGTCTTCCCAGATTTCCTTGGTGATGCCGATGATATAATCGGGAAAATCGGTGAAGCGGTTTGAGAAGCCTTTCATGAGGTCCATCCTTTGGGAAGTTTAGCCGAGCCGCGCACCACAAGCGGGCCGTCGATGCGGATCTGTTGGGGTGCGCTAGAGGCGGTATTGATCTGGTTTAAAAGAAGCGAAACGGTTTGCGCGACCATACGGCCAGCCGGCTGGCGCACTGTGGTCAGGCTATAGGCGGGCCAGGCCGCCATGGGCACATCGTCATAGCCAACCACCGAAACATCATCGGGCACCGAGAGGCCCAGCTCGTAACGCAGCGTGTCCATCACCGCGAAACACATATGGTCATTGGCGACAAACACCGCTTCGGGCGGGTCGGCGGCAAACATTCGCAAGGTCGCTGCGCGCGCGCCTTGCATGGTATAATCCCCCACCTCGCGGCTGTGCAGCGACAGGCCGGCACTTGCCAGTTCGCGGGTGAAGCCAAGCTCGCGGTCACGCTGGGTCGAAGCGCCTTCCCAGCCTGCGATATAGCCGATTTTTCTATGGCCCGCCGACAGCAGGAATGCGGCGGCCTTTTTGCCACCGGCAAGGTTGTCTGAGGTGACAGCCGAGATGTCGGCGCTGTCTTGGGCGCGGTTGAAGAGCACAAGCGGAACCCCCGCCGCACGGCACCGCTCGGTGAGATCGGAGGACATGGCCACTGAGGCCGCGACGATCCCGTCGACCTGATAATCGAGAATTTCCTCGACAACCCCGTCAATATCGCCCGCCGTTTGGGAGGCCATAAAGATCAGCACATGATAGCCCTCGGCCTGAAGCGCATTGGAGAGCCGCTCCAGCGCTTCGGGGTAGAACTGGTTTTCCAGATAGGCGACGACAAGCCCTATGATACGGCTTTTGCCCGAGACCATGGCCCGCGCCAGAACATTGGGGCGATAGCCCAGCTCTTTGGCGGCTTTGCGCACTTTGGCCGCTGTGGCAGAAGAGGCCGAAGCCCCCGGCGTGAAGACACGGCTCACCGCGGACTGGCTCACGCCGGCCTTGGCTGCAACTTCTGCCGAGGTGACCTTGCCCATGCTCATCAGTCCGCTGTCCAACCTCCGTCAATCAGCATCGAGCTGCCGGTCACAAGGCTTGAGGCCGGCGAGGCCAGATAAAGCACCGCGCCCATGATGTCCTCGACTGTGCCGGTGCGGCCCAGTTTGATCTTTTCCTCGATCCACGCCACGCGGGCCGGGTCTGCGAAGGTCGGTTCGGTCAGGGGGGTGCGGATGAAGGTCGGGCAGATCGTGTTGATACGGATGCGCGCTTTGCCCCATTCGATCGCCATGGCCTTGACCATGCCTTCCAGCCCGAACTTGGAGGCGCAATAAACCGCGCGGTCGATCCCGCCGACATGGCCCATCTGGGAGGAGATGTGGATGATGCTGCCTTCGATGCCTGCCTCTTGCATGGATTTTGCGGCCCATGCCGAGAGGAAATAGGCGCCGCGCAGGTTGATGTTCATCACCGCGTCAAAATCGGCGGGGGCGGTGTCGACGGCGGGGCCATGTTTGGCATAGCCCGCCGCATTGACCACAATATCAAAGGCCGGGTGATCGGCCAAAACGGCCTCTATCGCGTCAAGATCGGAGATATCTAGCGCCAACGCTTCGGCCGACCAGCCCTCTGCGGCCATTGCCGCCACTGTCTCTTCCAGCCGCGCCACGCCGCGTGCGGAGCACACCACATGGGCGCCCGCTTCGGCCAGCGCCACGGCACAGCCCTGACCAATACCCGAGGAGGCGCCGGTGACGAGGGCGCGCTTGCCTGTGAGGGTCATGGAGGGTGTCTTGGGCAGGGTCATCAGCTTTGTCCTGTCGGAATGTTCAGAGGGGCGATGTGGCGCACCTTATTGAATTCGCGCAGGCGGGCAAAGACATCAACCCCGAGCTGCTCATAGGCGTGCAAAAGGTCAACGAGCACCCAGTTTTCGCGGATCTTGCCCTGCTCCAGCCGCCAGAAATCGAGGCTGCGCATGGTGATTTTCTTGCCTGTGGGCGCGATGCCCATCCAGCCACTGTGGCTAAGGGTTTGCATCATATCGGGCCAGCCTGTGACGGCGGCATAGTTGCCCTCGCCAAAAAAGTGATGGGTGACTTCGTCGCCATGTTGGCCACGGTCGGGCATGGCGTTGAGAAAGGGGATTTGATGCCAGTTGCGAAAGCCCGATATGCCGCGCGCTGTGCCGATCCCTGCGGGGCCATACCAGCTCATGCGCTCATGCCAGAAGCGTTCCATCTCCATCACCTCGGGGCCACCCTTGCTTGGGTGGCGGGTCATGTGGGTGAGCATATCGACGATGAGGTCTTTGGTGGCAGTGCTTTTGGCCGCATCATAGGGCGCACTCTGGATGCCATCGTTTGTGGCGGGCGCAGGCACCGCCCACTCGCGCCCCAGCGAGGGAGCCATGGGCCAGGCGCGGGCCTGCATCATCAGCTCGGGGATATCCCAGATCGCCTGAACCTCGACGATCTTGCCGCCTTCCATGCGGTAGAACTCGTGAAAGCGCATATGGGCCATGTGGCCGGTGGGCGGAATGTCGAGCCAGGGCGCGGCAAATGTCCCGCAGTAATAGCCGCCGCAGCCGACCCATTCGGCCCCGTCATCATCAGGGCCGGCCATGACAATATAGTCGCGGCGCTCAAGGTCGGGGAACGCCGCAAAGAGCGGAGCATAGGCGCGCGCATAGAACGCCTCCGGCCCCGTGCTGTCGCCGAGCGGGTGGCAG
Source organism: Roseobacter sp. (assembly GCA_018500125.2). Taxonomy (GTDB): domain Bacteria; phylum Pseudomonadota; class Alphaproteobacteria; order Rhodobacterales; family Rhodobacteraceae; genus Lentibacter. The sequence goes on along the minus strand of JAHBAM020000209.1, from coordinate 2,063 downwards.
TGGTGAAACACCGCATCTGGCGCGGCCGCCTCCGAGAGGGCCGCGCGCACAGTGCTTTCGGAAAAGTCATACATCGCCGCTCTGAGGGGCGCTATGACGGCTTTGTTGCGGGTCTGGATGTCCATTGTCGGCTTACTCCGCTGCGTCGCGGTAGGGCGCACCTTCGCCGTAAGGCACATTCAGCCCGCCGTAGCGGCGCACTCGGATGTTGCACTGTTCGGCGTGGCCCACGAAGCCTTCGAGCATACAGAGCCGCGAGCCGTATTCGCCGATCATGGTGGCGGCCTCGTCTGTCAGCACGCGCTGGTAGCTGTGGGTTTTGAGAAATTTGCCAACCCAAAGCCCGCCCGTGTAGCGGCCTGCTTTTTTCGTCGGCAAAGTATGGTTTGTGCCGATGACCTTATCGCCATTGGCGACATTGGTGCGCGCCCCAAGGAAAAGCGCGCCATAGCAGGTCATATGCTTAAGGAACCAATCGTCGCGATCTGTCATCACCTGCACGTGTTCGGAGGCGATATCGTCAGCCACGGTGAGCATCTCCTCATAGGTGTCACAGACGATAACCTCGCCGTAGTCTTCCCAGCTTTTGCGCGCGGTGTCGGCTGTGGGCAGGATCGTGAGAATGCGCTCGACTTCGGCCATGGTTTCGCGGGCGAGCTTCTCGGAGTTGGTGAGCAACACGCAGGGCGAATTATAGCCATGTTCCGCCTGCCCCAGAAGGTCGGTTGCGCAAAGCTCGGCATCGGCGCCGGTTTCATCAGCGATCACCATGGTTTCTGTCGGGCCGGCAAAGAGGTCGATCCCCACGCGGCCAAAGAGCTGGCGCTTGGCTTCGGCGACAAAGGCGTTGCCGGGGCCAACGAGGAGATGCACGGGGTTGATTGTCTCTGTGCCGATCGCCATAGCGCCGACGGCCTGAATGCCGCCGAGCACATAGATTTCATGGGCGCCGCCAAGGTGCATCGCGGCAATCACGGCGGGGTTTGGCACGCCGTTAAACGGCGGGGTGCAGGCAATGATGCGCGGCACGCCGGCGACAGAGGCGGTGGCGACGGACATATGCGCGGAGGCCACCATGGGGAACTTGCCGCCCGGCACATAGCAGCCGACAGACTGCACAGGGATGTTCTTGTGGCCGAGGATCACACCGGGGAGCGTTTCGACCTCGATATCAAGCATCGAATCGCGCTGCGCCTGAGCGAAGTTGCGCACCTGCTCTTGGGCAAATTTGAGGTCGGCCATGTCCTGCGGGCTGACCTGTGCAATGATCTCTTCGATCTCGGCATCCGAGAGGCGGTATGTCTCGCGGTCGTAGCCGTCAAACTTATTGGCCAGCTCGCGCACCGCCGCATCGCCGCGGGCCTCGATGTCTTTCAGCGTGGCGGCAACCGCATTGGCGACCTGTGCGTCGTCTTCGGCGCGGGCGGCGGCGGGTTTGCCTTGTTTGAGATAGGTGATGCTCATGGCTCTTTTCCTTTAGTCTTTTTTAGTGCGGTTGGGGCGGTGTGCGCTCGCCCCTGTCAAAAGCTTCCCAGCCCTCGCCGGCAAACACATCGTGGCCGAGCTGTGCCAGCACATGGGGGAAATCAACCATCACATAATTGTCGGTGATCTTGCCGTCTTCCACTTTCCAGAAATCCATATAGCGGATTTCGATCCGTTTGCCCGTGGCGGCGATCCCCATAAATTCGCCATGATGGGTCGCCTCCTGACGGCCAAAGGCAGCGGCCCATTCGCCCATAAAGAGGCGGGCCTCGTCAATGCAGACCTTATCGCCAAAAGCGGCTTGAAAGGGCTTTTGCCAGTTGTCCTGAAACGCCTGAAGCCCGTGCTTTGTGCCGCAGCCTGTGTTGCCCATCCAGCGGAAGCTCTCGGCAAAAAACTCGCCGATGTCGCTGATGCGGTGGTCATTGAGACCGTCAACCATGCCTTCGATCACCGCTTTGGTCTCGGCGGTTTTGCCAAGGTCGGTGTCGCGGGTGAGGCTCGCTTGCTCGGGGCGTGCGCCTTTCATCTTCTCTCTCCGTTTGTGCGCACCATGCTCTGGTGCGGCGGGGTGGGTG
>JAHBAM020000103.1 GCA_018500125.2 Roseobacter sp. | reverse complement strand
AGATGTGTATAAGAGACAGTTGGTGTGCTGGGCGGCGTTGCCGGTGGCGGCGGCGGCGGGGCAGGCGGCGCTGCGGCTTATGTTGCGCCGACGGTGAACGGCGGAACGGTTGTGATTGGCGGTGATGATGTCACGGCGGCGCAGGAAACTGTCACGGTGACGGGCACGGCAGACCCCGGCTCCGAGGTGGTTGTGACCATCGGAGATGAGGTTGTCACGGTTGTGCCGGATGCGAACGGGGACTGGTCGGCGCAGTTTGAGGGCGATGATTTTCCGGCGGACGGCGTCTATAGCGCTGCGGTTGTTGTGCGCGAGGCAGCGGGCAAAGTGACCGAGCTTGTCGGGCCGGATGTGACGATCGATTTGACGGGACCACAGATCACTTTGGTGGACGGCGTCCAATCGACGGGCGATCTTGTGACCGCGGCAGACTATAGCGACGGCGTCGAGATCAGCGGCACAGGCGAGGCCGGGGCCGCGCTTGCTGTGACCATCGGCGCTGTGACCCATGAGACTGTTGTGGGGCAGGATGGAAGCTGGTCTTTGAGCTTCTCGACCAGTGAGGTCGCGGGCGGCGAATATGAAACCGATGTGACCATTGTCTCGACCGACAGCTATGGCAACTCCACCACCACAGTCGAGACATTGGTTGTGGACACGGTGAGCAACGTCACCTTTGGCGGGGCCAATGCGGGCGCTGACGCTGTGGTGAATGCGGCCGAGCATACCGGCGGTGTGACATTGACAGGCACAACCCAGCCCGGCTCAAGCGTTGTGGTGAGCCTCGACGGGGTGCAGCGCACGGCGACTGTGGATGGCGAGGGCAACTGGAGCGTGCAATATGGCGCCAGCGAGTTGCGCACAGGCGATTATACGGGCCAAGTGAGTGTGACGGCGACCGATGCGGTCGGCAATACTTCAAGCACAAGTGGCACGGTTGAATTTGACACGCTGGTGGAGAGTTATCAGGTCACGACGACCACGGGCGGCAGCGATGGGGTTGTGAATGCCTCCGAGGCGGGCAGCGGCGTGACCTTCGGGGGCACGGTTGAGCCGGGATCGACTGTTATGGTCAACTTTGCCGGAGTGGACCGCGCGGCGACGGTCGGGGCCAATGGCAGCTGGACCGTGAGTTATGCGGCCGGTGAGATCCCGCAGTCAAACGGCGGCAGCTTTACCATGACAGCCGTAGCCACCGACGGCGCGGGCAATAGCTCGACGCTGACTCAGGCTGTGGTTGTGGACAATATGGCCGGGTCGCTCACGCTGTCGAGCGCCCCGATCGAAACCGACAATATCATCAACGCGGTGGAAGCCTCTGACGGGGTGGTTGTGCGTGGCACTTCGGATGCGGGCAATCTCGTGCAGGTCCAGATGGGCACGGCCAGTGTCTCTGTGGTGACGGACGCAAGCGGCAACTGGAGCGCCAACTTTGGTGCAAGCCAGATCGAGGGCGGGCAGTATAGCGCGCCGATCACCGCCACGACCACAGACGCGGCAGGCAACAGCCGCACGGTGACCGGCACTGTCGAGGTGGATACCGAAGTGCGCAATCTTGGCGTTTCGGTGGACAATGTGACGGCTGACAATGTGATCAACGGGGTCGAGCGCGACGGCGGTGTGAGCTTCAGCGGCACAACCGAAGCCGGCTCGAGGGCGGTTGTTGTGAGCTTGGATGGCAAGAGCCATGCGGCCACGGTGGATGCTGCGGGCAACTGGTCTGTGACGTTCCCCGGAAGCGATTTGCCGGATGATGAAAACAGCTACCAGCTTCAAGTTGATGTGACCGACCGGGCCGGAAACGTGGGGTCTGACAGTCGGACCGTGAGCTTTGACACCTATGTGAACGAGCTGGCGGGCGGCGCGATACAGGAGGGCAGCACCGCTGTCTTTAACGCCTCTGAAGTGCGCGACGGGATCACTGTTGCGGGCCAAGTGGAGGCCGGCTCGACCGTGACAGTCGAGCTTGGCGGCGCAGTCTATAACGCCACTGTGGATGGCAGCGGCAACTGGACGCTGGATCTGCCGGCCTCGGCCTTTGAGGCGCAGGAGTATAGCGCTGTTCTGGTTGTGAATGCGCAGGATGCGGCCGGCAACGTTGACCGCCTGAGCCAGACCATCGAGATTGATGCGCTGCTTCCGGACAGCCCGGCGATCGAGGGCTATACCCGCGATCACAGCGGCTATACCAACTTGCAGGTGGCGGCGGCGGAAGACACGCAGGCGATTTATGAAGTTCAGGACAGCGGCGCTGTGGGGCTTGTGGCAGATGCCAATGATGCGGTTTCGATCCGCTCGAATATGGACTTCCAGTTTGACAGCACTGTTCCTGACGGCTCGCATCTTGTTGTGTCGGCGACGGATGCTGCGGGCAACGTCTCAAGCACCTTTATGGCGCTGGATGATCCGGGCAATTCCAACATTGACATGAGTGTCGTGAACACCGGGTTTAACGGGCTTGAGATCGAGGCGATTGATCTGAGTTTTGCGGAAGACACCAATCTCACGCTATCGCTGGCCCAGATCGAAGCCTTCTCGGAGACCTCAAACACGGTGGCGATCCATGGCGGCAATGACGACACGGTCACACTGACCGGCGCTGTGAAGACGGCGGCCACGGTTGATCAGGCCGGGCAGAGCTATGATGTCTATACCATCGGGGCCGACCACACTGTGTTGATCGATGAGGACGTGACCGTCGTGATCTAAACAAGGAGCGCGGGGCGTGCGTGTTATGTGCGCCCCCGTTCACCCAAATTATAACGCCTAATAAAAAACGGGGCGATCTATGGGGCAGAACCTATTGGGCCTAAGGGCCACGAGTGCATTTTTAACGGTGATCTTGATGAGCGGTTGCGGGTCGGGTTTGCCAGAGGTCAGCCGCTTTAAGGCGGTGGACCTTGACACGCCAGCGGTGCAGAAGCGCGGCCGGGACGCGGCCAATTCGCTTGTTATCGCGACACTTCAGGCGCGGCGCAGTGTATTGCCCCGCGGCAGCGCGTTTGAGCGCGTGGCCACGCCTGTCTTGGCGGCCAATGCGCGCGCCGCCGAGAGCGAGCTTCGCTCCGCCCGTCTGCGCGCCGAGGCGCAATCCAAGAACTGGCTGCCGACTTTGGGGCCGAGTGTGTCGCTGACCTCTTTGAGCGACGCTGTGGCCAGCCTTGTGCTTGACACGGTGCTTTATTCGGGCGGGCGCAAGAAGGCAGAACGGGCCTTTGCCAAATCGGATGTGGAAGTGGCCGCTGTCAACCTGTCGATTGATACCAACGCGCGGGTGCACACCGCCTTGATGCTGTATTTGCGGGGGCAGGAAGCGCGCGAGACGGCGGCTATGTTGGGCTATGCGCTTGAAGATATGAAACGGTTCGAGTGGATCATGACCGAACGCGTCAAGGGCGGGGTGTCGGATATGTCCGATCTCAACGTCATCCGGCACAAGCTGGCCAAAATGCAGGCACAGTTCAGCGCCGAGAGCGAGACGGCGCTGGCCTCATTGGCCGAGCTGAACGCCATGTCGGTGAGACAGCTGGACGATGTGGAGGGGATCACCCAGCTTGCGCTTGACCGCCACGGCGCCCAGCCCTTGGATGTGGTGCTGTCTGAGGCCGAGAAGGGCCGCTCGATTGCCAATGCCCAGATCGATCGGGCGGGCTATTTGCCGACGGTGTCGGCTTCGCTGGCCACGGGTGGAGGCGGGCTGCGTGGAACGATTGCGCCCAGCAACCCGATCGGCATCGGCATGGGCGCAAGCCTTGAGGCCATCAAGGCCACCGAGGAGGCTGCGGGCCGCCGTGTCGCCCAATCTCAGGAAGAGGCCAACCGCCGGCTTGCCAAACAGGAGGCCGAGGCGCGCGCTTTGAGCCGCCAGCTGCTCGAAGCGCAGGCTTTGACGGGCGGGGCGAAGGCCAACCTCGATCTGTTCCAGAGCCAGTATGATGCCGGCCAGCGGCAAGTGATGGATGTGGTCGGGGTCTATGAAACCTATGCGGCGCAGGCAGAGGCCGAGATTGCGCTCAAGTATGACTTGGTGCGCAGCCGGCTCGATATGGCCAAAGATCTCGGGCTATTGGCGGATGGGAGCAAGATTTGACCCAGAAGACACCGCTTTCGCTGACGATCAAGGCTGGCGGGCGGGCCAAGCTGAAACCTGTTGCCAATCAGGCCGCCCCTAACCCAGCATTGAAGCCAGTGCCGAAGCCAGCACCCAAGCCTGTGCCAATCCCTGCCGCTATGCCTGTGGCCAATCCTGCGGCGCTTAAGGCCAAGCCGCGGATCGAGCGGCCTCAGGGGGATGAGGATGCGAAGGCTCTGCGCGTCGCCACCGAACGGGTGACAGAGCGAGTCACAGAACGGGCGGGCGCGCGCGGCAAAACCCCGGTGATCGGACAGATCAAACCCATAAAGGTAAAGGCGCGGCCCGCAAATGCGGCGCCCTCTGTTGCGCCTGTCGCGGCGGCTGTCAAAGGCGACCGCCTCAAGGCGCGCGCCGAGCTGGCGGCGACATATGCGGGGATTTTGGGAGTGCCATCTGTGGCGCGCGATTTGCTTGAGGCGATGCAGCATGGCTCGCAGCAAGCGGATGCCGCCCAGCCGCGTATTGTTGCTGATGCCCTGCGCACGCAGGGGCTGGACACATCGGTTGAGACGGTCAGCCACGCGATCAATGCGAGCTGGCCGGCGCTCGCGGTGATGACCAGCGGGCAGTTTTTGCTTGTGATGGGCGAAGAAGACGCGGCCCTCGTGATTTATGACAGGACCTGTCCTGATAACCGCGCGCTTGTGCCTTTGGGCGAGTTTGAGCCATATTTCACGGGGCTTGTTGTCAAGGCAGAGGCCGCGCTCAAACAGATCAGCCGCGCCCATAGCCCTGAAACCCGCGCGCCGCACTGGTTTTGGGGGCAGTTTGGCCGCTTTCGCCGCGCCTTTGGCGAGGTGGTGCTTGGCTCGCTTGTGGCAAATCTTCTGGCTGTCGCTGTCGCGCTGTTCAGCTTGCAGGTTTATGACCGGGTGATCCCGCACCAGAGCGAGGCGACCCTTTGGGTGCTGGCGGCGGGGGCGGGTCTTGCGATCATTATGGAGGCGCTGCTCAAGATTTCGCGGGCGCGTCTGATGGACGGGG
>JAHBAM020000033.1 GCA_018500125.2 Roseobacter sp. | reverse complement strand
GCTTTGGGAGGTGGCCAAAGGCGGGCGGATCGGTGTTCCCTCGGGGATGGAAAGCCACTTGCGGATGCCGCTGGCCGACTTTGGCCGCCTGCAGGCGGCGGGGCTGACCTTTGGGGATGATGCGGGCATTGTCGCACAGCTCAGAGCGGTGAAAACCGAAGCCGAAATCGAGAAAATCGCCAAGGCCTGCACGATTGCCGGGCGCGCGTTTGACCGCGTTGGCGAAGTTGCCCGGCAGGGGGCAAAGCTTGACGCTGTGTTTCGCGGCTTTCAGGGGCTTTTGCTGGAAGAGGGGGCCGATTGGGTGCCGTATCTGGCGGGCGGGGCCGGGCCGAAGGGCTATAGTGATGTGATCTCGCCTGCGGGGCCTCAACCGCTGGCCATGGGCGATGTGCTGATGCTGGACACGGGAGCGGTATGGGACGGGTATTTTTGCGATTTTGACCGCAATTTTGCGATCGGGGTCCCGGCGCGCAAGGCGGCAGCCTCGTGGAACCAGCTGCTTGAGGCCGCGCTTGCGGGGTTTGAGGCTGCCCGGCCCGGAGCGGAAGCGGCCGATGTCTGGCGGGCCATGGCGTCGATTGTGGGCGCCGGAGACACAGCGGGGCGGCTCGGGCATGGGCTGGGAATGCAGCTGACGGAAGGGCTGTCGCTGACGGCGCGCGACCACACGGTGCTTGAGGCGGGGATGGTGATCACGCTGGAGCCGGGCATCGAGACCGGTGATGGCATGATGCTGGTTCACGAAGAGAATATTGTGATCCGTGACGGGGGCGCGCAGATACTCTCGCCTTGGGCCAGCGGGGCCATGCCTGTTCTTTAGGCACAAAAAATCTTTAGGCAAAAAAAAGGCCGAGCGCAAAGCTCGGCCAAAGTCCAACAGGGAGGTTGAAAGCGATAAATCATCGCTGTCAACAGTGCATCTAGGCCGCCGGCCTCTTCCGATCAAGAGAAAAAATGCCGCAGGTGCAGCATGACCGCCATGCGCAAAACGCATAGCTTGATCAAATTTTAGTCAAACTGCTGATTTTTAACCTGTTTACGGTATGTGATGATCTCGTCCTGAACAAAATCCCGGAAGGCCCCGATGCGCTTTGAATGTCGCAATTCTTCGGGGTAGGCCAGAAACACTGGGATATCGCCGCTGTCGGCCTCTTCCAGCAGGGGCACGAGCTGGGGGAAATCATTGGCGACATATTCGGGCAATACGCCGATTCCCAGATTGTTGAGCGTGGCTTGCAGCACGCCGAAATAGTTATTGACCGTGAGCAGGGAGTCCAGCTCGTAGCCCATCAGGGCGTTGACCATGCTTGCGGCGGCGCCCACCTGTGTGGAGCGCACGTTTTGGCAGATCAGCCGGTGGTGGGACAAATCTTCCATGCGCGTCGGGGTGCCGCGCTGGTCCAGATAGAGTTGGGTTGCGTAAAGCCGCATTCGCACCGTCATCAGGCGCTTGCGGATCAGATCGGCCTGACTTGGCTCTTTCATGCGGATGGCCACATCGGCTTCGCGCATCGGAAGATCAAGCACGCGTTCCTCCAACATCAGATCAATTTTGAGGTCGGGATATTTTTCGTAAAGCCGCGCCAGACGCGGGGCGAGCCAGAGAGAGCCAAAGCCGATTGTTGTGGTGACGCGCAGCTCGCCGAAGACTTCTTCCTCGCTGTCTTTGATGCGCGCTGTGGCGGCATCCAGCCGCTTGATCATGGCGCGGGTGGCATCAAACAGAAGCTCGCCCTGTTCGGTCAGGATCAGGCCGCGGGCGTGGCGGTGAAACAGGGTTGTGTTGAGTGATTCTTCAAGCCCGCGCATCTGGCGGGAGACAGCCGATTGGGAGAGGTTGAGCGTTTCGCCCGCGTGTGTCAGGCTGCCCGCATCGGCGACGGCGTGAAATATCCTGAGTTTGTCCCAATCCATTTTAAAAACTTTCTGCTCGTTTTCGTCTTGTTTGTGCAAGAATACTGTTCAGCTCATCGTAACGTAACGAAATTTGGGAGGAAACACGAATTACTATTTATAGGTCAACTTTTATGACCTAACATGGCGGTAAGGGCTTGCCTTGAGGGGCAGTGTCATCATGTGAAGGGAGGCGCGCGATGAGCAACCAGAAAGTTTCATTGAACGACAAGTTTGATCTGGCGAAATCGCCTGTTTTGTTGAACGGCACCCAGGCGCTTGTGCGGCTGATGCTGACCCAGAAGGCGCGGGACCGTGCGGCCGGTCTGAACACGGCCGGCTATGTCACGGGGTATCGCGGCTCGCCGTTGGGCGCTGTGGATATGCATATGGGGCGCGCCGAAAAGATCCTGACCGAGAATGATGTCAAGTTTCAGGCCGGGCTGAACGAAGACCTTGCGGCAACGGCGCTTTGGGGGAGCCAGCAGGCCGAGCTGCGCGGCGAGGGCCGGTTTGAGGGCGTTTTCGGGCTTTGGTATGGCAAGGGGCCGGGGGTGGACCGGACCGGAGATGTGTTTCGTCATGCGAATATGGCCGGCACCAGCGCCAATGGCGGTGTACTTGTGGCGATGGGCGATGACCACACGGGCGAAAGCTCGACGGTTTTGCACCAGAGCGAATGGGCGCTGATTGACGCTTATATGCCGATTGTTTCGCCTGCGGGGGTGCAGGAGATCATTGATTATGGTGTTTATGGCTGGGCTTTGAGCCGCTTTGCGGGGCTTTGGGTTGGCTTGAAAACGATGAAAGACACGATCGAGGCGACGGCGGTTGTGGATGGGGATCCGAACCGTATCCAGCTTGTTCTGCCCGAGTTCGAGATGCCGCAAGGCGGGCTGAACATTCGCCTTGTTGATACGCCCCATGAGCAAGAAACGCGGATGATTGACTATAAGCGCTTTGCCGCAGAAGCCTTTAGCCACGCTAACAAGATGGACAAGCGGGTCTGGGGCAAGGCGGGGGCGAAAATCGGGTTTGTGGCGGCGGGCAAGAACTGGCTTGATTTGTGTCACGCCTTGTCGCTTCTGGGGATCGACGCGGCGGAGGCTGAGCGGCTCGGTGTGACAACTTATAAGGTTGGTCAGACATTTCCGCTGGATATGCGCGGCTTTAGCGACTGGGCCGAGGGGCTTGATCTGATTGTTGTGGTGGAAGAAAAGCGCAAGCTGATTGAAGTCCAGATCAAAGAAGCCCTGTTTGATGTGCGCAAAGGCCGGCGCGTCTATGGCTGGTATAAGGGCGGCGCGGGGGGCATTCACCGCGAGGAGCTTTTCCCGACCCGTGGGGCGCTGGATCCGATTTGGATTGCCGAGAAGCTCGGGGATATTCTGGTGGAAGAGGGCCGCGGAACCGACGGGGTCAAGGCGGGGCTGGCGCAGATTGCCGAGGCGCGACGGGCCGACAACGCCGAGGACATCGCGGCGCGCTTGCCCTATTTCTGCGCGGGCTGTCCGCATAACTCTTCGACCAAAGTGCCGGAGGGCAGCCGCGCCTATGCGGGCATTGGCTGTCACTATATGGTGCAATGGATGGACCGCAACACGCTCGGCTCGACCCAGATGGGCGGTGAGGGCGCGAACTGGATCGGGGAGGCGCCGTTTTCCAACCGTGCGCACGTGTTCCAGAACCTGGGCGATGGAACCTACAACCATTCGGGCATTCAGGCGATCCGTGCCGCAATCGCTGCGGGCACGACGATCACCTATAAGGTGCTTTACAATGATGCTGTGGCGATGACGGGCGGGCAGGCCAACGAGGGCGAGCTTGATGCGCCCAAGATTGTCGCCGAGCTGGCCGCGATGGGCGTGAAAAATCTGGCTGTTGTGTATGATGACAAAGAAGATGTCGACATGAACTTGTTCCCGCAAGGGATTGAAATTAAATCAAGAGATCATCTTATGGATGTGCAGGAGCGGATGGAGGCGACCGAGGGGGTCTCGGCGATTGTCTATATCCAGACCTGCGCCGCGGAGAAGCGTCGCCGCCGCAAGCGCGGGCGGTTCCCTGACCCGGACAAGCGGGTGTTTATCAACACGGATGTGTGCGAAGGCTGCGGTGATTGCGGTGTGCAGTCCAACTGCGTTGCGATCACACCCGTCGAAACCGAGCTGGGCCGCAAGCGCGCGATTGACCAATCGGCCTGCAACAAGGATTTTAGCTGTCTCAAGGGCTTTTGCCCCAGTTTTGTCACGCTGGAGGGCGCCACGCCGAAGAAGGCCGCCACTGCGACACTGGACTTGCCGGACCTGCCGATGCCCGAGCTGCCTGCGATTGTGGGGACCCATAATGTTGTGATCACCGGCGTTGGTGGAACCGGGGTTGTGACGATCGGCGCGGTGCTTGCGCAGGCGGCCCAGATTGATGGCAAGGGCGCGGGGATGATGGAAATGGCCGGTCTCGCCCAGAAGGGCGGCGCGGTTCATATCCATTGCCGGATCGCCGAAACGCCGGGCGATATCAGCGCTATTCGGGTGGCCACCGGCGAGGCCGATGTCTTGATTGGCGGCGATCTTGTTGTCAGCGCGGGGGCGAAAACCCTTGGTTTGACCCGCACCGGCAAGACGGGGGCTGTTGTCAACGGCCACCAGACGACCACCGGCGATTTTACCCGCAACACCGAATTCAAGCTGCCGTTTGAGCGCCTTGAGCTTCAGCTTGAAGCGCGGTTGAAGGAGCGTTTGAGCCTGTTTGATGCGTCTGATCTTGCCAAGGTGCTCTTGGGAGACAGTATTTTCTCCAACATGATGGTGTTTGGCGGCGCGTGGCAGCGCGGATTTGTGCCGGTGAGCTATGAGGCGATTATGGCGGCGATCGGATTGAACGGTGCGGCTGTGGAGCGCAACCAGCGGGCCTTTGATCTGGGTCGCTGGGCTGTGCTCTATCCTGACGAGGCGCGCCGTATGACCACATCAACAGTTGCGACTAAGCCGCTTTCATTGAACGAAAAAATAGACTTCAGAGCGGACCAGCTCGTGCACTATCAGAACGCGGCTCTGGCGGATCGTTACAAGACTTTTGTGGCGCGGTTTGAAGAGGCGCGGCTCCGGGAGGCTGTGGCAAAGGGCTATTACAAGCTCTTGGCGTATAAAGACGAATATGAAGTCGCGCGGCTTTTGTTGAGCACACAACAAAAGGCGGAGGCCGAATTTGAGGGCGCGTTCAAAATGAGCTACCATATGGCGCCGCCGCTGCTGTCCAAGCTCGGCCATGACGGACGCCCCAAAAAGCGGCAATTTGGACCGGGGCTGAAACCCTGGCTCAAGCTTCTGGCCAGAATGAAAGCCTTGCGTGGCAGCGTGTTTGATCCGTTTGGGCGCACCCATGAGCGCAGGATGGAGCGGGCTTTGATCGCGCAATATGAGCGCGACATGGAGGAGGTTCTTGCCTTGCTTGGCCCTGACACGCTGGACAGCGCTGTGGCTTTGGCCGAACTGCCCCTGAAGATCCGCGGTTTTGGCCCGGTGAAGGCGCAGGCCGAAGCCAAGGCGGCCAAAGACCGCGAGGCGCTTTTGCAGCAGATTCGCACCGGTGGCGCACCCGATCTGAAGGCTGCGGAGTAGGGCTGTCATCACGCTGTCATAAAAACTGTCCACAGTGCGCGGGAGGCAGCATCAGGCTGCGGAGTCCGTGATCTGGTGAGGGAAAGATGGCCAAACAGCCGAATGCTGCGCGTGATATTTCTTATGCCGCATCTGCGCAGACCCGCGGCGGGCGGGCTGTGATCCGGACATTGGAAAATGTCACGGGACGGCTCGGGCTGATCAAGCGGGCGCGGGGCTATGAGCTTGATGTGGCCAATGGGCAGGATTTTTGGGATGTGATCGTTGCGCGCTATGGTCTCTCGCTGAATGTGGTGGGCGGGGCCTTGGCCAATATCCCGCGCGAGGGGCCGCTTATTCTGGTTGCAAACCACCCTTATGGCATTCTGGATGGCTTGATGATGGGGCATATGCTGCGTCATGCGCGCGGTGATTTTCGGATTATGGCCAATTCGGTGTTTCACAAAGCCGAAGACATCAACCGCGTTATTCTGCCGATCTCTTTTGAGGAGAGCAAAGACGCCATGCGCCAGAATCTGGAGACGCGCCGCGAAGCGCTGCGCTATCTGGGCGCGGGCGGGGCGATCGGAATTTTCCCTGGCGGAACCGTGAGCACGGCGGCCAAGCCGTTTCGCAAGAGGCCGCTTGATCCGAGCTGGCGCAACTTTACCGCGCGGATGGTGGCAAAGTCGGGTGCGACGGTTGTGCCTGTGTTTTTTGACGGATCAACCAGCCGTTTGTTTCAGGTGGCGAGCCATTTGCACTACACGCTCCGGATGGGGCTTTTGCTCAAAGAGTTCCGCAAATGCGTTGATCGGCCTGTTGATGTTGTGATTGGGGCGCCGATCGAGCGCCACGCCTTGATGGCGCGGGCCAGCGACAGCAAAGCAATGATGGATTTCCTGCGCCAATCGACGTATGAACTTTCTCCAAGGCCAGTCGCGAGCTGCGAGTATGGCTATGAATTTGAAGAGAAACATCGCGCTTGAGGGCGTCACATATGGCTGTTGGTATTTTTGATTCTGGGCTGGGCGGGCTGACCGTTTGGCAGGCGGTGCGCGCGCAGATGCCTGATCTGGCGATACATTATTTGGCAGATTCGGCCCATGCGCCCTATGGGGTGCGTGATGCGGAGGATATCCACCGTCTGACCAAGGCGGCGGTTGAGCGTCTGTGGGCTTCGGGCTGTGATCTTGTTGTTCTGGCGTGCAATACCGCCAGCGCGGCGGCGCTGCGCAGGCTGCAAGAGGCCGGTGTGCCCGAGGGCAAGCGGGTGCTTGGGGTTTTTGTGCCGCTGATCGAGGCGCTGACAGAGCGGGACTGGGGCGACAACTCGCCGCCGCGCGAGGTGCAGGTCAAGAATGTGGCGCTGTTTGCCACGCCTGCGACCGTATCCAGCCGTGCGTTTCAGCGCGAACTGGCGTTCCGCGCCATCGGGGTCGATGTCGAGGCGCAAGCCTGTGGCGGGGTTGTTGATGCGATTGAAGATGGCGATATGATTTTGGCGGAGGCGCTTGTGCGCAGCCATGTCGACGCCCTCAAGCGCAAGATGCCCGCGCCGCAAGCGGCCATTCTCGGCTGCACCCATTATCCGCTGGTGGAAGATGTGTTTCAGAAAGCTCTGGGCGCGGATGTGAAAGTCTTTAGCCAGCCCAAGCTTGTTGCGGCGAGCCTTGCGGACTATCTTGAGCGCCGTCCCGAAATGCTTGGCGCGGGCGAGACAAATATGTTTTTGACCACGGGCGATCCGAAGCGGGTGTCTGACCGTGCCACGCAATTTTTGCGACGACAGATCACATTTGAAGCCGCATAAGCGCTCTTTTTTGTCTTTTTCACTGATATTAAACGGAAAGTGAGGTCTGTCATGACCCATAAAATCGCAATTCTCGGGGCCTCGGGCTATACGGGTGCAGAGCTGATCCGTCTTTTGGCGGGGCATCCTGCTTATGAGATTGTCGCGCTCGGGGCCTATTCCAAAGCCGGCCAGCGCATGGCGGATGTGTTTCCGCATTTGCGGCATTTGGATTTGCCCGCGCTGGTGAGCTTTGATCAGATCGATTTTGGCGCGATTGACCTGTGTTTTTGTGCGCTGCCGCATAAAACCAGTCAGGAGGTGATCCGCGAATTGCCCGCCGGGTTGAAAATTGTGGATTTGTCCGCCGATTTCCGGCTGCGCGATCCGCAGGCCTATGAGACATGGTATGGCAACCCGCATATGGCGCGCGAGATGCAGCGCGAGGCGGTCTATGGTTTGACCGAGTTTTATCGTGCCGAGATAGCCAAGGCGCGGCTTGTCGCGGGGACAGGCTGTAACGCGGCCACTGGGCAGTTTGCCTTGCGCCCCCTGATTTCGGCAGGGGTGATTGATCTGGATGATATTATTCTCGATCTCAAATGTGGCGTGTCTGGCGCGGGGCGGTCTTTGAAAGAAAATCTGCTGCACGCCGAGTTGAGCGAGGGAACCAACGCCTATGCGGTGGGCGGCACCCATCGTCATCTTGGCGAGTTTGATCAGGAGTTTTCAAAGCTCGCGGGGCGGGATGTGAAGGTGCAGTTTACCCCACATCTGATCCCGGCCAATCGCGGCATTCTGGCGACGGCCTATGTCAAAGGCGACCCCCAGAAGATTTATAACGCATTTTCAGAGGCTTATCAAAGTGAGCCTTTCCTGCAGGTATTGCCCTTTGGGGAGACGCCGAGCACGCATCATGTGCGCGGATCGAACTTTTGCCATATCGGGGTGACGGGCGAGCGGCTCACAGGACGGGCGATTGTGGTTGCGGCTTTGGACAACCTGACAAAAGGTAGCAGCGGACAGGCCTTGCAGAATGCGAACCTGATGTTAGGTGAAGAGGAAACATCGGGTTTGATGGGGGTTCCTGTCTTTCCGTAGGGGAGCTTGGCATGAAGAGTTTGAAGAAAAAGCGCCGTGTGCAGATCATGGCCTTGGCGGCTGTTTCGCTGGCTGTGGCGACGGGGCTGATTGGCTATGCCATGAAAGACGGGATCAACTATTTCCGCGCGCCCAGCCAGATCGCTGAAAATCCGCCGCCGCCGACAGAGACCTTTCGGATTGGCGGGCTTGTGGAAGACGGCAGCCTGCAGCGCGGGCAGGGCGAAAGCGTGACCTTCCGTGTGACCGATGGCGGCGCGTCTATCGCTGTGAGCTACACCGGGATTTTGCCTGACCTGTTTGAGGAAAATCAGGGCATGGTGGGCACCGGAAAGCTGCAAGACGGGGTGTTTGTCGCGTCCGAAATTCTGGCAAAGCATGATGAGACCTATATGCCGCGCGAGGTTGTGGATGCGCTCAAGGAGCAGGGTGTTTATCAGGCGCCGAACGGTAGCTAAGCACTCTCTTAACCAAGTTTTTAGACAGTCTTCACAGGTTTTGTGGAGAGTTTTATGTCAAAAACGGTGCATGACATCGCCTATGAGATTGTGCGGCGCGAAGGCGGCTTTGTGGATGACCCTGACGATCCGGGGGGCGCGACGAACCACGGGGTGACCATCCATGCGATGCGCCGCCTCGGGCTTGATCTTGACCACGACGGCGATGTGGATGCCCATGATGTGCGCGCATTGGAGCCGGATCAGGCGGCGGCGCTGTTTCTTGAGCATTATTACGAGGCGCCCCGGATCGAGCTTTTGCCCGAAGCGCTGCGGGCCAGTGTTTTTGATATGTATGTCAATGCGGGGGCGACGGCTGTGAAGCTTTTGCAACAGCTTTTGCGCCAGATGGGATATCCTGTGGCGATTGACGGGGTGATCGGGCCTGTGACCGCGCGTGCCGCCCGTGAGGCGGCGCAAAAAGCGCCCCGCCATCTCGCAGATGCCTATGGGATCGCGCGGCGCAACTATTACTTTCGCCTCGCAGATCAACGTGTGTCCAGCCGGAAGTTTGCCCGCTCCAAAGCGGGGAAAAAGGGCGGGTGGATCACGCGCGCGGAAGAGTTCATCCGTCCGCAGTTTCATCTGACAGAGGCCGAATTTCTGGAAAGGACAGCGCAATGGGGCTGATCGAACGTGTCTTGACCTTGATCTTTGGCGATGGCCGCAATGCTTTGGCCCAGACCGTCGAGGTGTTTCGCGAAAACACAGAGCGCGCGGCGCAACGTGAGGCCGGCTTGCGCACACTGGCGCTTGAGGAATTTGAGGCCGAGTTTGGCCGTGTCACAAGCGGCAGGTTTGACCGCTTTGTAGACGGCTTGAACCGGCTTCCCCGTCCGTTGCTGGCCTTTGGAACCATTGGGCTGTTTGTCTCGGCGATGGTGGAGCCGGTCTGGTTTGCTTCAAGAATGCAGGGGATCGCGCTTGTGCCTGAACCGCTCTGGTGGCTTTTGGGGGCGATTGTTTCGTTTTACTTTGGCGCGCGCCACCAAGCCAAGGGGCAAGCCTTTCAACGCGAAATCACCCAGACATTGGCGCGCACACCCCAGATTGCGCGCAATCTCGCTACGCTGCGCGCTTTGGGGGCGGGGGCGCATCTGTCGGGCAATTTGCCAGACGATGTGTCAGACATTGTGTCAGACCTTGGGCCAGACAGCCGGCCTGAGGGCGCGGTTTTGCCAAGTGGGGACGACAAGAACGCCGCCTTGGAGGCATGGCACAGGCGCGCGGTGCCGTCCGAGCGCTGACCCGCGACAATGTGATCGGTTTTGAGCTTCGATTGTGATTGGCGGCGGGGCTGGAAATGACTAGAACACATTTATGGTAGCAGAACTCGGACATTTCACACTCATCCTCGGCTTTTTGGTCTCCCTTATGGTGATGATCATCCCGCTTGTCGGGGCCTATCAACGCTGGCCCGGATGGATGCGCTTTGCGGATGTTGGCTCGAATGCTCTGTTTTTGCTGACGGCTACGGCCTTTGGCGCGCTGACCTATGCCTTTGTGATGTCTGATTTCTCGCTCAAGCTGGTCTGGCTCAACAGTCACACCGCCAAGCCGATGCTCTACAAAATCACCGGCGTCTGGGGCAATCACGAAGGCTCCATGCTGCTTTGGGTTCTGATTTTGACCTTGTTTGGCGCGATGGCTGCATGGTTTGGCACGGGGCTTCCGCCGACGTTGAAGGCGCGTATTCTGGCCGTGCAGGCGGCCATCACCGCGGCGTTCATGGCGTTTGTGCTCTTTACGTCCAACCCGTTTTTGCGCCTCGACCCGGCGCCGCTGAATGGCAAGGATTTGAATCCGCTGCTGCAGGACCCCGGCCTCGCGTTTCATCCGCCATTTTTGTATCTGGGCTATGTCGGGCTTTCGATGGCCTTCAGTTTTGCCGTGGGCGCCTTGATCGAAGGGCGGGTTGATGCGGCTTGGGGGCGGTGGGTGCGCCCCTGGACATTGGCGGCCTGGATATGCCTCACAATCGGGATCGGGCTTGGCTCTTGGTGGGCCTATTACGAGCTGGGCTGGGGCGGGTTCTGGTTCTGGGACCCTGTTGAAAACGCAAGTTTTATGCCTTGGCTTCTGGCCGTGGCGCTGCTGCACTCGGCGATTGTGGTTGAAAAGCGCGAGAGCTTGAAAAGCTGGACCGTGCTGCTTGCGATCATTGCGTTCAGCTTTTCGCTTTTGGGCGCGTTTATCACCCGCTCAGGGATCATCACCTCGGTTCATGCCTTTGCGACCGACCCTGAGCGCGGGGTGTTTTTGCTCTTGATTATGGGCGTGTTCACCGGCGGGGGGCTTGTGCTTTATGCGGCGCGGGCCAGCGTTATGGAGGCCAAGGGCGTCTTTGGTATGGTCAGCCGGGAGTCAGCGCTTGTGATGAACAATATCTTGCTGGCGGTCGCGGCGTTCATCGTTTTCATCGGGACCATGTGGCCGCTGTTTAGCGAAATGTTTTTTGACCGCAAGCTCTCGGTTGGTGCGCCTTGGTTTAATGCGGCCTTCACGCCGATTATGGTTTTGCTCGGGGTGATCTTGCCGCTTGGGGCGATGCTGCCTTGGAAGCGGGGGCTGCTGGCGCGTGTCGGCGGGCAACTTCGCTTGGCCTTGATGCTGGCCCTCGCGGTCGGCGCGCTGTTTTGGGCGACCCAAACGGGGCGCTCCGCCTTGGGGCCGGTCGGGCTTTTCCTCGGGGCTTGGCTGATTGCCGGATCGTTCACCGACCTCGTGAGCCGCACCCGCAAGGGTGAGGTTTTGAGCCGGCTGCGCCGTCTGCCGCGCGCCGATTGGGGTAAGGCGGTGGCTCATGCGGGTCTCGGCGTCACTATGGCGGGCATCGCGGGGATGATGGCGTGGAAGCAGGAAGACATCCGCGTGCTGAAGGCCGGTGAGCAATTTGACATTGCGGGCTATACGATTGTTCTCAACGGGGTCAATCAGGTGCAGGGGCCAAACTACCTCTCTACCATGGGCGATGTGAGCCTTTTGAAAGACGGGCGCGACATTGCCACGCTGCATCCTGAAAAGCGGGTCTATCCTGTGGCGGGGATGCCGACGACCGAAGCGGCGATTGATATCGGGTTTTTCCGCGATGTGTATGTTGTTGTGGGCGATGCGCAAGACGACGGCGGCTGGGCCTTTCGCAGCTATTATAAACCGCTGGCCAACTGGATCTGGGGCGGTGCGATCTTGATGGCTTTGGGCGGGGCTTTGAGCCTGTCTGATAGGCGCTATCGTGTTGCGGCGGGGGCGCGTAACGCCGCGACCACACAACAGCCGGTGGCTGCAGAATGAGGTGGCTTCTGATTGTCTGGATGCTTTGGGCCGGCCCTGCTTTGGCGGTTCAACCGGATGAAATATTGAGCGATCCGCGCCTTGAAGAGCGGGCCCGCGATTTGAGCCGCGGGCTGCGCTGCCTTGTGTGCCGCAACGAAAATATCGATGACAGCAATGCCGAGCTTGCGCGCGATCTGCGCCTGCTTGTGCGGGAACGGCTTGTTGCCGGAGATACAAATGACGAGGTTCTTGCCTTTGTGGTCAGCCGTTATGGCGAGTATGTCTTGCTCAATCCGACCAAAGGCGGCAGCAACATGATCCTGTATTATGCGGGTCCGGGGATGCTTTTGCTCGCGCTGTTGATTGGCGGGCTTTATCTTCGAACGCGCGCCAAGGCTGCGCCGCGCGGGAGCGAGCGGTTGAGTGCGGATGAGGCCGAGCGGCTCAAACAGATCATGGGCGAGTGACGTTTGGTTCTGCTTTCAATCGTGGTCTGAATGGGCTTTTCTAGCGGGGAAAAGCACTCGGACAGCACAGGGGATGTTATGGATTTTCAGACCGTTACCTATGAATTGAACGCAGAGGGATATGCGGTCATTGGCCTGAACAGGCCCGACAAGATGAATGCGATGACCGCTCAGATGCGGGCGGAAATCCCTGTGGCACTGGCCGAAGCGCTGGCCGATGGGGCGCGGTGTATTGTTCTGACCGGACACGGCAAGGCGTTTTGCTCCGGGCAGGATCTGGGCGATGGCGGCAATGCGGCGCAGATCGATCTGGAGCGTATTTTGCGCGACGAATATAATCCCATGGTGCAAAATCTGGTGTCCGCACCTGTGCCTGTGATTGCGGCTGTGAACGGTGCTGCCGCAGGTGCGGGGGCCAACCTTGCCTTGGTGGCGGATGTCGTGATCGCGACCAAAAGCGCTTATTTTATGGAGGCTTTCTCACGGATCGGGCTGATTCCCGACGCTGGCGGGACCTATTTTTTGCCGCGGCTGGTGGGGCCGGCCAAGGCCATGGGCGCTGCGCTGTTTGCCGAGAAGATCAGCGCCGAAGAGGCCGACCGTATGGGGCTGATTTGGGAGCATATCGAGGATGAGGCTTTTGAGGCGCATTGGCGCGCCCGCGCGGCGCAGCTTGCGCAGGGTCCGACAGAAGCCTATCGCCGCACCAAGAAAGCCCTGCGTGCGAGCCTTGGCAACAGCCTGGAAGAGCAGCTCAATCTTGAGGCGCGCGAACAGGGGCGCGCCGGAAAAAGCCGTGATTTCAAAGAAGGTGTGATGGCGTTTTTAGAGAAACGCAAAGCGCAATTTGAGGGGCGCTAAAAGCCCCGCTGCGCAGAACTGCGCAAGGCGCATAAAAAAGGCCCGCATCGCGCGGGCCTTTTTGCTGTCTGTCAGGCGGTCTTAGCCGCGCTTTTCAACATCGACATAGTCGCGTTCTGTCTCGCCGAGATAGAGCTGGCGCGGACGGCCGATTTTTTGCTGGGGGTCTTCAAACTGTTCTTTCCACTGCGAAATCCAGCCGACGGTGCGCGAAACCGCAAAGATCGGTGTGAACATTGATGTGGGGAAGCCCATCGCCTCCAGAATGATGCCAGAGTAGAAATCGACATTCGGGAAGAGCTTTTTCTCGACAAAATAGGGATCATTCAGCGCGACTTGCTCAAGCTCTTTCGCGACTTCGAGAATCGGGTTGTTTTCAACGCCGAGCAGCTCGAGAACCTCGTCTGCAGATTGCTTGAGAACTTTGGCGCGCGGATCGGTGTTTTTGTAAACGCGGTGACCAAAGCCCATCAGGCGGAAGGGGTCGCTCTTGTCTTTGGCGCGGGCGATATACTCTGGAATACGGTCTTTTGTTCCGATTTCCTTGAGCATTTCGAGGCAGGCCTGGTTGGCGCCGCCGTGAGCCGGACCCCAGAGACAGGCGATACCCGCTGCAATACAAGCGAAGGGGTTGGCCGCAGAGGAGGAGGCGAGGCGCACAGTCGAGGTCGAGGCGTTTTGCTCGTGGTCGGCGTGAAGCGTGAAAATACGGTCCATCGCGCGGCTCAAAATCGGATCGACATTGTAGTCTTCGGCGGGCACGGCAAAGCACATATGCAGGAAGTTTGACGCATAATCCAGATCATTGCGCGGATAGACGAAGGGCTGGCCGATTGAATATTTGTAAGCCATGGCCGCAATCGTCGGCAGCTTGGCGATCATGCGGATCGAGGCCACTTCGCGCTGCCACTCGTCGTTGACATCGGCACTGTCAGCATAGAAAGCAGACATCGCCCCAACCACGCCCACAAGCGTTGCCATCGGATGAGCATCGCGGCGGAAGCCACGGAAAAAGTTATGCATTTGCTCATGCACCATCGTGTGGCGCGTGACGCGGTTTTCGAAATCTTCGACCTCTGCGGCGGTCGGCAACTCGCCATACAGCAGAAGATAGCAAACCTCGAGATAATGCGACTTTTCGGCCAGCTGATCAATCGGGTAACCACGGTGCAAAAGCTCGCCTTTGTCACCGTCAATAAACGTGATCGTGCTCTCGCAAGAGGCGGTCGAGGTGTAGCCCGGATCATATGTGAATACGCCTGCCTGGGCATAAAGCTTACGGATATCAATGACATCAGGGCCGGTTGTGCCTGAATATACGGGAAGCTCAAAGCTCTGCCCGTCGATTGTCAATGTCGCTGTTTTGGTGCTGTCTGTCATCGTGGCCTCATCCTCTGAAGTCTTGAGCGCGGACCGCCCAGGAGTGTCTTTAACCTATCAGGCTTTAAACGCGGTTAACGCCTTTAAGCCGCTGCATCTTGTATACGGGCGCGTGTCTCGTCCGGACCAAGAACCAGCATCATGTCAAAGACGCTGGGCGTTGCGGCACGTCCTGCAAGGGCTGCGCGGAGCGGTGCTGCAAGCTGTCCAAACTTTGTGCCTTTCTCTTCGGCAAAGCCGTTGAGGAGCGCTTCCAAGTCTGCACGTGTCCAGCTAGCATTTTGCAGATGCGGCGTCAATTCTTTCAGTATGCCACGGGATACCGGATCAAGCGCCTTGGCGGCTTTTTCATCAGGTCTAACGGGTCTGTCAGTAAGTAAAAAGTGAGCTTTATCAAGAAGTTCTGGGTATATCTTCGCGCGTTCTTTAAGCTGTGGCAGGGCCGCTTCAAGCAGGGGTATTTTTGTGTCAGACAGCGGCGGCTGGCCGGTCACGGCCAAGAATGCCTCGATCTCATGCAGCAGCGCAGCATTTTCGGTTTGGGCGATATGTTGTCCACAGAGATTCTCGAGCTTCTTGAAATCAAACCGCGCGGGCGATTTTCCGATGCTGGGCAAATCAAACCAGTCGCGCGCCTGAGCGTCGGTAAAGAACTCATCATCGCCATGGCTCCAGCCGAGGCGGGCGAGATAGTTGCGCATTCCGGCGGCGGGGTAGCCCATGTGTTGATACTCCTCAACACCGGTCGCGCCGTGACGCTTGGAGAGCTTTTTGCCATCAGGGCCGAAAATCAGCGGGATATGGGCATAGACCGGCAGGGGCCAGCCCATCGCCTCATAAATCATCATCTGGCGGGCCGCATTGTTGAGGTGATCGTCGCCGCGGATCACATGGGTGATGCCCATGTCGTGGTCATCGACCACCACGGCGAGCATATAGACCGGCGTGCCATCCGAACGCAGCAGGATCATGTCGTCAAGCTGGCTGTTCTTTATTGTGACATCACCCTGAACCTCGTCGCGGATCACGGTTTGGCCCTCTTTGGGCGCTTTGATACGGATCACATAGGGCGCGTCGGGGTGGTCGCTTGCGGGGGTGTCGCGCCAAGGCGAATGATAGTGTGTGCTGGAGTTTGTGGCGCGGGCGGCCTCGCGGAAGGCTTCGATTTCGTCTTGTGTGGCAAAACACTTGTAGGCTTTGCCCTCGGCAAGAAGCTGGTTGGCCACTTCGGCATGGCGCGCGCTACGCTCAAACTGGCTGACGGGTTCACCATCATAATCAAGGCCAAGCCAGTCCATGCCACGCAGGATCGCGTCTGTGGCCTCTGGTGTGGAGCGGGCGCGGTCTGTGTCTTCGATGCGCAAGAGGAACTTGCCGCCGCGGCCACGGGCATAGAGCCAGTTAAAGAGCGCTGTGCGGGCGGTTCCGATGTGCATAAAGCCCGTGGGCGAGGGCGCGATACGGGTGACAACGGGTGTGTCTGAGGGCTGGGACATGGGGCATTAACCTTTCGGTAACCATCAATTGGTTAGGATTTGGGCCTGTCTAACTATCTCCATGGGTAAGAACAAGTGACGTGGCTCAAGGCCTCTTGCGAGCGTGTTTTGCTCGGACAACGCGGCGCGCTCTACCCTTGGGCTCCTGTGGGTCTGGCCTTTGGCATTGGCGGCTATTTTGCATTGCCAATGGAGCCGCCGCTTTGGGCCTATGGGCTTGCGGCTCTGGTCATCGCGGCGGGCGGTTTTCTGCTGTTGCGCCATCGCAGTGTCTTTCATCCTTTGATCTGGGCCTTGGTTTTGCTCTCCCTTGGGTTTGGT
>JAHBAM020000139.1 GCA_018500125.2 Roseobacter sp. | reverse complement strand
TGAAGCTGCGGCCTGCGAGGGTGTGAATTTCGGCTTCCAGCCCGGCCATTTTCTGCGCGAAAGCGTTTGACATCCGGCTGAGCGTGTCGCGGTCGACTTTGATGCCGTGCATTTCCATGTCTGCCAGAACGGGCACAAGCGGGCGTTCGAGCCGCTCATAGACCGAGGTGACTTTTTGCGCTGCGAGCTGTGGCTTGAAGAGCTGCCAGAGGCGCAGGGTGATGTCGGCGTCCTCGGCGGCGTATGTCACCGCATCGTCAATGGCGACACGGTCAAATGTGATCGCGGATTTGCCGCCGCCGAGGAGCGATTTGATGGGGATCGGCGTATGGCCGAGGTAGCGCTCCGAGAGGGCGTCCATGCCGTGGTTGTGTTGGCCCGCGTGCAGGGCATAGGACATGAGCATCGTGTCATCTATCGGGGCAATATCGACGCCGTAGCGTTTGAGCATCTTGGCGTCATATTTCATGTTCTGCCCGATTTTGATCACCGAGGGGTCTATCAACAGCGGTTTGAGCAGGGATAGGCACTGTTCCAGCGGCATTTGCCCTTCGGTCAGCTCGTTTGTGCCGAAAAGCTGGCCTTCTTCGCCCTCTTTATGTGCCAGCGGGATATAGCAGGCATGGCCCGCCTCTACGCAGAGCGAGACGCCGACAAGATCGGCGCGCATTTCGTCAAGGCCAGTGGTTTCGGTATCCACCGCCACATAGCCGCAAGCGCGCGCCTTGGCGATCCAGGCGTCCAGCGCCTCGGCGGTGGTGACCTTCTCGTAGGTTGCCGCGCCAAAGGCGGGGGCTTCGGGCGCGCCTGCGGGGGCGGCGGGCGTGTCCGGCTCCACGATCTCGGGGGCCTCTGCGCCGAGCTGGTCGGCGATCCGCTTGGAGAGCGTGCGAAACTCCATTTCGGCGAGAAAGCCGAGCAGTGTGTCGGCGTCGGGGTCTTGCACCTCAAGATCATCAAGGGTGAAGTCGAGCGGCGTTTCGCAATCAAGCTGGACGAGGCGTTTGGACAGCTCGATCTGGGCGCGGTGTTCGATCAGCGTTTCGCGGCGCTTGGGCTGTTTGATTTCGCCGGCGCGGTCGAGCAGCTCTTCGAGGGAGCCGTATTCGTTGATCAGCAGCGCGGCGGTTTTGATGCCGATGCCGGGCGCGCCGGGGACGTTATCGACAGAGTCGCCAGCGAGCGCCTGCACATCGACCACGCGCTCGGGGTAGACGCCGAATTTCTCATGCACGCCGTCGCGGTCGATCCGGCGGTTTTTCATCGCGTCGAGCATTTCGACGCCACCGCCGACGAGCTGCATCAGGTCTTTGTCGGAGGAGATAATCGTGACGCGCCCGCCGGCCTCGCGGGCCTGAACCGCCAGTGTCGCGATCATGTCGTCGGCCTCATAGCCCTCAAGCTCTTTGCAGGCGATGTTGAACGCCTCGGTGGCGCGGCGGGTGAGCGGCATTTGCGGGCGCAGATCTTCGGGCATGGCCTCGCGGTTGGCTTTGTAGAGGTCATACATATCGTTGCGGAAGGTGTGGGAACCTTTGTCAAAGATCACCGCGACATGGGTGGGCGCGTCGGGGCCTGTGTTGCCTTCGACGTAGCGGTGCAACATATTGCAAAAGCCGGCGACCGCACCGATGGGCAGGCCATCGGACTTGCGGGTGAGCGGGGGCAGCGCGTGATAGGCGCGGAAGATGAAGGCGGAGCCGTCGATCAGGTGAAGGTGGCAGCCTTTGCCGAATGTCATGCGCGTGTCTCCCCATAGGTCTGGGCTATGGTTTGCCACGTTGCGCGCCGCGCTTAAAGAGGATTATCGCCCAGCCCGAATAGCACCGCAGGTGCCGGGCTATCGCCTGACCGCCCCGTCGGGCTGGCGATTTGGCAAGTGTGGCGCTCCTCAGTATTGGCGTGCGGGCTTGGCAGAGATAAAGTGCTACCAAAGAGTCTTGTGCGCCATCCCGCGGTCAGGCGATAGCCCAACACTCTGACGGGGGCAAAGGAACAGCTGTTTGGGCCAAAAAAAGGCCGCCCGTGGGCGACCCGTTTCTTGCGCAAAGTGCGCTGGCTCAGACTTTGCCTTCGAAGTCTTTGTGCACCAGCTTGCAGTCACAATAAGGGCATTCGACCCAGCCATGCTCGTTCGGGATCTGAAGCCAGACACGGGGATGGCCCAATGCGCCTTCGCCGCCGTCACAGGCCACGCGATAGCTGTCAACAATCTTGGTTTCCGGGGCTTGAGTTGTCATGTGGTCTTGTCCTTCACGCGCCTGATATTGCAGATAGTATAGGGCGGGGGCGCAGGCGGATCAATCGGCAAAGAGATAGTCGATATTGGCGATTTCATAGGCTTTTTCGGGTGTGACACCGAGGAATTGGGCCAAGGCGGCGGCGTTGGTTTCTATTGTATCGGTTTCGCGGAGCCGGAAGTGGCCATCAAAACTGGCATCGCGCAGCGCATCGCTTTCATGGGCCATATCGGCGCGGATTGTTGGCAGCAGGCGCTCCAGCGTTTCTTTCGGGGTTTTCTCGCCGGCGAGGCCCACGCGTCTGGCGTGGCCTGTGAGATACGCCTCGGAGAAGCGGCACTCGATTTCCAGGAGCCGGGTTTTGGCGCGGTCGGCCGCGAAGTCATTGAGCAGGTCGAGATTGCTCGGATCAATGCAAATAACGAGCTGGTCGGTTTCGTAATAGTCAAACAGCATTCGCACGAGAGCGCGGCGATGGCGGTGCCTTTTGTCCATTGTCGATTGGATGCCGCCCAGATCAGGCAGCTCTGTCGGCTCTTCGTTGAAGAGATATTCGATGCACGGCACATTGGTCATCTTGCGGATCCGCTCGACCAGACGCTTGGCGACGTGCCATTTCTTGCAGACGACAATGAGCATCTCGCGCTCGCGGCCAAGGGAGCCTTCGTTTTCCCAAAACCTGAGGCCGAAGCGGCGGCCAATGCGGCCCCGCCCCGTGAGAAACTTGAAGAGCGAAGCGCCCTCGTTGGATATTTTGAAATCCCAGCCGCGGGTGGCGTAGAGCAGGCCGAGGCGGCGCTTCAGCTCTTTGGCTTCGGGGCTGATCTTGCGGGCGAAGAGATAATCCTGACTGAGCAGAAGATCGTAGTGATCGTTGTAGAAGGTGACGGGCATCCCGTAGTCTGTGAACATGAGGAATGTCAGCGTGCGAGTGCGGATTTCCTTTTCGGGCACGAGGTGGCGCACGAGAGTCTGGAAAAAGGTCTCGTCGGGGATCCATGTGGTTTTGAAAAAGCGCATCACGTCGCGGCGCTTTTTGGTGAAATCGAGGATCCATTCGACGGTGCGGCGGCGCAGGCACCACCATTGGCTGCCGATCTGGACCTGTATGTCATCGGGGATTTTGCGGGTGAGGCCCAGCACACGCTGAAAATTGAAGGCGGCATAAAAACGGCGCTTCTGGGTGCGCTCGTTGAAGAAATGGCGATAGATGAGCCGGTCTTCCTTCATGCCTGTTTTGATCCAGTCGCTCTCGAAATAATCAAAGCTTTCGATATAGTCGACATCGAGATGATCGAGGAACTCATGGGCGTATTCGGCCGATTTGATGGCCATGCAATCGCCCGAGAGCATATAAAAATGGGTCGCGCGCGGGAAAGCCTCGACCGCGGCCTCGACAGCCAGCAGCGTGGCTTGCACGAGAGACCATTCGCCCCAGCCGCATTTGACCCGCTTTTTGGCAAAGGTCACATTCGGGTTGTTTTCGAGCGCGTCTTTGATCTCTTTGAAGTGGTCGGGATGGGCGCGGGCGTCAAAATGGATCGACATATAATCGCCCACAGCGGTGAGGCGCTCGGCCTGTTTTATAATGGCCTCGGGGTCTTTATGGCAAAGAAGGATGAAAGCTATTTTTGCCATATTGGAAACATTTACCCCTAGTTAGACACACCGTTTACTTGATAAAGGTGAAGTGCAGTTGAATAAACACGAAATGTTTGCTTTTTTGCGATTAAAAATAACGAGTACCGCTGCCTAGGGCAGCTTTAGGAGGCAAAATATGGGGTTTCCCGGAACGTGGATGACCGAAAGCGAGAGCGTGGTGTATCGCGTTGTGCCGAAATGCGCTTGCTCGACGATCGGCCAAATCATGTATTATTCTGATCATGGAGCGTTTTTTGATGGCGATATCCATGATGCGACAGAGGGCCTGCACAAATGGGCGCGCGAAGAGAGCCAAGGGCTGATCAACGCCAATGTGAAAACACATAATTCCTATGCGTTTACCTGTGTGAGAAACCCTTACACGCGGATTCTCTCCAGCTTTTTTGATAAAATTTGCGGAATTCAGCGCAATGGCCGCCGCTATCGCGGCAATCTTGTGCCGCTTCTGATCCAGAAATACGGCATCGAAGTCGGCGGCGACGATGGCAAGGACGAGTTTGACCAGATCAGGAGTTTCCGGCGCTTTCTTCTGTTTGCGCGCGATACCATCAAATGGCGCCGTCCGATGGACCCTGACATTCACTGGAGTGCGATCTCGGGCCATGTGGGCACTTTTGTCGCCAATGGCGGGCGCTATGACAATATTTTCTGGACCGAGCAGTTTAACGACGGGATGCAAAGCGTGCTCGACGCGATCGAGACGCCTCATGAGGTAAACCTCAAGACAATTCCGCGGTTTAACGAAAGCGAAGGCCACGGGCCGAAGCGGCTTCACAATGTGGAAGACTATTTCGACGATTTGTCGATGCATCTGGTCTATGAGATTTTCAAACGCGATTTCGAGCTGTTCAAGTATGATTTCAACGATCCGTCCAACAAGATGCCGATCGGCGAAATCGATCTTGACGAGGTTCATGCCAAGCTCGGCGATTGAGGCTTCACTTTAGGGCTTTTCAAATCGGTTGGCTCTGTCACTCTCGCGCTGAAACGCGGGAGAGTTTTATGGCACAGGCGATGCACGAGTTTGCCAGCGGGCTGACGTATGAGGATGTGCCCGAGGGGATGCGTGCTTTGCTGCGCGTGAGTTTTGCCGACACGATGGGTGTGGCGGCGATTGGCGCGACAACCGATATGGCCTGTGCGGCGCGCAAGAGCAGCTTGCGCTTGTTCGGGGCGGGCAGCGCGGGGGCGGCGCGTATCCTTATGGACGGGCGGGCGGTTAGC
>JAHBAM020000122.1 GCA_018500125.2 Roseobacter sp. | reverse complement strand
GTGGCAGGCTGCGCGCCGCTTTGAGACGGGCGTCAAAATCGGCCAGCTCGGCCGCCTTTGGCAGCTCGCCGAAAATGAGCAGATAGCAGACTTCCTCAAAGGTAGAGCGGGTGGCAAGATCGTGGATCGAATAGCCCCGATAGCTGAGTTCGCCCTTGGCCCCGTCGATGTGGCTGACGCCGGAGCGTTCGAAGTAGATGCCTTTCAGGCCACGGTTGATCTTGACGTCTGTGCTCATTGCTGGCTCCTTTGGGGAAAGTATACAGAGGCATACATGGAATTTTTGAAAAAAATTTACGAGGTGGCGCGGGCGCGGCCCAAGCGGGTTGTTTTTCCGGAGGCGCAGGAGCCGCGGGTCGCCGAGGCGATGGCGCGACTGAGCGCCGAGGGGATCTGCACGCCATTGGCTTTGGGCGATGTCAGCGAGGCGCAGGTGCAGGCGCTTGTGGCGGCGCGGGGCATGAAAGAGGCGATGGCGCGGCGCTTGCTGGCCAAGCCGTTATACCGCGCGGCGGCCATGGTCGCCGCAGGCGAGGCGGATGCTATGGTGGCCGGAGCGGACAGCCCGACACGGCGGGTGATTGAAGCGGCGTCTATGGCGATCGGCCCTGCGGCGGGCGTGACCACGGCCTCGTCTTTCTTTGTGATGCTCTTTGGGGACGGGCGCGAGATGATTTTTGCGGATTGTGCTGTGAATGTGGCCCCCTCGGCAGAGGAGCTGGCCGATATTGCGCGGGCCTCGGACGCGAGCGCCAAGGCGCTGCTGGGGCGCTCCGAGGTGGCTATGCTGTCGTTTTCAACCGGCACGAGCGGTGCCGGTGAGAGCGTGGAGCGGGTGCGCGCGGCGGCTGAAAGCGCCGGATTTGTCGGGCCTGTGCAGGGCGACGCGGCTTTGAATCCGGCGGTGGCGGCCAAAAAGGGGATGGGCGCGGGGGCTGCGAATGTGCTGATTTTCCCGAGTCTGGATGCTGGTAATATCGCGTATAAGCTTGCGCAGGAGCTTGCCGGCGCGCAGGCTGTGGGGCCAGTTTTGCAGGGCTTTGCCAAGCCTGTCGGCGATTTGAGCCGCGGGGCGACTGTCGAGGATATTGTCGCGGTGAGCGCGATTGTTGTGGCGCTGTCGTAACTCATGATGCCTTGATCAACCGTTGCGCGTCTTGGGCGATCTGGCGCTCTTCGCGCGCAGGGATCACCCATGCGGCCACGCGGGAGCTTTCGGCGTGAAGCCTTGGGCCGTGGCCGTGGTTGGCATCGGGGTTCATGCGCAGGCCGGCCCATTCGAGGCCACGGCAGATCCGGGCGCGCACCCCGACCGCGTTTTCTCCGATCCCGCCGGTGAAGGCGATGGCGTCAAGCCCTTCCATCGCGGCGATCAGCGAACCGGCGTGGCGCAGGGACCAGTAGCAGAAATGCTCGATCGCAAAGTCGCTGTCGGCGGTTTGGTCGAGCATCAGGCGGCGCATATCGGATTTGCCGCCGGAGAGGCCGAGCAGCCCGCTTTCGTGATTGAGGATGGCTTTGGTGCGCTCAAGGCCGTTGTCTTCCACAAGGCGCAGGACGGCGTTGGCATCTATCCCGCCCGAGCGGGTGCCCATGGTGAGACCGTCAAGCGGGGAATAGCCCATGGTTGTGGCGACGGAGGCCCCATTGCGGATGGCGCAGAGCGAGGCCCCGTTGCCAAGATGAAAGGCCAGCAGCCGCGAGGGCAGGGGCGCGCCCGACACGTCGGGGAGCGCATTGACCAGAGAGGCATAGCTCAGGCCGTGAAAGCCGTAGCGGCGGATTCCCTCGGTTTCTTGCATCTTCGGAATGGCGTAGCGGGTGGCGACATCGGGGTTTGTGGCGTGGAAACTTGTGTCAAAGCTGGCGTATTGTGGCAGCTCGGGGGCCAGCTCGGCCAGCGTGTCTATGGCCGCGAGGTTGTGCGGATTGTGCAGCGGAGCGAGCGGCGAGCAGGCGGCGATCTCGCTGCGCACCTCGGCAGAAATGCGCAACGGCTGGGTGAGTTTGCGGCCACCGTGAACCACGCGATGGGCGGCGGCTTGCAGGCTTGTGAGGCTCATGCCCTTGTGCTCAAGAGCAGACAGAACCGCCTTGAGCGCGGCCCGGTGATCAATCAGCGGTATCGCCTCGCGCGCGCCTGCGACCTCAAGAAAGCTCTGGCCGCCGATTCCTGCGGCGAGGCCAGAGATTTGTTCTGTGAGGGCCGCGTCAAACAGCGCGAATTTGATCGAGGAAGATCCAGCATTGAGGACCAGAATGGAGCCTGTGATGCTGGACCCTGTCATCGGCTTAGGCTTGTGGAACCATATCGGCCGCAGAGATGCCTGCGACGGCGACAGGCTTTTTCATGGCGTCACGGCGGAAAGGCTCGCCGAGTTCCTGATTGATCATGGCTTCAATCAGGGTTGTGATGCCGTTTTTCTGGTCTTCACAGGCCTGGGCGAGGGCGGCTGTCAGCTCGTCCATTGTCCGGGCGACAACGCCTTTGAGGCCACAGGCCGAAGCGATTCCGGCGTAGCTGACCTGAGTGTCCAGCTCTGTACCGACGAAGTTGTCATCAAACCAGAGTGTCGAGTTGCGCTTTTCGGCGCCCCATTGGTAGTTGCGGAAGACCACCTGTGTGACAGCGGGCCATTCGCCGCGGCCAATGGCTGTCAGCTCGTTGACGGCGATCCCGAAGGCGCCATCGCCGGAGAAGCCGACAACGGGCACATCCGGGCAGCCGATTTTGGCGCCGACAACCGCGGGCAGGCCATAGCCGCAAGGGCCAAAGAGGCCGGGCGCGAGGTATTTGCGGCCCTGATCAAAGCTCGGGTAGGCGTTGCCGATGGCGCAGTTGTTGCCGATGTCGGAGCTGATGATTGCATCTGCCGGAAGGGCAGACTGGATCGCGCGCCAGGCCATGCGGGGACTCATCCAGTCGGGCTTGTCAGAGCGGGCGCGCTGGTTCCAGTCGGTGCCGGGATCGTCGTCTTCGTGGTCCATGCTCGAGAGCTGCTGCGCCCAGCGGGATTTTGTCTCGGCGATTTTGGCGCGGCGGGCGTCGCGGCCTTCATCGCCGGCTGTGCCGGAGAGCTTGTCGAGGATGCCATGCGCAACCATGGCGGCATCTCCGACGATCCCGACGGTCACTTTCTTGGTGAGGCCGATCCGGTCGGGGTTGATGTCGACCTGAATGATCTTGGCCTCTGTTGGCCAATAGTCCATCCCGTAGCCCGGCAATGTGGAGAAGGGGTTGAGCCGCGTGCCAAGGCAAAGCACGACATCGGCCTCCTTGATCAGCTCCATGCCGGCCTTGGAGCCGTTGTAGCCCAGCGGGCCTGCAAAGAGCGGGTGGCTGCCGGGGAAGGCGTCATTGTGCTGATAGCCAACACAGACCGGCGCATCGAGGCGCTCGGCGAGCGCTTGGGAGGCGGCGATCCCGCCATGGGAGAGCACAACGCCCGCGCCATTGAGGATCACCGGATTTTTGGCCGTGCTGAGCAGGGCTGCGGCCTCGGCGACAGAGTTTGTGCCACCGGGGGAGCGCTCGAATTCGATCGGATCGGTGATTTCGACATCAATCACCTGTGTCCAGAAGTCACGCGGGATATTGAGCTGGGCGGGGCCGGAGAGGCGCTTGGCCTGCGCGATCACGCGGGTGAGCACCTCGACCACGCGGGAGGGATCGCGGACCTCTTCCTGATAGGCGACCATATCTTCAAAGAGCTTCATTTGCTCGACTTCCTGAAAGCCGCCTTGGCCGATTGTCTTATTGGCGGCTTGGGGTGTGACGAGAAGGAGCGGGGTGTGGTTCCAATAGGCGGTTTTGACGGCTGTCACGAAGTTTGTGATGCCGGGGCCGTTCTGGGCGATCATCATCGACATCTTGCCGGTGGCGCGGGTGTAGCCGTCGCTCATCATGCCGGCGGAGCCTTCATGGGCGCAATCCCAGAAGGTGATCCCTGCTTTGGGAAAGAGATCGGAAATCGGCATCATGGCCGAGCCGATAATGCCAAAGGCGTGCTCGATACCGTGGCGCTGGAGCACCTTTACGAAGGCTTCTTCTGTTGTCATTTTCATGTGCGGTTTCTCCGAAAGGATCGCGGGAAAGAATTAAGAATCAGCTCGCGGTTGCGAGGCTGTCGTTGACTGTGAAATTACGGGTGAGATGCGCATCAGGTTAGGGCCAGCTGGTGGGCGCGCCTAAGGCCAGTTGTCGAGGGCCTCACCGATGATCCTGATCCCGTCGGGAATTTTCGAGGCGGGGATCGAACTATAGCCCAGACGATAGAAGTTTTGCGGTGCTGTTGCGCCATTGAAGAAGGGCGCGCCCGGCTCGATCAGAACGGAGCGGCTTTGCAGTTTTGCGGCAAGGACGCTTGTATCGACGCCTTCGGGCGCACGCATCCAGACGGCAGAGCCGCCTGTGCCGTTCTGGCCGGCGAGGGTCAGGTTGTTTTCGGCAATGGCGGCGCTCATCACGCGGCGGCGCTCCGAGAGCACGCCCGACATCCGCCGAATAAGAGCGTCGTAATGGCCCAGACGCAGGAAATAGGCGGCGGTGCGCTGGATATGGCCCGGCACATGGCGCAGCACCGAGGCGCGCAGGGCACGCGCCTCGCGGATGAAGGGCCGCGAGCCGACCAGATAGCCCAAGCGCAGCCCCGGAAACAGCGATTTGGAGAAGCTGCCGACATAGACCACGCGGCCATCGCCATCGAGCGATTTCAGCGCCGGCGAGGGCGCGCCGGCGAAGGACATTTCAAACTCGTAATCATCCTCGACGATCACCGCGCCAATCTCGCGGGCTTTGGCGAGCAAGGCGCGACGGCGCGACAGCGGCATGGTCGAGGTGGTGGGGCACTGGTGGCTCGGGGTTGTGAAGATCACATCGGTTTCGGGCGGAATATCTTGATGGAGTATGCCGTCTTCGTCCAAGCCCACCGGGGCAATATGACAGCGGGACTGGCTCAGGATATTGCGCAGCGAGGGGTAGCACGGCTCTTCTACGGCGGCGGTCCGGCGCTGGGTGAGCAGAACTTGTGTGGCCAGCCAAAGCGCATTTTGTGCGCCCATGGTCACGAGGATTTCGTCTGGCTCGGCCAGAATGCCACGGCGCGGCAGCGTGTGGCGGGCGATAAACTCGATCAGCTCTGGATCGTCCTGATCGTAGTAATCCGAGGTCAGCGGCTCAAAGTCTTTCTGGCCCAGAGCCTGAAGCGCACAGAGCCGCCAATTGGCATGATCAAACAGGGTTGGATCGGTCTGACCGTAGATGAAGGGATAGCGGAAGCGGGACCAGTCGCGCGGCTTGAGGTGGGGCGTGCCACCGGAAAAGCGCTGGCCGATGGCGCGGGACCAGTCGAGCGCCTCCTCGGCCTCTGGGCGGGGCGGGAAGCGGGGCGGTTCGGGGGCATTTTCGGAGACAAAATAGCCGGAGCGGCCCTTGGAGCTGAGATAGTCGTTGGCCAGAAGTTCGGTATAGGCGAGCGTTACCGTGATGCGCGAGACCCGCAAATGATGCGCCAGTTTGCGCGTCGAGGGGAGCTTCTCGCCCTGACGCAGGCGGCCCGAGAGAATCCCTTCTGCGACCATCTGTTGAATCTGGGCTTGCAGCGTGCCTTGCGCGTCTGGATTGAGAAAGAAGGTTTCTACCGAAATCGCCATGAACCAGTGTTTAGACTGGACTGAAGCGCTTGGCAATCTGGACTTAGGCTGTGAGGGGGGGTCAGGGCAGCGGATCTGGCGCGATATTTGCCCCGCAGAGCAGGACGGCGACGCGCTCGTCTTTGGCGGGCGTGTAAGCGCCGCTGGTGAGCGCCGCGAGGGCCGTGGCGCCGGCCGGCTCGACCAGCAGGCGGCGCTCTTGCCAGAGCGCTTTTTGAGCGGCGGTGATGGCCGCATCCGTGACAAGCACGCTCTCGCAGCTGTGGTCTGTGGCGAGGTCATAGCAGATCTGGCCGATCTTGCGCGCGCCCAGCGCATTGGCGGCGACGCCCGAGACCTGCACATCACAGGGCGCGCCCTGCGCCAGCGCGGCGTGCAGGGCGCAGGAGGTTTCCGGCTCTACGGCGACAACCCTGCGTGCGCCTGCGAGCCAGCCGAGCGCGCCCGCGATGAGGCCGCCGCCGCCCACGGCGATGAGCACGGTGTCGGCTTCAAGCCCCTGCGCCTCCCATTCGGCCATGCAGCTTCCTTGGCCGGCGACTGTGGCGGGGGCGTCATAGGCATGAATTTGCATGGCTCCGGTCGCGGCTTCGTAGTCGGCGGCGGCTTCGGCGGCATTGGCGTATTCGCCCGTCACAACGGTGAGCTTTGCGCCGGTGCGCTCGATGAGCGCGATTTTTGACGGGCCGGCCATTTCGGGCACGAAGATATGGGCTGTGTGGCCGAGCTTTTGGGCTGCATAGGCCACGGCGGCGCCATGATTGCCGCCCGAGGCGGCGACGATCCCGGCTTGGGGCACGGGGCCGGACAAGAGGGTATTGAAGGCGCCGCGGGCCTTGAATGTGCCGGTGTGCTGGAGCTGTTCGAGCTTGAAGTCAATGGCATAGGGCAGGCCGAACCCTTGCGCGCAGATCACAGGCGTGCGCAGGATATAGGGCGCGATGCGCGTGGCGGCGGCGCTGATTTGGGCGTTCCATGACATTGATCACGTCTCCGTAACTGGCCTTTAACGCGCGGAGCCTATAGGTCTTGGGGAGAGGTGCAAGCAGGGAATGAGTATATGACAGATGAGCGCGCAAGCCCGTTTCGGGACGCCCAGAGAGACCGGGACACAGCCGAGCAGATCCCCGATACGCCGCAGACCCGCGCGCCGGCCTATAGGCTGGCGTTTGCGGATGAGGATTTTTTGTGCCGCGACGAGCTGCGCCCTGTGCGGCTGCAACTCGAGCTTCTCAAACCAGAGATGGTATTGAACGAAAAGGGCATCGAGAGCACGATTGTTCTGTTTGGCGGGGCGCGGATTCCCGAGCCAGACAAGAAAGCCACGGCGCGCACCAAGACGCTCGCGGACCTCAGCCGTTTTTATGACGAGGCGCGCAGATTTGCGCGGCTGATGACGGCCAAGTCGATGGAGAGCTACGGGCGTGAAAACGTGATCGTGACCGGCGGTGGACCGGGCGTTATGGAGGCGGGCAACCGTGGCGCTATGGACGCGGGCGGGCACTCTATTGGCCTTAACATCGTGCTGCCCCATGAGCAGGCACCGAATGAATATGTCACACCGGGGCTGTGCTTTAACTTCCACTATTTCGCCATTCGCAAGATGCATTTTTTGATGCGCGCGAATGCGGTTTGTGTGTTTCCCGGGGGCTTTGGCACGCTGGACGAGATGTTTGAGAGCCTCACGCTGATCCAGACCGGGCGAATGAAGCGCATTCCGTTTTTGCTTTTCGGGCGCGACTTTTGGCAGGGTATTGTGAATTGGCAGGCGTTGGCGGAGGCGGGGACGATTTCGCCCGAGGATCTGGATCTGTTCCGCTTTGTGGACACGGCCGAGGAGGCTGTGCGCATCATCGAGAACTGGGCGCCCGCGAGTGCGCGCGAGGATATTCCGGGGCGCTAGAGCCGTTTCAGAGGGCCAGAGACAGGGCCAGAGACAGGGCCGCAGAGAGGGCCGCTGTGAGGGCGGCCCGTCTCGGGCGTTGGGCGCGGTGGGCGTGCCGAGGCGTCTAGGAGGCCGGGGCTGTGAGGCTGTCGCGGGTCTTGGCGATCATCAGCGCGGCCTGCGCGGCTTCGCGCCCCTTTTGCACAAAATGCGCGGCATAGATCGCGATGTGATGATCTGTTTCCTGAAACTGGTGTGGCGTCAGCGAGACGCTGAGCACGGGCACACCCGTATCAAGGCCGGCGCGCATCAGGCCGTCAACGACCGCTTGGGCGACAAAATCATGCCGGTAGATGCCGCCATCCACAACCAGCGCGGCGGCGGCGACTGCCTTGTAGTGGCCAGTGGCGGCCAGATCGCGGGCCATCAGCGGCATCTCGAAGGCCCCCGGCACGTCAAAGACATCAACCCGCTCCGGCGGGATGATCTGGGTGAAGCCGTCGAGCGCGCGGCTGACGATCTCTGTGTGCCAGCCCGCCTTGATGAAGGCGTAGCGGGGCACTGTCTGTTGCTGTGTCATGTTTCTCTCCTTTTGACCTCAGACACGTGCCCAGAGCAAAAGGGACAACAGGGCGGTGCGGGCAAACCCGCGTCGGTCATGCGGCGCGCTCCCGGCCGGACTAGGACCGGCGGCTCTGGAATTGCACCAGATCTGCTGACACTTTTTGTGGCTCCACAACCCGAAACCCGGTTCCCCCTTTTCGGTTGGTGGACACTCAAAGCCGCTCGCGGGCTGACCTTTGGCGTGTGCCGCTGGCTTACCGCCGGTGGGGAATTTCACCCCGCCCT
>JAHBAM020000002.1 GCA_018500125.2 Roseobacter sp. | reverse complement strand
AGATGTGTATAAGAGACAGTTTTGGAGAGGATCGTGAGGCCCTCTTCCATTCCAAGACCACGCTTTGTGCTGATCGAAGAGCGGTTGGCTTTGTCGTAGCTTGCCTTGAAGATGAAGCCTGTTTTGGTGGGAGCACAGGCCTCGGCAATGCGTTCGGCCATCATGCGGGCGTGATCCAAGCTTTCAAGCTGGCAAGGGCCAGTGATGAGCGCGAAGGGTTCTTTGCCGCCGATCTTTACGCCATTGATGTCGATTATTTTTGTCATTGCTCTGCCAATACCTTTTCAATCCGCGCCACATCTTCTGGATTGTTCAGCTCCCAGAAGAGACGGCCTCGGGCTTCAACTTCAACACATTTTACGGCGACGCCATTGTATAGAAAGCGCAGCTGCTCCAGCCCTTCAAGCTTTTCAAGCTGACACTCAGGCCAGCTGATATAGGCCTTGAGCGCTTCTGGTCGATAGGCGTAGACGCCGACGTGATGATAGACGGGGATATTTTCGGAAGGGACTTTGCCTGCGTCGATATAAGGCAAGACCTCCTTGGAGAAATAGATCGCGCGGCCTTCGGCTCCGAAGACAGCTGTCGTGCCACCAACGCGGCCAGCGGCGCGATCTTCTTTGAACATCGCGTAGGTTTGCGCGTCACATTGCAGGACGGGTGTGGCCATTTGCGCAGTTTTGTCGGCCTTCATGGCTGCGATCAGGTCTTCGACAAACCAAGGAGGCGTCAGCGGCGCATCGCC
Organism: Roseobacter sp.; assembly: GCA_018500125.2. Classification (GTDB taxonomy): domain Bacteria; phylum Pseudomonadota; class Alphaproteobacteria; order Rhodobacterales; family Rhodobacteraceae; genus Lentibacter. The sequence goes on along the minus strand of JAHBAM020000002.1, from coordinate 1,611 downwards.
TTGAAAGTTGACGATGAGATCGGCATCAAGCTGCGCAACCTCAACAGCCTCAGCGACACGCGCCGTTCCGTTTTCGCGCTCGGGGCTTGTCATTATCACCTGTGCGCCAAAAGCCTCGGAAGCCTCTCGGATACGCGCATCGTCGGTGACGACATAAACGTCTGAAACGCCATTGATTTGGCTGGCCGCCTCATAGCTCATCTGGATTAGCGATTTCTCGCTGCCATTTTTTTGGCGAAGGGTTGCCAGCGGCTTTCCCGGATAGCGAGTCGAAGCATAGCGAGCGGGAATGAGGACAACGGTTTTCATGCAACACCTGCGCGCAAGAGATCGTGAATATGGACGATGCCGACGGGGCGTTTGGCCTCATCTACCACCATGAGGGCGGAGATTTTCTTTTCATTGAGGAGCGCCAGCGCCTGCGCAGCGAAGAGCTCAGGCGTTATTGTGACTGGGTCTAGCGTGGCGATTTCGCCGGCGGTTTTTTCCATCAGGTTGCCCATATGGCGGCGTAAGTCGCCATCGGAAATTACGCCGATAAGAATACCGCCTTTGAGAACGCCAGTGATACCAAAACCTTTTGAAGTCATCGACAGGAGCACATCAGACATGGGTGTGTCTGCTTCCACTGTGGGGACTTTTTCGCCTTTGTGCATCAGATCAGCCACGCGTGAGAGCTGTGCGCCGAGCTTGCCGCCTGGATGGTTCTTCAGGAAGTCTTCCGAGCCAAATCCGCGCTGTTCCATGACAGCCACGGCGATTGCATCACCCAAGGCAAGCGTGAGCGTTGTCGAGGTTGTCGGAGCCATGCCGATGGCGCAGGCTTCAGGCAGGTTGGGGAGATTGAGCTTGAAATCGGCTGACTGCATCAATGTGCTGCCCATATTAGAACTGATCGCGATCATCGGGATATTGAAACGGCGGGTGTGCAAAAGGATATCCCGCAGTTCGTTTGTTTCGCCTGAATTTGAGATGAGAAGGCAAATGTCTTGCGATGTGATCATACCCAAGTCGCCATGGCTCGCCTCGGCGGCATGGACAAAATAGGAGGGTGTGCCTGTGCTTGCGAGAGTTGCAGAAATCTTGCGGCCGATGTGACCAGATTTACCAACACCAGAGATAATCACGCGGCCCTCTGTTTTGAGGATCAACTCGACTACTTCGGCGAAATCTTCGGGCAAGGCTTCGACCATTTCAAGGATCGCGTTTGCCTCAGTTTGGAGCACACGGCGGGCCGAGCGAACAATGGGTAGATCGTCAGGTTGGGTCATTAGGCCTCATCTCTTGGCCATCTCTTGGCCGCTTATGCTGTCTTAGTCACCGGAGCCAATAAAAACAAGCTCATGCCTCGCGTGGTGGCAAAAGCTGTGTGGCTTTGCGCACGCCGAAAAAGAGGAGTGCGCTCGCGCAAGAAAAATAGACCGCAACCGCAACATACTGGGCCTCAAGGCTGATGCCTGCGTCGATCCCCCATCCGGTAAGGCCTGGCCCGATGGCTGAGCCAAGCACCATGACGGCGGCGGCCATCGCTTTGATGGAACCGATTGAAGCTGTGCCATAGAATTCAGCCCAGAATGCATTTGGTAAGGTTGCTGTCTCTTATACACATCT
>JAHBAM020000253.1 GCA_018500125.2 Roseobacter sp. | reverse complement strand
TTTGGTTGCGGGAGTAGGATTTGAACCTACGACCTTCAGGTTATGAGCCTGACGAGCTACCGGGCTGCTCCATCCCGCGCCAAAGTGAGTGCACCGAATACGCCGAGTGTCAGAGGACTACAACCCAAAAAATGTCTCTTACAAAAATTTATTCAAAAAGTGCGGCCTTCCCAAAGCCGCCCCTCTCCCTCCCTGCCTGATCAGGCTTAAGCTGCACAGAAAGTGGCGGCGGGAGCGGGTCGGGATACAGTGCGCGCGTTTCAAGCCAAAATCGGCAGAAAAGCCGCCGCCTCTTGCCGGCCTGCCGCCGTGACTGGGCGCAGAGGGAGCAACGGGCCTCTGAATGCCCCGCTCAGGCGCGCAACCGTCAAGCTTTACGAGCGCCACCAAACCTATCGGGGGCTGATCGCGATCAAGTCCTCCACAAGATAACATCCACAGAGCCGGCCGCATGGTGCCTGCAGAGCTAAGGCTTCTGTGCCAACACAGTCTTGCAACCGTCCGCAGCAACCGCACCGGCCCACGATCACCTTGGCAATAACAGAGTGTCGTCCGAGGTCCGGGTGTTGCCCGCCACGTAGGGCAGATCAGCCCGCTCGATGCCTCGCTGCTCGCCACCTTTTTCTAATCGATAATCAAGCCCAAGAAACCGGCATTTCCCGGTCGCCATCTGGCCCCGTCTGACGGCCCCAGCGGGCAGCACGGCAAGCCCTATTGTCAAAGCGGCTTGTGCCAAAGCCCCGCGGAGGAACGCCTCAAGACCTACAAAGACGGATCCGCCTTGACATCAAAGAGTTCGACCGAGCCACCGCCCGAACCGGGCATGAGCTTTCTCGCGGGCTCTTCAGAAATGGTGTCTTTATGCTCGTCAATAAAGGCGCGCTGAATGCGTCCTGTCGTTGGCCAAAATCGCACTTTTCGACCACGCGTGCCGCCAAGACAGGTGCTGACAATCTCAATGCCCTCGTTTTCCAGAAACCATCTGGCAAACTCCTGATTTTTCCGGCCAATATCGGCTTTTGAGTCAAGAAGCTTCGCGCCTCCCACGATTTTGGCTTTGAAGCGCTTTCGATTGCCGTGTTGTTTGATGAGTTCGTTGATCAGCAACTCCATCGCATTCACACCAAAACACATCGCGCCCGTTTCTTCAAAAGGCCCCCCCGGCAAGAGAAAGTGATTCATCCCCCCGACACGCGCCTCGGGATCCCAGAGACAAACCGAAACGCATGATCCGAGCAGGGTTGTCAGCACAACAGATGGGTCTGCCGAAACCTTGGCCTCACCTTGGACCACCTTTATGGTTTTTTGCGCGCCTATCGCAGGCTCGGCAATGGGATGAGGTGTCATAGGTTTAGCAAGCCCCTTGCTGTTCTTGGCCGCCGCAACGTGCGGAACGTCGCATCAAAAGTCTTGCCAGATTTCAGCGTCGCCTGTGGTGCCTGTTTTCTGCATCGAGGACTGGACAGGAAACGCGAGGGGCGGCTCTTTCGCCGGGCCGGTTTTCTGAGTGTCTTTCTCCAGTTCTTTTGTCCACCGCTCGACTTCGGATTTGCCCTGCGCCGAGGCGCTGGTTTCAAATACCCCAAGCGCATCAATCATAAGGGAGGCTTCGTTCGTAAGAGCCTGGCTTGCGGCCGCAGATTCCTCAATAACCGCAGCGTTTTGCTGTGTGACCCGGTCAAGTTCGACCACGCCATCTTTGATCTCGGCCAAGCTATTGGCTTGAGCACGGGAGCCAGACGCGATTTCGGACACAAGGTTGGACAGCTGGCCGATCCCTTTGATAATTTCTTCAAGAGCGGCGCCAGCTTCGGTTGCCAGCTCGCTGCCCTCAGCCACCTGCTCGGTTGATTTTGTAATGAGGTCTTTGATCTCGTTGGCCGAATCCGACGCTCTTTGAGCGAGGGCACGCACCTCGGAGGCAACAACCGCAAACCCGCGACCAGCTTCTCCCGCGCGGGCCGCTTCAACGCCGGCATTCAAGGCCAGCAGATTGGTCTGAAAGGCAATTTCATCAATGACACCAATGATCGTGGTGATCTGTTGTGAAGACTTCTCGATATTGCGCATCGCATTCATTGTCCGGTCGACAACAGCGCCACCGGCCTGCGCCTGCGCCTGATTGAGCGCAATCGTATCATTGGCGCGCGCCGCGTGTTCCGCAGTTTTTTGCATACTGTTTGATATTTCTTCAATTGCCGCGGCAGATTCTTCAAGCGTAGCCGCCTGGGCTTCGGAGCGGCGCGATTGGTCCACAGCGACAGTGCTGATTTCTTTCGCACTCGAATTCACCGAATTGGCCGCATTTGAAACCGTGCTCAACATAGAGGCGAGATTGTCCAGAACGTCATTGAAGTTATGGCAAACCGCAACCTGAGCTGTGTCGAGGTTTTCAAATTTGCCAACATCAATCGGGCAGTCGACCTGGCCGGCAGCAAGCTGGGAGAGCGCGGCCGCCAGCTGTTCGAAAAGCTCGGTGCGCTGCTCCTGCTCGACCTGCCGTGCCTTGCTGGCCAGCTGCTCGCTCTCAAGCGTTGTGCGGAAGCTTTCCAGCGTGCCCGCCATTTGTCCGATTTCATCTTTCCGGTTTTGAAACGCGACCTCCCCGGAGTAATCATGTGCAGCAACATCCAGCATGGCCTCATTCAGCTTTTGCAGCGGCGCGGTAATCAACTTGTGGATCGCCACGAATGTCACAGTGACAGTCGCACCCAACATCAAAAAGCTAATCAAAAGCACATTGATCAGATTTGCATAGGTTTGTGAGCGTATCGGCTCGTTGTCCCAAACAATGGCCAGAACCCCCAGAAGCGTTTGCCCGTCCTTGGCAAAAACGGGCAGAGCCTTGGCTGAGAAATAACCGGAGCTGAGGGTGACCCGCTTGCCCTGATCGATCGCAGCGGCCGTCACATCGGACAGCAGCTGGCCGACAGACCCCGGATTATGGCTGCCCGTGATATGTTTGGAGAGCGCCTCGCCCGCGGGCAGGGACACCTGAACCCCCGATATCGTCTCGTCTTTGCCAATGGCCGCGCCATAGACTTCTTCGATCCGGTCAGAGTCCTTGAACCGAAGCGGAGCGGCCATAGCGCTCGCCATGTAATCGGCCAGAAGAGCTTCGCTGCGTTCGCTCAACAGCGACACTGTGTTTCTCTCATTGATGCTGCTGAATGTGAAGCTGCCCGCAAATGTGACAATCACACCGACAACAACGATTGTCACAAGTTTTGTGCGCAGGCTCCAGGAGGCGGCCCAGGCCGAAACCGCGGCAAACGGGGTTCTTCTTGTTACGGTTTTTTCTTGGCTCATGGCTTGGCCCTCAATAAAAGTTACCAGATCTGAAACGGTCGGTTAGTTTGCACCCAGATGTTCAAGATCAACACCGACAGTGATCACCCCGATGAGCTGGGCGCCTTCCTTGATCGGCAGGCTGACCTGGCACTGATAGGTCTGCGTTGATTCATCAAACTCGACATCGCCAATATGGATCTCGCCGGTTCCGAACGGCACTTGCCATTTGCTTTCATCGCCCTGCCAATAGTCCGATGTCACGCCGCTTTGCCCGGCATTCAGCCCGCGCGCGTCCGTGACGAAAATTTCGGAGTAAACAAGCTGCCCGTCGGCCACGAGCGATTTCAGATACCCCGAGAGCTCATTGGCCAGCAGGCTGTCAATCAAGGGGCCGCCGCTGGCGGTTTCAGCGCGCCATGTGGCATCAAGCGCCAGAATATCGTCTTCAGACAGACCTGCTGTCTCAATATTCTGTTGGCGCAGTGTTTCGACCACGATGGTTTCGCTCGTCCAGCCCTGGATCGTGGTCTGGGCAAGGCGGTTCAGATCCGCCTCGAATTCGTTGGCGGAAAGGGCCGAGCTGACGGCAAAGTATGCGCCTGCTGCGATCAGGAATACGGTCTTCATATCTATCTCCAGTTTGGTTGGGTTTTTCCGACCGTGTCACGGATTGTTTAATATCTTCTGAAATCCGGGGGTCGCCTGCATCTTTTTTGTCGCCGCAATCTGGTTGGCCTTCACCGTCAGATCGGTCAGGTAGCGGTCTGTATTGGCATGAAACGTCTCAAGGCGGTCGATGATCCCGGACAGCCCGCTGTCTTGCGCGTGCATCCGTTCACTTTCAACGCGGCACAACATTTTGACCACGTCGAGCCCATTGATACGGCGTCTGATTTGGCGGCAGGTATCAGGCAGGGCGGCCCCCAATGCGACAACCTCGTTAAAGCCGAGCCGGCTTTTCTCGGTGAACCATATAATATGGTTTTGCTCCGCCTCCAGAGAGCCTGCATGGCCAGATTGCTGGATCAGGCTCGCGACCTGACTTGCATAAAGCCCGGCCAGAATCCCGCCGTCCATCCGCTCCAGAACGCCCCCGTCCTGACATCTGAGTTTCTCGAGAAGTTTCTGCATTTCCAGCGCCATAATTTCGTAATTCTGCGCAATGCACCCGAGTGCGATTCCGGCGTCACCAAGCTGCCCGGACAGCACGCGAAGATTAACAGGCTCGCCGCAAACCTGGTCAAAGCCCTGTGCAATTTTCTCGATAAGACGGTCGGTGTCCGCCACTTTTTCAGCCAGAGTTTCAAGATGCCCTGTCCATTTCAACACATTGTTGGCTTCGCGAAATTGATACTCTTCATTCAGCGCCTGAAAGGAAAAATCGGCATAATCTCCATACCCGAGCCCCTTCACAGCAGACAGAATAAGGGCGGCGCTTTGCTCAACGGTTGCGCCGGTTTGTTCAGCCTCATAGACCTGTCGATACAGCCCCTCGACGGCTTCAAAATTCTTGCCTTGGGGCTTGATCCGAACCGAAATAAACCCGTCTTTATAAGGCAAAACTGTTGCAAAAACCCAATAGGTCTGGCCGTTTTTGCATCTGTTTTTGATATAGGCCGACGTGGGCAGCCCTTGCTTGATCCGCTCCCAAACAAGATGAAACGCGCCTTTCGGCATGGTCGGATGACGAACAATCTTATGTGGCGCATTCAACAACTCGGCCTCTTTATATTCGGCCACCTCACAGAAAGACTTATTCGCAAAGCGGATCACCCCGCGAAAATCTGTCTCCGAGACAAGGATGCGATCGCCAACATCAACGACTTCATCCGTCTTGTCATCGTTTGGAAAGGCAGAAGAGGAAACCATTTTATTCATACGAAAATCCAGTTCTTGAAGTGTGGGTTGCACCACTAAAAAAGAGTCACGTCACCGGCGCTTGGCTCGCTCACGGGGATCCGGTCTGTGCCCGTGATCAAGCGCTGCATTGCGTTAAGATGAACGGCCGAGCACAACGCCTCGGTCGGCAAAGTCAAATCTGCGGGCAGCATCGGCGCCATTTTGCGAAGCAAACACTCAAGATCACCAAGGTATTGCGCCAAAGCATCGACGTGCTGCAGCTCCGAAGCGCTCAACTGGGCGACATCCGCCAGCTCTCTTGCGCACAAGCTCTCATCCAGCGTCCGCGCGTATTGCGCCAGCTGCGCGACCTGGTCGGCAATCCGATCGATAATTTCTGTGGCGGCGCGATACTTCATAGACTTGCCTTCTTGTGACAGCTGTTCGGCGTGAGAGAGGGCGACGGCCTTACAGGCGGCCAACGACACGCTCGATACAGGCCTTCATTTGCGCCACATCAAATGGCTTCTTGAGATAATTGTTCATGCCGAGCTTCATCCCCTGATCGATGATTTCCTGCTCGGGCCGCCCCGTGATCAGGATGAAGCCGGTCCGCGAGATATGCTGATGGGAGCGAATGGCCGCCAGCAGCTCCAGGCCGTTTTTGCGGGGCATATTATAATCCGAAATCACAAGATGGACCGGTTTGGCCACCAAGCCCTGCCATGCGGTTTCGGCATCTGCCTCGGTTCGATAATTTTTGATCCCGATCACATCAAGCGCCTGAGTGATCAAACCGCGGCTTGTTGACATATCATCTACGACCAGCACGTGTAGCTTCTCTTTCAGGCTCATGTTTTTCCCTCTTGCTGTGTGGCTGTGCCGGAGGCTCCGGTGGCGCCTCTGCTCTGATAGATGCTCGGGGCAATCGGCTTGAGATGCCCCAGTAGCTCGGGTGAAACGTTCTCGGAGTGCCCGATGTAGAGCAAACCATCCGGAACCAGCGCTTGGGCAAACCGCTTCCAAAGTCTTTGTTGGGTTGCGGCGTCAAAGTAGATCGTGACATTTCGGCACATAATGACATCGAACTTGCCCTTGAACGGCCAGTCACTATGAAGATTGAGGTGCCCAAAACTGATCAGCTTGCGGGCGGCCGGTGCGACGGACAGCTCCCCGTTTGAATGGCCCGTCGGTTGGAAAAACGCGCCACGGATATTTTCCGGCAGGCCTGTGACGGCCTGCGCATCATAGACCCCGTGCTGTGCGATGCTCAGAATATTCCGGTCGATATCGGTGGCCAGAATTTTAAAATCAAGCTCGGGGCATTTGGGGCAAACGCCAAGGGCCGCAAAGGCCAGGTCATAGGCTTCCTCGCCGCTGGAACAGCCCGCAGACCAGATCCGAACACGCTCCCCGCGCTCCGCTTTCCGGCGCAAATTTGGTAAAATATGCTCTCGCAAATGCTCAAAATGCTTCGGCTCACGGTTGAAGCGCGTCATATTTGTCGTCAACACAGAGATGAAGGCGCCATGCTCGGTCTCGCCTTGGGGAGAGGCCACATAGGCGCAATACTCCGACAGGCTTTGCAGGCCCAATGCACGGGTCCGCTTTGATATCCGCGCCGCAATCATCGCGCGTTTTTCCGGCTTCAGTTCGATCCCTGCAAGCTGGTTCAACAGCCGTGCAACGACATCAAAGTCGCGCTCTGAAAGACCGTCGCCGTCGCTCACCTGTGCCTTCAATCCCATTACGCAACAGCCTCTTCCAGACCGGTGTTGGGCACGATTTCATTCGCATTGATCGCGCGCACAAGTTCGTCTCCGATCATATAGATGCCCTGGATAAATCGTGAGGTTTGCTCTGAAGAGACATTCGGGGTCGCCTGCAGATCGCTTTCACTGACCATCGCGATATCAGAGACCGTATCCACAAGAAAACCGGCGGTTTTCTCGTTCACGATCGCAATAATTATGACATGACGGGACTCAGGTTGAGTTGCGCCCAATCCCAATCGGGCCGCAAGATCCACAACAGGCAGAACAGTCCCGCGCAGGTTCATCAAGCCAAGAACATAGCTTGGCGCATGGGGCAAAGCCGTTGTTTTTGTCCACCCTCTGATCTCCAGAACGTGTTCTATTTCAAGGCAATACGCTTGGTCTCGTATCATAAAGGAAACGATTTCGTGGCGTGTTTCGGCGCTCGGCTCAAGGGCGGTATCAGACATGATGTTCAGTTCCTGCATTGTCGTAATGACGTCGGGGTCCGGAGGAAACAGACAGCTCGCTTGCCTCCGGGGCTTGGGTTGAAAACATTTGGTCGGTGTCCACAATCAAGGCGATGTTGCCGTCCCCCAAAATCGTTGCGGCCGAAATACCCGGAATGCTCATATAGTTCTGCTCAAGCCCCTTAATGACGACTTCGCGCTGATCGACGATCTTATCGACAGCAATCGCCGCGCGCTGTCCGGCGTCGCCTTCAATCATCAGCAAAACCTGTTTGCTCAGATCGGTCAGATGTTTGCGATAGCCCAAAGCCGATCCAAGGTCTGACACCGGAATGAGCTGGCCATTGATGGAGAGCGCACGGTCATTCTCGCAAAATTCATGGATCTGCGCCTGACCGGGCTGCAAGGTCTCGCGCAGCGCCAAGGTCGGCACAACAAGAGCCTCGCCTTCAACAATCACAACCATGCCCTCGAGAACCGCAAGTGTTAACGGCAGCGAGATCGTCATTTTGGTGCCGACGCCCGGTGTCGAACTGATGCTGACGCGCCCCCCGAGAGACTGGATTTCGTTGCGCACAACGTCCATGCCCACTCCGCGCCCCGAAAGATTTGAAACCTCGGTGGCGGTCGAAAATCCGGGGCGAAACAATAGATTGTCGATATCCGCATCACTCAGGTCTTCACCGGGGCGCACCAGATCCTTGCTCTCGGCGATCGCGCGGACTTTGGGGCGGTTGATGCCGGCGCCATCGTCGCTCAAAGTGATAATCACGCGCCCCGAACGATGCATCGCCTCAAGCGTGACAAATCCTTTTTCGGGCTTGCCCGCCGCGAGCCGCGCCTCGGGCGCTTCAAGCCCATGATCCACAGCATTTCTGATCATATGTGTCAGCGGCTCGACAAGACGTTCGGTCACTGTCTTGTCGACTTCCGTTGAGTCACCAATGGTCACAAGCTGGGCCGACTTCCCCGCTTCCTTCGCTGTTTCACGAACAATCCGCGACATTCTCTGGAACAGCCCGCGCACCGGCTGGGCGCGAATGGCCATAACGCCTTCCTGAAGCATCCCCGACAATTGGCGCAACTGGCTCATCGCATCGTCAACAGAGTTTCGACGCTCATGGTCTGTGCCACTCATAGACTGGCGCAGCATGGCCTCGGAGATCACCAGCTCGCCAACGAGGTTGATCAGCCGGTCAACCCTCTCCAGATCCACACGGATTGTATTGTTCACGGGGGCTGCTTTTTTCTTGATCTGGGCGCTGCTTTGCAGCTCGCTCTGGGGCGGCTGCGGTGTTTCGGCAGCGGCTTCCGGAGCGGCCTCAAGACCCGGCAGCACGGCGGGCGGCAGGTCAGGCAGGCCCGAAAGCGCCTCCATATCTGGCAATGCGCCGGAAAAAGCCGCCGTGTCGCTCGTCTCTATATCCAGCCGGCACAGCCCCTCAACAAATTCAAACACCTCTCGAATGGTGCTTTCGTCCACGCCGGCATCCGGCTTCAAATGAAGATGCCAGACAATCCACGCCTCGGCGTTCGCATCAAGTGACGCGGTGCCAACAGACGACAGATCTGCCGTGACCGAAAGCTCTCCCATGTCTTGCAATGTTCTGATCAGAAGCGCAGGCTCGTGCCCGGCTTCATAAAGTGCAAGCCTGGGTGCAAAGGTGATCTCGAATTCCTTTTGCCCCTCGGCCGGCCCGGCGTTTGGCTCGGCCAGATCAAGGCCAAGATCCAGCGCCATCGGCTGAAAGCTGATCTCCTCTTCAAGCTCTGGCGCAACATCCCTGTTCACCGAGCTGTGCAAATCGCTCAGCTCCTCAACAAGCTTTTCATTGGCCTCCGCCGCGGCCTCGCCATCCGATTTACAGGCGTCTATCAGGTCGGTTAACTGATCGCTCGCCATGAAGAAAAGCGCCACAACATTATCGTCAATCGCGAGCTTCTTTGAGCGGACATCATCCAGCACATTTTCAAACACGTGCGCAAACGAAACAACCGCCGTCAACCCGAACGCACCCGCACCGCCCTTGATAGAATGCACAGCCCTGAACATACTGTTTACGGTTTCGTCATCCGCCGAACCGCTTTCAATTTCCCCGAGACTTTTGACAAGCCCTTCCAAAAGCTCGTCGCATTCCTGAAAAAACATTTCGCTCAATTCGCTCATCTTTGGCTCCTTAAGCAATCAGCCGGTTGATAACTTGAACCAGCTTCTCTTCATCAAAGGGTTTGACAATCCAGCCGGTTGCGCCGGCCTGACGCGCACGTTGCTTCATGGACTCGCCGCTCTCTGTGCTCAGCACCAGAATGGGCAGCCCGGTGCAGTTTTCGCGTTGTCGCGCGCCCTCGATCAGGCCAAAGCCGTCGAGGCGCGGCATATTGATATCGGTGATCACCAGATCGGGGCGTGAACGGTCAAGCGCTTCTAGCCCCTCAATTCCGTCTTCCGCCAAGTCAACATCAAACCCCGCCGCTGTCAGCGCCGCGCTGAGCATTCCACGCATGGTTCGAGAATCGTCAATCGCCAGAACTTTGCGTTTCATGTTTCCCCCTCAAATTTTAGGTCGTTGTGATCCAGCCCCAATGCGGCCAAGCTCGAAATAAAGCTCGCCGATGGATCCGATACAAAAAAAGACAGCCCGCTTTCTGCGCAGCGCGCCTGCGCAACGAGCAAAATTTCAACCGCCCGAGCGCTCAAAAATGACACAAGACTTGCGTCAATGCTCAGGCCAGCATCAGTCTGCGCACCGAGGCGCTCGCAGAGTTCACAACACGCGGCATAGTCGAGCTTTTCAGGCAAAGGCACGCTCACCGGCGGATCGTCTTGGGCTATCTCTGACATGATTCGGAATTCCCTCACGGCGTTTCAGACTCCTGTGACGCTAGGGGATAGGCCTTAATAAAGAGTTAGGTCGCACAGAGAGATCGGAGGGGATTTTGCCGGACAGGCTTAACTCGAAATTAGGAAGTGGTTCGTATCGTTAAAGGCGATCCTTAGCGCTGCAGACGAGTTCACATAATGACCAACCCAGTTTCCAAACGCTCGCAAAAGCCCGCTCAAAAAGTCAGGCTTTGGGCGCGTATGCCCCTCGGCCTAAAGCTTCAGGCGCTCGTGTTGCCCATGCTTGTTGCCGTGGCATTGCTGGTTGGCGTTCTGTCGTTCCAATCCTCGCGTCAGGTGATTTTGATGGACGTTGCGCGCGCCTTTGAAGCCTCTTTGAGCGGGCGGGCGACATCGCTTTCACTTTGGTTCAAAATGCAAGAACATGATCTGACATCCCAGGCGCAGAACCCGACGACGCTCAGCGCAATTTACCGGATCGAAACGGCTTGGCGCGACTACGGCAGCAAAAGGCGCAGCGGCCTGCAAGACGCCTATATCACAAACAATCCATATCCCGTGGGAGAGCGTCACAACCTGACCCGCGCAGACGGCACAGTCGGCTATCACCGGGTTCACGAGCGATACCACCCGTTCTTCTTATCGATCCTTCAAAAGGGCGGTTATTACGATATTTTCCTGATTTCCATGGAAGGTGATATTATTTATTCGGTTTTTAAAGAGAATGATTTCGCCACAAACCTGCGGGACGGACCCTATGCAACCTCCTCTCTCGGAGCCGCTTTTGAGCAGGCGCTAAAGGTCGATCAGGGAGACATCGTTTTACAGGATTTTGAAAATTACGCGCCCTCGGCCGGAGATCCTGCCGCCTTTATTGCCAGCCCGATCTATGACATCAGCGGCAAAAAAGCCGGCGTGCTGGCGTTCCAAATCCCGTCCCAGCCGCTCGCCTCCATCATGGAAATGGGCGCTGATCTGGGCAAGACAGGCGAAATGCTGCTTCTCGGTCAGGACGGGCGCACCCGCAGCCCGATGCAATCAGACGAGAGCGCCCAAATTCTGCTCCCCTACGCTCTGACACCCGCCCATCATGCCGCCTTTGACGGTGCGCAAGAGCTGATCACGCATATCGAGGATAGAGACCGGTTTGTCAGCGTCCAGCCCTTCAAGCGGTTGGGCCATACCTGGCTGCTCCAAGTTAGCTCGGCGCGCGAAGAAATCTTGGCGCCGCTGAACGCCCTGCGCACAAAAATCGTCGTCGGCGTGTCAGTGGTGCTGTTGGGGGTTGCTATCATATGCATTTTCATGGCCCGCCTTCTGACCTCGCCTTTGGACAAGCTCAGGACATCCATTCAACAAATCTCCAACGGCGAATTGGCCACGGTCGTGCCCTTTACAGATCATCAGGAAGAATACGGCGTCATCGCGCGCGCACTTGAAGATATGCGCGCCAAGCTCACACTCGCAGCCGAGCGCGACCGGCGCGAACGGGAACTTTCCGATCAGGAGAAATTCGTTGTCGCGCAGCTGACAGAAGCGATCGAACACTTAAGCAACGGCAACTTGAGCTGGACGTTTCAGGACAGTTTTCCGCCAAAATACGAAGTTTTGCGCAAGGATATGACCAATGCTTTTGTCTTGATGGACAAGACATACTCGCAGTTGAACGCCTCTGCCCACCGGATCGAGCTTTGCGCAAAGCGGGTCAACTCGGGCACAGGGTCTTTCGCCGAGCGCAGCGTGAACCAGCTCGATCAGCTGGAACGCGTTGACAAATCGGTAGAAAATCTCGGCCATTCGGTGAGCGAAACCGCAAATGTCGCCAAGCAGGCACATGGCAAGATGCAGCATACGATTTCGGCCGTGCATCATAACGACGAGCAGCTCACAAACGCCTCCGCCGCGATGAAACTGGTTCTGCTCTCCTCTGAAAAAGTCGGTGCCGCCACCGAAATCATCGACGATCTCGCCTTCCAGACCAACCTCCTTGCCATCAACGCAAGCGTGGAAGCGGCGCGCGCCGGGGTGGCGGGGCAGGGTTTCTCTGTTGTTGCGGCCGAGGTGCGCGGTCTGGCCGAAAAAAGTGCCAAATCGGCGCGGGAAATTCACAATCTCATCAAAGAATCGACCGACAATACCAAGCGCGGCTATGATCTTGTTGAGGCCAGTGCCGTGAGCTTTAATGCAATGGTGGATGAGCTTGAGTCGATCTCGCAATATGTGAAAGATATTGACGGCAACTGCGAAAGCCAGTCGATCAACCTCGCCAAAGTCCAAACCATTGTGGAAAAAATGGGCCAGCTCGTGCGTGAAAACTCCCATATGGCGCAGATTGTTCAGGCCTCGGGCGTCAATATCAATCAGGAGGCGGTCACATTGTCCTCGCTTGCTGGCGCCCTGAACGCCTCAAATGACGCCCTGCCGCCCAAGACGGCGCAGCAGGCCCGTTGATCTGGCGCGCCGCGAGCAGATGCCGTCGCCCCACGGCTCTCCAAGCCGCCCGCGCGCCCGTGTATCTGCGGCAAATGTCTCGCCTCAAACGCCGCTCACCGGCCGGATGATAGGCTGCGCGTCGCGTCAGACCTCGCAGCGCCCTCGGCCACATAGGCGCGCAAAGCCGCTTCACAGCCCTCCCGCCAAATCAGGCCAAGCCACTGCTCAAAGGCCTCTGCAAAGGGCGCAGCAGCGGCCAAATCTCCGTAAAGACTCTTCTGGGCCAACCACGCGCCCGGCTGGGTTTTGGCCGCTTGGGCCGCCTCGGTCAAACTGTTCCACTGCGGATCGTTCGCTGCAATCTCGCTGCCGTCTTCGCGCGTCGCCGCACACATCCGCGCCCAGAGCGCCTCAACCAGCGCAAGCCCCGACACAGAGCCGCCCCGCGCGAGCTGATCACCCAGAATAGGCAGCACAAACCCGGTATGACGGGCCGATCCGTCAAAGGCCACCCGCCGCGTGGTATCAACAATGCGCGGATTGGCAAACCGTGTTTCAATCAGGCTCAGATAATCCGCTGGCGTCACTCCGGGCACAGGCGCAACCGTCTGGGTGATTTCTTCGGCCTGAACCTTGCGAAACATCCCCGCAATCAACGGATGCGCCATACAGCCGGAGATTGTTTCGATCCCCAGTATCTCGCCCACATTGGCAAGGACCTGATGGCCCGCGTTCAAAACGCGGATCTTCATCGCCTCGTATAGATGCACATGGTCAGAGAAGGTCGCGCCGATCTTGTCCCAGTCAGGGCGCCCGGCGCAGAACGCGTCTTCAATCACCCACTGGCGATAGGCCTCATGCGTGACAGGCACCGCATCCTCTAGACCGAACTCTTGCACCAAGGCCAGCTCGCTCGGCCCCGTCACAGGCGCAATACAATCCACCATCGAATTGGGAAAGCTCACAGCCTGCGCAATCCAGTCCGCCAGCGCAGGGTCCGACAAACGCGCCAGCGACACAACCGTCTGGCGCAAGATATCGCCATTGCCTTGCAAGTTATCACAGCTCAGGGCTGTAAACGCCCCCAGCCCTGCCGCGCGGCGCCGCTTGAGCGCAGCCACCATCGCGCCAAAGGCGGTGCGCGGTGTCATGGGGTTTTCCGCATCATGCCGGATATCGGCGTGGCTGGCGTCAAAGCCCTTGGTCACAGGGTCGATGAAATAGCCGCTCTCCGTCACAGTCAGCGCGACAATGCGAATGGCCCGATCCGCCATCTGGGCAATCAACGCGCCATTGCCCTCCTCAATCGGCAGATAGTCAATCATCGAGCCAACAATCTCGGCCGATGTTTCGGCCGGATCAAGCTTGATAAGCGTGGTCAGGCAGTCCTGCGCCAGAAGCTTTTCGCGCATCGCCCTGTCATAGGGGCGCACGCCCGCGCCAATGATCGCCCAATCATGCGCAAGCCCGTCCTGCATCAAGCGGTGAAGATACCACGCCTGATGGGCGCGGTGAAAATTGCCCACCCCGATATGCACGATACCGGGCGTCAAGGCCCCACGGTCATAGCGCGGATGCGCAACCTGGAGCTGTCCCAAGGTTGCATCGGAAAGTTTGATCAGCTCAGTCATTCGTCACCGTCCATAATCAGGTTTTTGCGCGCTCCAAAAGCGCCCGCACACAGGGCCAGAAAACCGCCCCACTGATCACCGCACGCCCAAAAGCCACGCCGTCACTCGACCCGCAATCCCTGCGCATCGAACTTGTGGAGCTTGTCGAGCTGCGGGCTCAGGAATATCTCGTCGCCATGGTTCACAGGCAGCTCGCCATCCACACGCACGGTCAGCGGATCACACCCCGGCACCCCGTGAATGTGGAGGAACGTGTCAGAGCCAAGGTGCTCGGCCACACCCACCGTGGCTTTCCAAAGCCCCTCGCTCGAAGACACATCCACGTGCTCCGGCCGGATCCCGATGGTGGCGGCCCCGCGCTTTTGCGCCTCGGCCCCCTTGATCAGGTTCATCTTGGGTGAGCCGATAAATCCGGCGACAAATTCGTTGCAGGGCCGGTGATACAGCTCCAGCGGGCTGCCCACCTGCTCGATCACACCGGCGCGCAGCACCACGATCTTGTCGGCCATGGTCATGGCTTCCACCTGATCATGGGTCACATAGATCATCGTGGTTTTCAGCTTTTTGTGCAGTTCGGCAATTTCCATCCGCATCCCGACCCGCAAGGCGGCATCAAGATTTGACAATGGCTCGTCAAACAAAAAGGCCTGTGGTTCGCGCACAATCGCCCGGCCAATCGCCACGCGCTGGCGCTGCCCGCCCGAGAGCTGTCTGGGGCGGCGGTCGAGATAATCGGTGAGGTTCAGTGCCTCCGCCGCCGCCGAAATACGGCGCTCCTGCTCCTCAAGCGGCACCCCGGCCATCCGCATCGGAAAGGCGATGTTCTTCTTCACCGACATATGCGGATAGAGCGCATAGGACTGAAACACCATGGCAAGGCCGCGCTTGGCGGGGGGCACATGGGTTGTATCGGCGCCGTCAATCTCGATCTGCCCTGCCGTGATATCCTCCAGCCCCGCAATCAGGCGCAGAAGCGTTGACTTGCCACAGCCCGACGGGCCGACAAACACGGTGAATTCGCCGTCGGCAATTGTCAGATCGAGGGGCGGAATAACCTCCACTTCACCAAAGCGTTTTGACACTTGGCTGAGTTTGATATGTCCCATAGGTCTGGTCCTTCCTTATTTCACAGCGCCAAAGGTGAGGCCGCTGACGAGTTGTTTCTGGCTGAACCAGCCGAGGATGAGAATTGGCGCAATGGCCATGGTCGAGGCCGCACTGAGCTTGGCATAAAACAGCCCCTCCGGGCTTGAATAGCTGGCGATAAAGGCCGTCAGAGGCGCCGCTTTGGCCGCCGTCAGATTGAGCGTCCAGAAGGCCTCGTTCCACGCCAGAATGACATTCAGCAAAACCGTCGAGGCAATGCCGGGAATGGCCATCGGCGTGAGCACATAGAGCACCTCTTCCTTGAGGCTGGCCCCATCCATCCGCGCCGCCTCAAGGATCTCTCCGGGGATCTCCTTGAAGTAGGTGTAAAGCATCCAGACAATGATCGGCAGGTTGATCAACATAAGGATGATCACCAAAGCGATCTTGCTGTCCAGAATGCCGAACTGGATACAGATCAGATAGATCGGATAGAGCACCCCCACAGCCGGGAGCATCTTGGTTGAGAGCATCCAGAGCAGAATATCCTTGGTGCGCTTTGACGGAACAAAAGCCATCGACCAGGCCGCCGGCACCGCAATCAGGATTCCGAGCAGCGTGGAGCCACCGGCAATAATGATCGAATTCCACAAAAAGCGGCTGTAGTTTGAGCGCTCCATAACGGCGGCATAGTTCTCAAGCGTCCAGTCAAACCCCAGAAAAAGGGGCGGATCGGCGATCGCCTGCGCCTCGGTCTTGAAGCTGGTAAGAATGGTCCAGAGGATCGGAAAGAAGATCAGCAGGCCCACCGCCCAAGCGAGAACTGTGTTTATGATCTTGCGTTGCTGCGTGACTGCGCGTGCCATGGTCCGCTCCTTATTTGTCCAAGTTCTTGCCAACAATGCGCATCAGGAAGATGGCAATGATATTGGCCAGAATGATTGCATAGACGCCCCCCGCCGAGCCAAGCCCGACATTCTGGCTCTCCAGCACGCGCTGGAAAATAAGATAGGTCAGGGTCTTGGTGCCAAAGGCGCCGCCGGTGGTGACAAAGATTTCGGCAAAGATAGAGAGCAGAAAAATCGTCTGGATCAGGATCACAACCGTGATCGCGCGCCCCAGATGGGGCAGGGTGATAAAGGCAAAGCGCTTGTGCGCCGGCGCGCCATCCATCTCGGCGGCCTCAAGCTGCTCGCTGTCCAGCGACTGGATCGCCGTGAGCAGAATAAGCGTGGCAAACGGCAGCCATTGCCAGGACACGATCATCACAATCGAAGGAAGCGAAGCCTGACTCAGCCACTCGACAGGCTGCGCACCAAAAAACTCCCAAAGATACGCCAGCAGGCCATAGTTGGGGTCCATAAACATATTCTTCCAAACCAGCGCCGAAACCGTCGGCATGACAAAGAAGGGCGCAATCACCAGAATGCGCACAAAGCCCTGCCCCCACATCGGCTGGTTGAGCAAAATGGCCAGCAACACGCCAAACAGGATCGTGATGAGCAGAACCCCGCCCACAATCGTCAATGTCGTCAAGACCGAGGGCCAAAACGCGCTCGAACTGACAAAGCGCACGTAATTGTCAAAGCCGACCCAGCCGAGGTCGCCGCCCCGTAAGGGCAAATACTTCTTAAACGAAAAATAAAGCGTCATGGTCAGGGGGACGAGCATCCACCCAAGAAGCAATACCACCGCCGGAGCCATCATAAGGCGCGCCGCTGATCGGGAGTGATGAGTTGCCATGGGCATATCTCCTCTGTTCGCGGACTGAGGCCGCCTCAGATCATTGATAACATATTTTGAATAATGGGGGGGGCGGTCTAAGGGCGGCGCAGCACGCCGCCCCTGATCTTGCGCCGTCAGT
This sequence comes from Roseobacter sp., assembly GCA_018500125.2. Classification (GTDB taxonomy): domain Bacteria; phylum Pseudomonadota; class Alphaproteobacteria; order Rhodobacterales; family Rhodobacteraceae; genus Lentibacter. The sequence continues at coordinate 17,025 of JAHBAM020000253.1, read as the reverse complement.
TAGCGGTAGCCGGCGGCTTCCATAGCGTCGTTGGTGAGGGCCTGCGCCTTGGCAAGCGCCTCTTCCACAGTCTGCTGGCCGGCATAGGCCGCCGAGAACTCCTGGCTTACCTCTGTCGCAATGCCCGCAAACTCGGGGATCGCGGCAAACTGCACACCCACATAAGGCGAAGGCTCTACAGTCGAGTTCTGCGGATCAGCCGAGAGGATCGAGTCCAGCGTCATCTGTGCAAATGGCACTTTCTGATACTCCGGGTTCTCATAAAGCGATGTGCGCGCGCCGGGAGGCACGTTGGCCCAGCCCTCGTTGGCTGCCACAAGCTCGATATAGTCCTTTGATGTCGCCCATTCGATAAACTCTTTGGCCGCCGCTTCTTTTTGCGTTCCCGCAGGGATCGCCAGCGCCCAAGCCCAGAGCCAGTTGGAGCGTTTGCCAAGGCCCGTGTCGGGCGCCAGAGCAAAGCCAACCTTGTCTGCAACAGTTGAATCATCAGGGTTTGTTACAAAAGACGCCGCAACCGTGGCATCAATCCACATTCCGCATTTACCTTGCTGGAAGAGCGACAGGTTTTCGTTAAACCCGTTTGTCGCATAGCCCGCAGGGCCGCTTTCGTCCATCATACCCTTGTAGAAGTTGAGCGTGTTGGCCCAGGCCTCCGTGTCAAACTGGGCGTTCCAGTCCATGTCAAACCAGCGCGCACCAAAAGAGTTGGACATCGCCGTGATAAAGGCACCGCCCTCGCCCCAGCCGGCCTTGCCGCGCAGGCAGATGCCGTTGATGTCATTGTCGCGGTCGGTCATGGCCGCAGCCGCCGAGCGGATGAAATCCCATGTCGGCGCAGTCGGCATCTCCATGCCGGCGGCTTCCATCAGGTCCGCGCGATACATGATCATCGAGCTTTCGCCATAGAACGGCGCGGCAAAAAGCGTGCCATCGTGGCTCAAACCACCCGCCATAGCTGGCAGAATATCAGCGGCATCATAGCCGGCGCTCAAATCATCGAGGCCCACAAGCCAGCCGTTTGCGCCCCAGATCGGCGTTTCATACATACCGATCGTCATAATGTCGAATGTCCCGCCCTTGGTCGAGATATCGGTCGTGACGCGCTGGCGCAGAACATTTTCCTCAAGCGTAACCCACTCGACGGTGTGGCCGGTCTTGGCCGTAAAGTCGTCGGTGTAGCCTTGCATACGGATCATGTCGCCGTTGTTCACCGTGGCGATCGTGATCGTTTCAGCCATCAAAGCGCTGGCGCTGACAAGCGACAGGGCCGTGGCTGCAAATAGTTTTGTCTTGATAGACATCCGTAGTCCTCCAATTCGGGATGATGGACGGAGGCTAGATTGAATTGCAACGCGAGGTCAATATTATTTTGACGCGCGTAAAGAAAACTTTGCAATCCCCCGCCTTCACAAGCCCTTAGGCCGAGTTTCGCATGACAAGCGAGCCTTCAAAAAGCGTTTCTTCCCGCGTTTTGAGGCGCTCGCCAGTGTCCAGAATGTTGAAAAGCGTGCTCGCCGCACGATTCGCGATCGCCGCATAATCCTGCGCAATCGTGGTCAGCGACGGCGAGGTAAAGCGCGAGAACGGGTGGTCATCATGCCCTGCAATGCGCAGCGCTGCACCGTCGTCATGGCCCACACGGATCCCCAGATTATACGCCGCCGACAGCATCCCGATCGCAAGGCGATCATTGCTGCACAAGATCGTATCGGTCTTGAAACGCCCCTCATAAAGCAGACGCCCCCCTTCGGAACGCCCGATCTCCTCAAAGCCCCAGCCCTCACCGTCGACCTGATAGATATGCGCCTCAAACCCGTGTTGCCCCATGCTCTCAAGATAGGCCTGACGGCGCTTGTTGGCGTTGGGGTTGAGCGGTGATTTCATCTCGAACAGACAGGGCGGCTGGCCACTGCGACAGAGATATTCAACAATCAAATCAACCGTTTGAAAGTTGTCTGTGCCCACAAAAGCCTCGCACAGCCCCTCGACATTGGCGTCAAACAGAACAACCGGAACATCTTTGCTAAAGCGTTCAATATCCCTGCGGTCAGACACGCGCCCGAACGGCGCAAGCAAGACGCCCGCCGGCTTGAGCGAACGCAGCGCCTCGAGGTTGCGGCTCTCCTGCTCGGGGCTTCCGTGCGAACTCATCAAAATGGGGCTATACCCCGCCGTCAGACAGGCCAGCTCCACTTCGCGCCCGATTTCGGAGAAAAACGGGTCCGACAGGTTGGGCAGCACCACCCCGATGTTGCGCGTCGTGCGCCGGTTCTGGTTCACGGCAAAGACATTGGGCCGATAGTCGTATTGCTTGAGCGCCAGCTCGACTTTGTCGCGCGTCGATTGGCGCACGCTCTCCGGATCGTTGAAGTATTTGGACAGCGTCGGGCGCGAAATACCGCTCACCGCTGCAAACTCTTCCATATTTCTTATCTTCTGCAAAATCTGCTTTCCCGAAAGTTATCCAAAACATTGCGCGAGTAAATTTTTACAAATATGATCACTTTCCCACAAAAGACAAGCCCGCTCCCTTTTCATCAAAAGAGCGGGCCTGCCGAAAGCATCAAAAAAGAGAAATATCAGATCGCCAGTTTCGCCAGAAGCCCGCGCGTCGAGGCATCCTTCCCGACAGAAGGCGCGCCCTGCACCATGGGCAAAAGCGCATTGGACAGCTCCTTGCCCAGCTCAACGCCCCATTGGTCAAACGAGTTGATCCCCCAGATCACCCCTTCCACAAACACGCGGTGCTCATAAAGCGCAATCAGCTGGCCAAGCACAAAGGGAGTCAGCTTTTGATAGGCCAGCGTCACAGAGGGGCGGTTGCCCGCAAAAACCCGCTGCGCCGCCTGGCGCTCCTGCTCGCCCCCCCGAAAGCCGAGCGCGGCCGCAATCTGCATGGCCTCCTCAAAAGAGCGCCCCACCATAAGCGCCTCTGATTGCGCCAGACAATTGGCCTTCAAAAGCGCATGATGCTGCGCAAGCTCAGGCTCGTGCCCCTCGGCCGCAATCAGAAATTCAGCCGGAACAACATCTGTTCCCTGATGCAAGAGCTGGTAAAAGGCGTGCTGCCCGTTGGTGCCCGCTTCGCCCCAGACCACAGGCCCGCTCTGCTGCAAGAGCGGCGCACCGTCCAGCCCCACGCTCTTGCCGTTGCTCTCCATATCAAGCTGCTGAAGATAGGCCGGCAGCCGCGCAAGACGCTGATCATAAGGCAAAACAGCGCGCGTGGCATAGCCACAAATATTGCGGTGCCATATGCCGACAAGCGCCAGCACCATGGGCAGATTGCGCGCCATCGGGGCCTGCAAAAAATGTCGGTCCATCGCCGCCGCACCGGCCAGAAAGGCGCGAAACGGCTCTGCCCCAACCGCCAGCAAGATCGGCAAGCCGACAGGCCCCCACAAAGAATAACGCCCACCCACCCAATCGGCAAAGCCAAACACCCGCTCCGGAGCGATGCCCATCTCGGCGGTGCGCCCAAGCGCGCTTGAGACCGCCACCAGATGCGCGCCGATATCTGGCCCCACGCCCGCGCGCAGCCAGTCCAGAACGGTCGCGGCATTGGTCATGGTTTCAATCGTCGTAAAAGTCTTTGACGCGACAATCACCAGCGTCGTCTGCGGGTCCAGCCCGCGCAAAATATCTGCCGCATGGGCGCCGTCGACATTGGAGACAAAATGGCAGCGCGGCCCGCTCTGATAGGGCGCCAGCGCGAGAGTCGCCATCACAGGTCCAAGGTCAGAGCCGCCAATCCCGATATTGATCACATCCGTGAAGCGCGCGCCATTCTGCGCCACAATACGGCTCTCGCGCACACCCTCGGCAAAGGCTTCCATGCGCGCAAGCGTCTGGGCAATGGCAGGGCGCACATCGGCCCCGTCAATCACAAGCGGCGCGGTGTCATCCGCGCGCAGCGCCGTGTGCAAAACAGCCCGCCCCTCGGTTTCGTTGATTGTCTCTCCGGCAAACATCGCCGCGCGCTTCTCGGCCACGCCCGAAGCCTCGGCCAGACCGATCAACAGGTCCAGCGCCGCCGGATCAATGTTGGTTTTTGACGCATCCAGCAGCACGCCATCCGCCTCCACCGCAAATTGCCCAAAGCGCGCTGGGTCCTCCAGAAGCGCGGCAATCTTGCGCCCCGAGGCGCTGGCATGGTTGGCCGTAAGCTGCTCCCAAATCCCTGTCATGACGGCGCACCAAGCCGGGCGGCTTTTTGCGCCAGCGCCTCTATGCCCTCCCAGTCGCCTTTGGCCACCAAGTCGTGCGGCGCAACCCAGCTTCCCCCGGCGCAAAGCACATTGGGCAGGCTGAGATAGGCGGGGGCATTCTCCGGGCTTATCCCCCCTGTCGGGCAAAAGCTGATCTGGGGCAAAGGCGCGCCGATCGCCTTGAGCGCAGGCGCACCGCCCGAGGCCTCAGCAGGGAAAAACTTCAACATATCATAGCCCCGCGCCAGAAGCCGCATCGCCTCGCTCGCGGTGGCCGCGCCGGGCAAAAGCGGCAGCCCCTCGGCCTCACAAGCGGCCAGAAGCGCGTCTGTCGCGCCGGGCGAGACGCCAAATGTCGCGCCCGCGGCCTTGGCCGCGCGCACATCGTCAGGCGTGATGAGTGTCCCCGCCCCGACATATCCGCCGCCCACCTCTGCCATGGCCGAGATCGCTTCAAGCGCCGCAGGCGTGCGCAATGTCACCTCAAGCGCCGGCAGCCCCCCCGCCACAAGCGCCTCGGCCAAAGCCCGCGCCTTGCCGGCGTCATGAACAACAAGCACCGGCACAATCGGCGCGATCGCACAAATCTCGCGGGTGCGCGCACTCGCCTCTTTCGGGGATAGGGTCATGATTTACTCTCCAAATATGCTGGCGCCGTCCGTGGCCGCGCCGACTGTCGTGCGGAACATGGCAAAAAGCTCGCGCCCCGTGCCCGCTTGGCCAGAGGCAAGCTCGGGTTTGGCATCTGCGCGTGCCTCCACACCCTGCGCCAAAATATCAAGCGTGCCCACCTCGCCGTCCACGCGCACAATGTCACCATCCTGCACCCGTGCAATCGGCCCGCCGTCAACAGCTTCCGGCGAGACATGGATCGCCGCAGGCACCTTGCCCGAGGCCCCCGACATCCGCCCGTCTGTGACCAGCGCCACCTTATGGCCCTTGCCCTGCAAGATCGACAAAAGCGGCGTCAGGCTGTGCAGCTCGGGCATCCCGTTGGCCTTTGGCCCCTGAAAGCGCACAATCACAACGGTGTCGCCATTAAACTCTCCCGCCTTGAACGCAGCCTTCACAGAAGCCTGATCTGCAAACACCCGCGCAGGTGCCTCCACAATACGGTTCTCGGGCGCAACCGCCGAGACTTTCATAACCGCCGTGCCAAGCGAACCCGACATCCGCTTCAGCCCGCCTGTGGGCTGGAACGGGTCCGCCGAGGGCCGCAAAATTCGGTCGTTCAGGCTCGCCGCAGGCCCCTCCTGCCAGGACAGCTCCCCATCGGCATAGACCGGGTCTTTGGTGTAATGCTCAAGCCCTTGGCCCGCGACCGTCTTCACATCCGGGTGCAAAAAGCCCTCCTTGAGCAGATCCCCGATCATATACCCCAGCCCCCCCGCAGCGTGGAAATGGTTCACATCCGCCAAGCCGTTGGGATAGACCCGCGCCATCAGCGGCGTGACATCGGAAATATCGGAAAAATCTTCCCAATCCAGAATGATCCCGCCGGCGCGCGCCATGGCAACAAGGTGAATGAGCAGGTTGGTCGAGCCGCCGGTGGCGTTCAGCCCGACGATCCCGTTCACAAAGGCGCGCGCGTCCAGAATATCGCAGGTCGGCGTATACTCTGCCCCCAATGCGCTCAGCGACAGGGCCTTTTGCGCGCCAAACCGCGTGAGCGCCTCGCGCAGGGGCGTGCTCGGGCTGACAAAGCTCGCCCCCGGCAAATGCAGCCCCATAAACTCCATGAGCATCTGGTTGGTGTTGGCCGTGCCATAAAAGGTGCAGGTGCCGGGGCCGTGATAGGCGGCCATTTCCGCCGCCATAAGCGCATCCCGCCCCACCTCTCCAGCCGCAAACTGCTGGCGCACCTTGGCCTTCTCGTCGTTGGACAACCCGCTTTCCATCGGCCCCGCTGGCAAGAAGACCGCAGGCAAATGCCCGAAAGCCTGCGCCGCAATCACAAGCCCCGGCACGATCTTGTCACAAACCCCGAGAAAGACCGCCGCATCAAAGGTGTTGTGGCTGAGCGCAACCGCCGCCGAGAGCGCAATCACATCGCGCGAAAACAGCGAAAGCTCCATGCCGGCCTCGCCCTGTGTCACCCCATCACACATCGCAGGCACCCCGCCCGCAACCTGCGCTGTCCCGCCGATCTCACGCACCGCCGCCTTGATCACCGCAGGATAGCTCTCAAAGGGCTGATGCGCCGAAAGCATATCATTATAGGCTGTGACAATCCCCAGATTGCCAGACTGGCCCGCGCTCAATTTGCCCTTGTCATCGCCCGAGGCGGCATAGGCATGGGCCTGCCCACTGCACGAAAGATGCCCCCGTGCAGGGCCTTTGGCGCGCGCGGCGGCCATCTGCGCAAGATATCGTCCGCGCGGGCCTTCGCTGCGTGCAATAATCCGCTCTGTCACGCGCTGAATGGTCGAATTCAATGTCATGTCCGTGCCTTTCAATTCAGTTCCCGCCAGCGGCGGCCATCACGGTGAAGCAGCATAAGAGCGTCGTCAGGCCCCGCACCTCCCGGATCATACTCGGAGGGCTTCGTGCCAGCCTCTTCCCAACGGGTCACAATCGGATCGGTCCAAGCCCAAGCGGCCTCAACCTCGTCACCGCGCATAAACAAAGTCTGATCGCCGCGGATCACATCCATGATCAGCCGCTCATAAGCATCCTGCGCATCGGCCTCCTGCTCCAGCGCATCGGCAAATGTCATATCCAGCGTCACCTCGGCCAGCCGGAAGCCGCCCGGCCCGGGCTCCTTGATGGTGTTGCGCAGCGTGATGCCCTCGTCCGGCTGGAGCTTGATAATCAGCGCATTGCCGCGGCGCGACGCCATGTCCGGGAAGATCATATGCGGCGGATCGCGGAACACCACAGCAATCTCCGAGCTGCGCGCCCGCAGCTTCTTGCCGGTGCGCAGATAAAACGGCGTGCCCGCCCAGCGCCAGTTGCCAATATTGACCTTCAGCGCAACAAAGCTCTCCGTCACACTCTTCGGGTCGCCCGCATGGTCGCGATAGCCCCCCTCCTCGCCCTTGGCGCGGTATTGCCCGCGCACAATGTCGCTGCTCGCAACAGGCTCAAGCGCCTCGATCACTTTCACTTTCTCGTCGCGCACGGCATTGGGCGTAAACCGTGAGGGCGGCTCCATAGCCGTCAGACACAAAAGCTGCATCAGGTGGTTTTGCACCATATCGCGCATCGCGCCCGATTTGTCATAATACTCGCCACGCCCCTCAACCCCGAGGCTTTCGGCCACGGTGATTTGCACATGGTCAATATGGGTCGCGTTCCAGAGCGGCTCCCAAAGCGCATTGGCAAAGCGCAGCGCCATCAGGTTTTGCACCGTTTCTTTGCCAAGATAATGGTCAATCCGGTAAATCTGGCTTTCCGCAAAGCTGCGCCGCAGGTCGGCATTGAGCGCCTCGGCTGTCTTGAGGTCGTGGCCGAACGGCTTTTCCACAACAATACGGCTCTCTGGCGTGGCGATCCCGTGGCTGTGCAAACTCTGAGCAATCACCCCAAAGAGCGAGGGCGAAACCGAGAGATAAAAAGCGCGCACCACATCCTGGCGCAACTGCGCAGCAAGCTCGGCCCAGCCGCTGTCGCCCGTGGCATCCACAGTGACATAGCTGATCTTTTGCAGAAAAGCCGCCACAAGCGCCGCATCGCCCGCCGCACTGGGCGAAAAGCCGGTCAGGCTCTGGCCCACTTGCGCCCGAAACGCGGCCACATCCATTTCGCTGCGCGCCACGCCGATGATGCGCGCCGCCTCGGGCATCTGCCCCACGGCAAAGCGATGAAACAGGCCCGGCAAAATCTTGCGCTGCGCAAGGTCGCCGCTGGCCCCGAACACAACGAGATCAAACGGCTCGACAGGGATAACTCTGGAGACCATAGCTCAGCTCGCCATCTGCATATCAGATCCACGCAACAGATGGCCCAGCCGCGCCCCTGTGTCGAGCATCCGGTTGGAAAAGCCCCACTCGTTGTCATACCAGCTCACCACACGGATCATCCCGCCCTCCGTCACCGAGGTTTGCGCCGCCACAAAACACGATGAATGCGGATCGTGGTTGAAATCAACCGAAACAAGCGGATCCACCTCATAAGACAAAACGCCCGCCAGCGCACCCTGCGCCGCCTCGGCAATGGCCGCGTTCACAGCCGCAGCCGTTGCCGCCCGCTCGGGCATAAAGCACAGATCCACCATAGAGACATTGGCCGTCGGCACCCGAACGGCAGAGCCTTCCAGCTTGCCCGCAAGCTGGGGCAAAACCAGCGAAATGGCCTTGGCCGCGCCCGTCGAGGTCGGCACCATAGAGACAGAGGCCGCCCGCGCGCGGTAGAGGTCTTTGTGGTGGGTGTCATGGCTCGGCTGATCGCCCGTAAAGGCGTGAACCGTTGTCATATAACCGGTCACAATCCCGAAAGCACGCTCAAGCACCATGGCCACAGGCGCAAGGCAGTTCGTGGTGCACGACGCATTGGAAACGATCACATCATCAGGCGTCAAAGAGCTGTGGTTCACCCCATAAACAACCGTCCGGTCAGCGCCCTGCCCCGGAGCCGAAATCAACACCCGCTTTGAGCCGTTTTGCAAATGCCGCATGGCTCCGGCGCGGTCGGTGAACAGCCCGGTGCACTCATAAGCAATGTCAACATCCGCCCACGGCAGCTCCTCAGGATGTCGCAGCGCGGTGAGGCGAATGGCGCGCGCGCCCACATAAAGCACATCCCCCTCTATCGAAATATGCTCCGCCAAACGCCCACGCACGCTGTCATATTTGAGCAAATGCGCAATGGTCGCCGCAGGGGCCAGATCATTGATCGCCACCACCTCGATATCACAATCGCCCCGCTCGATCAGCGCCCGCAAAACGCCGCGCCCGATACGTCCAAAGCCGTTGATTGCAATCCTGAGTGTCATAGTCGTCTCCTTACCATAGATTGGTTAGCGCTAACATTCTTGAATGAAAAGAGGGCCAAACGATCCGCCATCCTAAAGCTCGCTTGCCCAGGGCGGGTTCGCGCCCGCCCGTGAAACCGTAATCGCCGCCACACGCGCGCCATAGCTGAGAGCCAGGCGCAAACTCTCGGGGTCAAGCCGGGCAAGCCCCGCCTTGTGCAAACATCCCAGTTCCGACAGCTTGGCCATAACGCCCGCGTTAAACGTATCTCCCGCGCCGACAGTGTCGACAATATCGGCCTTGAGCGCAGGCACCTGCACCTCGCAGCCGTCCGCCATAAACCCTGTCGCCCCCTCCCCGCCACGAGTGAGAATAACAAGCGAGGCGCCCTTGTCCCAAAGCCCCTCGACTTTCTCGCGCAACGACAAAGGCTCCGGCGTGATCCAGTTGAGGTCTTCGTCGGACACTTTCACAATATCCGCGAGCGCAACCATACGGTCCAGCCGCGCCCGATAGCGCGCAATATCGCGGATAAATCCGGGGCGGATATTCGGATCGAGCATCACAGCCTGCGCCCCGGCGTTCCGCTCCAACAGCTCGGCATAGGCGTCGGCGGCTGGCTCGCAGGCAAGGCTGATCCCGCCAAAATAGAGCGCCGAAACCTCGCTTGACAGCGCCGGCATATCCTCAGGCCCAAGCATCCGCCCGGCCGAGTTTTCGTCATAAAACTCATAGGTCGCATGGCCATCCACCAGCCGCACAAAGGCCAGCGTTGTGGGCCGCTCGGACAGGATCACATGGCTCACATCGACCTGACTCGCGCGCAGGCCCGCGCTGAGAAGCTGGCCAAACATATCGCTCGAAAGCCCCGTCAACATACCCGTTTGCACGCCAAGCCGGCCAAGGCCGATCGAGGTGTTATACACCGCGCCGCCACAATGGGGCACAAAGCCGTCAGCGCCGCTCACAGTGGGCGTGGGGATCATATCAACCAAAGCTTCACCACAGCACAAAATCATCGGCTCACCCTTTCAAAAACGCGTCCCGGTCCACAAGAAACCGGTCAGACAACGGCAGGCTCGCCGCACCCAAGGCCTTGGCATCAAAGCCGATTGCCCCCTCTGCGACGCGCGGGCGCTCGATCCCCGGAACCGTGAGCGCCGCCAGAGCCTTGCGCGTGCGCGCCACCAGAGCCGCCCGCACCTCTTGCGGCACCGACCCGTCGATGCGCACCGAGGTCAAATCAATCAGACAGGTCGAGGCCACAATCGCCTGCGCAAGCCCGTGCGCCGCCTGATCAAGCCAAGCCTCCAGCACAGCCCCATCTGCGGCCCAATCGCCCTGCCGCTCCCATATCCGCGCGCTCTCATGGCCCGCCGCGCGCAACATTTCTTCCAGCGTCACCAAAGACGCCACATCCACAAGCTGCCCCCTCTCCCCGGCCTGCGTCACAATCGGCACAGACCCGAGCGCCGCAGCATTGCCGCTTTTGCCGGTGTAAAGCATATCATCCAGCACAAGTCCGCCCCCGACAAAATAGCCGATATAAACATAGAGAAAGTCCCGCGGTCTGTCCTCTGCGCCCCCCGAAGCGCCAAAAACAAGCTCGGCGCCGCAGGCCGCAGAGGCATCATTGCAAAGGTAAACAGGAAAGTCCCATGCCGCGCCGATCTCGGCGGCAATGTCACGGGTGCGCCACTGGGCAAGCGACGCCGTGGCCGGATTGGCCGGATCGACCCAGTCCCACATCCGAAACGGTAAAGCGATCCCGAGGCCCGCAACACGCGCAACACGCTCCGCCGGCATCTCTGCCAGAAAAGCCCGGATTGTCTCATTTGCAAAAGCCACTGCGCTGTCGGGCGTCAGATGCTCGTGGGATTTGCGATGATGGGCACACACCTCGCCCAGAAAATCACTGAGCAATAGCTCTGTGCCGCGCCGCCCGACTTTCAACCCGAGAAAATACACACCATCCGCCGCCAGCCCCATAGGCACGGAGGGCTGGCCCACCTTGCCGCGCAAAGGCGTTCCCTTGGCAAGCAGCCCGTCGCTCTCCAAAGCCCGCATGATCACAGAGACAGTTTGCGCCGACAGCCCCGTCAAACGCGCGATCGCCGCCTTGGGCAGCGGCCCCGCCTGCCGGATGATCGACAGCACAAGGCGCTCGTTATAGGCGCGCACCCCGCTCTGGTTTGAGCCGCGGATCGCCTGCCCCACCCCGGCGGGAGAAGGCTGTGACGCCGCGCTGCTGTGAGAATCAAATGACATAAGGCCCTTCAGACGCAAACCGATTTGGCGGCATCTCTCCCTGATTCACGCGGCCCTGTCAATTAGTAAATCAATCTGATTTATTAATTAGCCTGCAAACCCAACCCCGCCCCGCCAAAGCATCAGGCCGTGACGGGAGCGCACAAATTATCCCGCAAGCCACTGTTTGCAAAAGAAAACCGCCGACAGTTTTCAATGTCGGCGGTCAAACTCTCCGGCTCAAATCTCGGCCCCAAGCTGGGCAGAAACCCCATCAGCCGCGGGCCGTTAGCCACATTTGCTATGGCCACAGCTCGCGCAGGTCATACAGCCTTCCACCATGCGCATATCAAACTGCCCACAGCTCGGGCAGCTCTTGCCGCGCGGTGCATCCAGCCCCACAACAGACGAGGTCGGGTCCTGCTTGAGGCCCATGCCTTCGCCTTCGATAAAGCCGATCGAGATCATATGCTTTTCGATCACCCCGCCAATCGCCGCAAGGATCGACGGGATATACTTCCCGCCCATCCACGCGCCGCCGCGCGGATCAAACACCGCCTTCAGCTCCTCAACAACAAAGCTCACATCGCCCCCGCGACGGAACACTGCCGAAATCATCCGCGTCAGCGCCACGGTCCAGGCAAAATGCTCCATGTTCTTGGAGTTGATAAAGACTTCAAAGGGCCGGCGATGCCCGCCGATCACCACATCATTCACCGTGAGGTAAATCGCGTGTTCACTGTCGGGCCAGCGCAGCTTATAGGTCGCGCCTTCCAGCTCCTTGGGCCGCTCCAAAGGCTCGGCCATATAGATCACATCCCCATGCGGCTGCTGCGGCTCGGCGTCGGTATTGGCCACAACTTCGGGCGCCTTCGCCTCGCCCTCGCTCACAGACAAAACCGAGCCTGTCACATCATTGGGGCGATAGGTCGTGCAGCCCTTACAGCCCGTGTCCCAAGCCTGCATATACACATCCTTGAAGGCGTCAAAATCGATATCTTCAGGGCAGTTGATCGTCTTGGAAATCGAACTGTCGATCCATTTCTGCGCCGCCGCCTGCATCTTCACATGAGCGCTCGGGGCAAGCGTCTGGGCGTTGACAAAATAGTCAGGCAGCGCCTTGTCGCCAAATTTTTCACGCCAGAGCGCCACAGCATAGTCCACAACTTCCTCTTCCGTGCGCGAACCGTCTTTTTGCAAAACCTTACGCTTGTAGGCATAGGCAAAGACGGGCTCGATCCCGGAGCTGACATTGCCCGCATAAAGGCTGATCGTGCCCGTCGGCGCGATAGACGTCAGCAGCGCGTTGCGAATACCGTGCTCGGCAATCTCGGCCCGCACATCCGCGTCCATCTGCTGCATCGCACCGCTGGCAAGATATTTCTCGGCGTCAAACAGCGGAAAAGCGCCCTTTTCCTTGGCCAGCGCCACAGACGCACGATAAGAGGCCCGCGCCACAGCGTGAAGCCAGGCCTCTGTCTGCGCCGCGGCTTCATCCGTGCCATACTCAAGCCCGACCATCAGCAAAGCATCGGCCAGCCCCGTAACCCCGAGACCGATCCGGCGCTTGGCCTGTGCTTCCTGACGCTGCGCCTCAAGCGGAAACTTCGAGGCATCCACCACATTGTCCATCATCCGCACAGCCGCCGCCACAAGCGCCTCAAGCTCGCTCACATCAAGCTCGGCGCCCTCCTCAAACGGCGCAGCCACGAGCTTTGCAAGGTTGATCGAGCCAAGCAAACAGGCGCCATAGGGCGGCAAAGGCTGCTCGCCGCAGGGGTTTGTCGCGGCAATCGTTTCACAATAGTTGAGATTGTTCATCTGGTTGATACGGTCGATAAAAATAACGCCCGGCTCGGCGTAATCATAGGTCGCCTTCATGATCTTGTTCCAAAGATCACGCGCCTCGAGCGTGTGATAGACCTTGCCGTTAAATGTCAGATCCCAGCTCTTGCCCGCCTTCACCGCGTCCATAAACGGGTCGGTGACCAGCACAGACATATTGAACATCCGCAGGCGCGCGGCGTCTGATTTCGCGGTGATAAAGGCTTCGATATCGGGGTGATCACAGCGCATGGTGGCCATCATAGCGCCCCGGCGGCTGCCCGCAGACATAATCGTGCGGCACATCGCATCCCAGACATCCATGAAGCTCAAAGGCCCCGAGGCATCCGCCGCAACCCCGAGCACATCCGCGCCCTTGGGGCGAATGGTGGAAAAGTCATAGCCAATGCCGCCGCCCTGCTGCATGGTGAGCGCGGCCTCCTTGAGCATATCAAAAATCCCGGCCATGCTGTCGGGCACCGTCCCCATGACAAAGCAGTTGAACAGGGTCACAGACCGCTCTGTGCCCGCCCCTGCGGTGATCCGTCCGGCTGGCAAAAACTTGAAGTCCTCAAGCGCCGCATAAAACACATCTTCCCAATGCGCCTTGTCGTCTTCCACTTCGGCCAAAGAGCGCGCAATGCGGCGCCATGTGTCTTCAACCGTGCGGTCAAGCGCTGTGCCCTCCGCATCTTTGAAGCGATACTTCATATCCCAGATTTGCTCGGCGATCGGCGCAGAAAAACGGCTCATTCAATAGTCCCCAGGTCTTATGTGATTTCGTCGTGTCATCAGATGTGGCAAGGATGTTAAACTACGCATCGCACAAAGGCGGGTCAAACCCCAAACACGCCCTTGCAAGAGATAACGTGATTGGAAGAATCAGGTTTACCCCGACACACTACCATATATAGAGTTACTATATGAAGAATATAATACATATTGTGAAGCTGAGTGTGGGCACCGAGTCAATCGACTCCCTGCGCGCTTGGCAAAAAAGCCGCGCCGCGGCCCACCCGAAGGGCCTGCCTTTTCACATCACCCGGATGTGGCCCAAACGCGAAGACGAGATTCTCGCAGGCGGCAGCGTCTACTGGGTTATCAAAGGCTCTATTCAGGCGCGCCAAAGGGTGCTCGGCTTTGAAGAGCTGATCGGCGAAGACGGTATCCGCCGCTGCGCCTTTCTGCTGGATCCGCAAATCATCCGCACCGCCGCCGCGCTCAAACGCCCCTTTCAGGGCTGGCGCTACCTCAAGCCCGAGGACGCGCCAATCGATCTTGCCGCCGACCGCGCCACAGAAGAGGCCCTTCCCGCAGAGCTGGCAGGGGCGCTGGCCGATATCGGCGTGCTATAGCCGCGCCCGCCCGCTTTTGGGCCTCAAAGACCCGCCCCGCAGGGCCGCCCTCAAAGCTCAAGCCGCGCCTGAAGCGTGGCCAGCGCGGCCCGCGCCTCCGCCGTCATCTCGGCGTTGCGCGCACGGTAAAGCGTCGCCGAGCTGCGCAGGATCAGCCCGTCACTCAATATTTTGAGATGGTTGGCGCGCAGCGTATCGCCCGTCGAGGTGATATCGGCCACGGCTTCGGCTGTCTCGTTTTTGACGGTCCCCTCGGTCGCGCCCTGACTGTCGACAAGCTGGTAATCGGCCACACCACAATCGCGCAGATACTCCCGCACAAGGCGGTGATATTTGGTGGCAATCCTGAGGCGAAAGCCATGCTCGGCACGGAAGGCGGCGGCGGCGGCGTCAAGGTCGTCCATCGTGTCCACATCCACCCAGCACTGCGGCACCGCAATGATCAGATCGGCATGACCAAAGCCAAGCTCCGCCAGCGCCTCGACCCGCTGCTCCCATTGGCCCAGTTTCTCGCGGATCAGATCGGTGCCCGTCACGCCGAGGTGGATACGCCCCGCCGCCAGCTCGCGCGGAATTTCTCCGGCCGACAGAAGCACAAGCTCGATCCCCTCGATCCCGTCCACACGGCCCGCATATTCCCGCTCGCCCCCGGCCAGCGCAAGGCGCACGCCGCGCTCGGCAAACCAGTCAAACGTCTTTTCCATCAACCGCCCTTTTGAGGGCACACCCAGCTTCAGGCTCATAAGCTGCCCTCCTTCAGGCCCAGCATCAGGCCGGGGCGCACAACGCCCCCGACCGCCGGGATCTCCGCGCCCTGCCCGAGCTGTCGGGTGAGCGCATCATAGCGCCCGCCACTCGCCACAGGCGGCAGATCGGCCCGCGCCTCGGCATAAAACCCGAAGACAAACCCGTCATAATACTCCATCGAGGCGCGCCCGTAGCTCGCCTCAAACGCAAGCTGCGCCACATCCACACCGCGCGCCGCAAGGGCGCGCGTGCGCTTGGCCAGCCCCTCAACAGCCTCCGCAATCGCCGGCAGGTCCACCGCAATATCGCTGAGCTGCTCGACCGCATTGGGCAGGGTCTCCTGCACCGCCAAAATCGCCTCCAACAGCTCGACATCCTGCGGTGCGAGCGGCCCGGCCGCCGCATCCTCGCGCAGCGCCTCGATCCGCGCCTCGACCTCGCGCCGCGCGCGCAGCCCGATGGCTGGCCCCGCCTCGGCAAAAGCATCTTGCGCCGCCAGCAAGGCGACACGGCTGGCCGGCACATCCACCCGCCCCGAAAAGCGCTCGATCAAAGCGCGAAAGCGCCGTGGCCGCCAGATATGGCGCCGCAAAGCCGCCTTGCGCCGCTCGGTCGTGTTCAGCCCGTCGACCGCCGCCATGAGAATTCCGATGTCCCCTGTCGCCGCGCGCACAGGCAGACCGCGCAACACCGATGAGATCAGCGCAAAGACTTCCGCATCCGCCTCATGCGGCGCCGTGCGCTCAAAGATTTCATAGCCGACCTGAAGATATTCATTGGCGCGGCTCGCGTCGTCTTCCTGACGGCGAAACACTTCACCCGAATAGGTATAACGCGCCGGCTCCGCGCCGTGCTGCATATGCATCTGCACCACCGGCACAGTAAAATCGGGCCGCAACATCTGCTCTCCGCGCAAAGCATCCGACGTCACATAGGCCCGCGCGCGGATATCCTCGCCATAAAGGTCGAGCAACAGCTCCGCTGGCTGCAAAACCGCCGCCTCCACAGGCAAAGCCCCCGCCGCCTCAAACATAGCCCGAACCCGCGCCGCCTCGGCCCGTTTCGCCAATCCCTCAGACATCCTCAGCCCTGCCCATCCAGAATTTCGCGCACCTTGGCCACAAGCGCATCCCGCGGCACTTCAAACTGGCTGGGCCGCTCTTTCCACTCCTCATGCGTGGCATTCTCGGCAATCTTCGCGCCCAAAATCAGATCCTTGATCTGCACCACACCGCGCTCGGCCTCGTCACTGCCCGCAATGACGGCCACAGGGCTTTCCCGCTTGTCCGCATATTTGAGCTGGTTGCCAAAGCTCTTGGGATTCCCGAGATAGACTTCGGCGCGGATCCCCGCTTGGCGCAGCTCGGCCACCATGCCCTGATACTCCGCCATCCGCGCCTTATCCATGACAGTCACAACAACAGGCCCAACCGCCTTGCCGCCGATCCGCCCCTTCTCGCGCAGCGCCGCCAGCAAGCGGTCAACCCCGATCGAAACGCCGGTGGCCGGCACAGCCTGCCCGGTAAAGCGCTTGACCAGATCGTCATAGCGCCCGCCCCCCGCAACAGAGCCAAACTGCCGCTTGCGGCCCTTCTCATCCAGAATTTCAAAGGTCAACTCGGCCTCAAAAACCGGGCCGGTGTAATAGCCAAGCCCGCGCACAACAGACGGGTCAATGACGATACGGTCCGCGCCATAGCCCTGCGCCTCCAGCAGCGTGGCGATCTC